>RFOM01000059.1 GCA_009926615.1 Pseudomonadota bacterium
GTGGCCACAACCAAAGCGATCAGAACTCTCTCCGCAGGATCGAATCTGGCTTTCATTCCCCAGTGCGGCCTTGCCCCCGGATTCATCACCATTGTCGCCAACAGTCTTGCGAATAATTTCGACTCCGTCGATCACATCAAGATGAGAGTCGGCGCCTTGCCCAAATACCCGCACAACACAATGAAATACAATCTGACATGGAGCACCGAAGGGCTGATCAACGAATACGGAAATCCCTGTGAAGCAGTTGTGAACGGCAAACTTACAATTCTGCAGCCGCTTGAGGGACTCGAAAACTTCAGTCTCGACGGCGTTGAATACGAAGCATTCAACACATCCGGCGGACTTGGTACGCTTGCCGAAACTTTTGCCGGACGAGCCAAATCATTGGATTACAAGAGTGTCCGCTATCCCGGCCATCGCGATATTATTGCGCTGCTCATGAATGAACTGAAGCTCAATCAGGACAGAGACAGCCTGAAGAAAATTTTTGAACGGGCACTGCCGACAACAAAACAGGACGTTGTCATCATCATGGTGACCATTCAGGGACACAAACAGGGAATTCTGACTCAGGAAAGCTACGCGCATAAGATATACAACCAAGATATTCACGGAGAACACTGGGGTGCAATTCAAATAACGACTGCCGCAGGAATTTGCGGGGTCATCGATCTGCATCGGGAAGGAAAAATCCCGCAAAAGGGATTCATCCGACAGGAAGATGTGACTCTCGATCAGTTTCTGAATAACAGATTCGGCGGCTATTACCGCTGATAACTGCCTCTCATCAATTCATTCCAGGTTCCCGTCAGTGCAAGACTTTCAACGGCAAGCCCCTGCAGAGCGAATTTAAGCTGCAATAAAGCAAAGTCGGCTCTGAGCTTCGCTTCGTCGGCAGCCCGCACATCAACTGACTTGGCAAGTCCGGCCGAATAAGACTGCAACGCCTGCTGCTGTGCGGCTGCCGCTGCCTTTTGCCCGAATTCAGCGGCGTTCCCCGCACGGAGCAACGCATCCCGTCTCGTCTTCAGTGTCTCGAATGATGCCCGCAGCCGGACTTCCAGTTCACGCGTCTGTGCAAGCAAATCGTAGGCCATCTGTGTGTTCCGGCCCCGCATTGCCGAACGGCTCCCGCCGTCCAAAATATCCCAACGTGCCCTCAATGCCGCAAACTTCTGAGCATCCGGTGCACCGGTGAAATCTTTTTTCGAATAACCCAGTTCAACACTGAGCGTCGGATAAAAAGAGGCATCACCCAGCTCTGAACTGTTGACTTGAACATTATAGACCGACGCCATTGCCTCGAGGGCTGTCGAGCGAAACGGTTTATTTCCTGCAAACGGAAAATCGGTCACTCCGACTCCGGCATCGGGAAATGGATTTCCGACCTGCTGATAAAACTGCTGCCTGATTTTCACCTCTTCTGCCTTGGCCTGTTCCCATTGCGCCAAAGCAGCGAGACTTTGGGCTTCAGCCTGATTCAAATCCAGCTTGGTCGACAGTCCTGCCTGAAAACGCTGCCGGACAATTGCCTCACGGGCTTTGCTGATTTCAAGATAACTCTGATTCACCCGCGCACCCTGAACAGCCATCTCTGTCTGCAGCAATAACTGCGCGGCCTGAACCGTACCGGCCTCAAATCGTGCTTCGCGAATTTTATCGGCCTGCATCCGGAGAGAATTGCGCATGACCCAACCGTAAATGGCCTGCACGTTCACGATTGGAATCTGCCAACCCAGATTAGTCACACGCTGTTCTTTCGGAACCACAACCGTAGTTGAAGTTTTAGGTCCTCCAAGAGCCGGAGGCAGCGGAAGAGTAAAAGACTGAGAATATCCCGGCCGGAACCACTCGTGCCCGTACTCAAGACGCGCTCCCCCGAAAACGCTTTCTACGGCAGCCCTCGATGCCTGCTGTGCGGCGATTTCAGCACCCTGAATTTGCGCTGCATCCGGCCCGTCAGATTTCAGTGTGCCAATGAGGCGAAGAACAATATCCATGTTCGCATCGGGCGCCGTCAGTGAGCCGCGACCGACAGCCGGCATTGCTTCTGCGGGTTGCGGATTTGCGGCTCGCGCGGTTGATGGAATGAGAAGACAAAAAAGCATGCCGACGGCAGCTGTACCGGAAACTGAAGAGCGCACCGTTCCCGATACTCCTGAAAATCGGCTGCGGAAGCGGTCAATAACACCAAAAACAGCGGGTACGACGAAAAACGACAACACGGTGCTCGAAATGACACCGCCGATAATCGCCAACGCCATCGGAGCACGGAATTCAGAACCTCCCCCGCGCATCACTGCGGTGGGAATCATTCCAAAAATCATCGCAATGGACGTCATCAGAATTGCGCGCGAACGCTCGCGCACACTTTCGTAGACCGCATCGAGCAGACTCATACCCTTTTCCTTGACCCCGACGGCATCCACAAGAAGGATTCCGTTTTTCGCGGCCAGACCGATGAGAAACACCATTCCGATGAGCGCACCCAAAGCCAGCTGCTGTCCGGCCAGATAAAGCGCAAGAAAACCGCCGATCACTGCAAGCGGCAGTGAAAGCAGAATCACAAACGGTCTCATGAGATTCTCAAACTGCGCAGCCAGAATGATGAAGATAAAAAACAGGCTGCCGACAATCGCGAGAGAGAAGCTTCCGACCATTTCCTCGAAAGCTTCTTTGTCGCCCTGAATTTCACCGGAAAAAGGAGCGGGAATTGCATCCACCAGCTTTTGCACGTCCGCGAGCACGACACCAAAAGTTCTGCTGCGATCGAGAGTTCCCCAAATCACCATTTTCCGCGAGCGGCGTTCACGGTCAATTCCCCGCGGACGCAAAGTTTCGCTTACTTCGGCGAACTGGTTCAAAGGCATCGGACCGCGCATGCTCGGGATAAAAACATTGTTCCACAGCGTATCAATATTGCGATCACCGGCTCCCAGCCTCAACACGAAGGGAGTGTTCTTGTCTCCGACAAAACCTGCTTCGAGTCCCGTAAGCGCGAGGCGTCCGGTCATTTCAACGGCCTGAGTGGCAGAACCCGCAAACCCCAAGTCGAGAGGTTTAAAAGTAACATCAATTCCTTTTGCAAACGCAGCCGTTTCCAGACGGGCATTTGCTATTCCGGGGACTCCTCTGATTTTTGCAAGGAGATTTTCAGCCGCTTCGCGTGTTTCCTTCAAACTTTCGCCGTACACATAAACGCTCAGCGGAGCCTCGCCGCCGACACCTTCGATAGGCGGAGGATCCATGACGAGAATATCGGCATCCAAATCCTTCAGCCGCTCCCGCGCCGCACTCTGCATGGAGAGCAGGCCGGTTTTGCGCTTCGTTTTGGGAACGAAGACCAGACGCATATGGACGAGAGTATCGTCTCCGCGCTCGCCGACAGTCACAAAAACTTCCTGCAACCCTTCAAAGTCTTTGACACGTGCAAGGGCCTGTTCGGCGAGGCGTTCGGAATTTTCCCGCGTTGTTCCCGATTTTCCGCGGATATTGATGATGAATTGCCCGCGATCCTCAAACGCCAGAAAATCTGCTCCGCGCGAAAGACTCAGACCGACAGCGGCAAAAAGAGTGACGACTGCAATGATCAACACCGTGACCGGCCGCCTGAACGAAGCGACAGCCCAATCTGCGATGGTCTTTTCCGTTGCAGTCAGGAATGAACGCCACTTATCCCAGAACGCTCCTTTGAAAGGCCGCGGGTGACCCGCAAAATATGCTGAAAGCATGGGATCGAGAGTAAATGCAACCCAAGTTGAAATGACAACGGCGATACAGATTGTCACCCCGAACTGTTTAAAGAACTGGCCGACCATTCCGTCCATTCCGGCAACCGGAAGAAAGACCGCAACAACAGCCAAGGACGTTGCCATCACGGCGGCTGCAACACGATCGGTTCCTTTGACGGCAGCTTCAGCCGGCGAAGCACCATGTTCGAGTTCCGTGTAAATTGCCTCTCTGACAACGACCGCATCATCGATAAGCAGACCAATCGCCAATGCCATCGCCAGCAGACTCATCATATTGACTGAAAAATCGAGCCAGCTCATAAAAATAAAAGAACCGGCAATACTCACGGGAAGCGCTGTTGCCGAAATCAAGGCGCTGCGAAAATCGGTCAGGAAAAACAAAATAACCAGCACTGCAAACGCACCGCCGGCAAAGAGAGCGATCCAGACTTCTTTTGAATTCTCCTGAATGAATGAACTTTGATCGACAATACTGAAAAGCTTTATGTCATCGGGCAGCGTCACTTTCGACAGAGCCTTTTTTACTGCTTTGACTGTGCTGATTGTGTTGGCATCGGCGCGCTTTGTGATGACGAGTCCCAGCCCTCTTTTTCCATTGATAAACACCCCCGAAGCCGTCTCGTCGCGGACCATGCTCAGTTGTCCGGCTTCGCTTAAAAATATTGTTCTGCCGTCGCGCAGGCTGACCCGCTGTTGCTCCCAATATTTCAGATCAGCCGGCAGCAGACTGCGTGACACAGCCATCAGCTGGTTGTTTTGATTGACATCTCCCCATGGGATGACCGCCATTTTTGCTGAAAGCTGTTCGAAGATATCCAAAGGTGCGACGCGCAAATCAGAAAGTTTGCGGGCATCAAGTGTCAGCTGAACCCGCTCGTCACCGATCCCAAGAATCTTTGCTTCATTGACACCGTCGGTTCTGCGCAGCTCCGCCAAAAGCTTGTCTTCGAGCAACTGCTGTGTCTGGTCGGCCGAACGGCCCGTCTCAACACCGTAAATCAGCACCGGTGTCGCACCGACATCGATGCGTGCAACTATCGGTTCCTTGGTGCCTTGCGGAAAACGCCCCCTGACAATCGCAACTTTTTCACGAACAGCATCTGCGGCCTCCTGTTCGTCGGCAGACATTTTAAATCCGAGAATCAGCTGACCGAAGCCCGGTCTGGCAACACCGATGACACGCGAAACCTTTTTCAGCCCCGCGACCTCGGCTTCTATGGGTTTGACAATCGCTGATTCAATCTGTTCCGGAGATGCACCCGGATAAGGGACGGTCACGGAGATGAACGGGATTGAAACATCCGGATAGAGAGAAACGGGCATCTTGCCGAGGTAGAAAACTCCGAGAACAAAAAGCGCAACGCTGATGATGCCGGCAGTGACAGGTCTTTTAACCGAGAAACGTGCAAGATTCATGGCATCATTCCTCAATTATTTTTAACGGGAATGGCCGGCTGGCACGTTTGGCCGACAACCTCAATGCTTCCGAGAGACTGGCCGACTTGCACAACCATACCAAGAATTGTCGGGAGTCCCTGAACGCGGCCCGACACCTCTGCCCGCAACACGGAATCATCGAGCTGAACCTTGACTCGCTCGGCTGCCGCCTCGGCCTGCCTGCGCATTGCCCTTGCCTGACTGACACGAATTTTTGCTTCCGCCAGCTGCTGCTCGCTCACCGCCTCGGAACTTTTGAGTTTATCAAGACGGACAAGCGCATCTGCGGCCAAATCTTCATTTCCCCTCGCCGCATCGACAGCAGCCTGCGCCTCTTTGTAACCCGCACGCAACAGTCGTGAATCAAACTCAATAACAGGATCGCCCTTTCGGACGTTCTCACCGTTGCTCACGTGATAGCGCTGAACAATGCCCGTCGATCGCGCCGTGAGTTCCTGACGGCTGACACACGGCTGTTTCGCGACGGCGCCTGCCGGACAAAAACTGAGAACAACGATAAAACTTAAAAATCCGAAAAATTGACGCATGAAGGCCCCCAGAGCAACACTTCGCCGCGAATAGCCGCAGAAGTAACACCGATGAGTTTTACTTCTTTCAAAACGGGGTTAGCATAAGCCAGATTGTTAAAGAAAACCTAATTAGGAGAATTGTCTGACGTTCCTGACGAATGGAAAACGAACGGCGGGAATCATCTCGGCGGCAGTGGCTTTGCCGAGCGGACAAATTTATGCCCAAAATTCTAATTTCACCGCCCAAAGGAACAGGCGGCCGGCGCAACAATTTCAGTCTCCCCCGCCCCAACCTGTACCCGTTCAGCCAAGAGTTCCTTTGAACGCACCGTATCCGCCGCCGCAGGTTATTCCTCAGCCGCCAATCTACAGACCTCCGCCGCCGCGAAATCAAAATCCTTTCGGCAAAAGTGCCGAACTCCCGCCTCATATGAGGCAAAGCCAAGAATTTTCGGGGACAAAAAGCTGGTATGCGCTTGGCGGTACGAGTTTTGGCTACGACACGATCTCCAGAACAAACCCCGGAGTGTCCGAGTGCAACACAGAATGCCAGTCAACCATTCAGGAGCCAAGATGGGCACTGCAGCTGCAAAGTGCGATCGGCTGGGGACCTGTGAAAAGACTGGGACTGTCATTTACGACTCACTACCGTTACACGCAGAATCTCCGCACCAATGATGATCAGGCTGCAAAATTCGGACAGTGGTTCAAAACATTTAAGTCGGCCGATTTTATTTTTCCGACACGGGACATGCTGCGCTCGCACGAGCTTGTGACCGAAATCCGGTATTCAATGACACCGTTCCAGTTCGGATTGCACGCAATGCTCGATTTTGAACGCGTCGGCTCCAGTGCCCGCTTTCTCGGCGCGCCGAATGAGGTGTCTGACAGTATCCGCAACGTTGAACAGGTTGTGCCGTGGTTTCAGTGGCGTGTGCCCGGAACTTACATCGGAACTTTGTACACTCCGCTGCGGACTGAGATAAACAAGGAAGACCCGAGAATTTCTTTCGCCAGCTGGTCACTGAGCAAAGCCGGACGGGGAGTCTTTGCAACTGTCATTCAGGACAATCTTTTTTATCTTCCGAAAATATCCTCAACCGCAAGTCTTGCCCTCAATTTGACGAACCGAAAGTCAGCTTCAATTCAAAATGACTCCAGAAGGCTGGGGGCAAGGTTTTCGCTGGATTTCCCGATAGCCTTCAACATCCGGATTCAACCTTTTCTGCGCTACGACAGAGAAAGCTATATCCTTCAGAGAATCCGCATAAACAATTCGACAGACGGCTCGGCAACCCTCGTCGAACGCGCGGATTCAATTCTTGGCAGCGGCGGGCAGGTTTATTTTGATCTTTCGCGCAACTGGAGATTCAACTTCATACTCAACTTTGAATCAACGCAATCAACCCTGAGCGATTTTTCCGGCTCCAAAATGAGCTACATAGGCGGCGTGAGCTATGCATTGCCTCAGTCGCGGGCCGTAATCAGAAGACTGGACAGATTCACAGATTCACTTTCGGCAGAGGAAAACTGATGCTTGTATCCAAAAACGACTTTGAAAATGTGTACAACGAACTTGTCGCGAACAAACAACCGCTGGTGCTGAGTCCGAAGGGCAAGTCTGTCTCCTTTCTCTGCACACCCACCGGCATTCTCGACGAGGCGGTCACCTTTCATAATTCAATACCCGTCGATTTTCTTCCGGAAGTCGTGACCAGCACCGAATTTACACTTGTCTGCAAGAATTATCAGCTCGTCAGTGCCGCGCTTTTTGCGCACGGAACCGACATACGCTTTCCGACCCATCACATCAGTCTGCTGCCGCAGTCCCGTGCCGACGAACGTTTGGTCTTTTCGTCGCAGGACGAGGCTGAAATAGTGATCACCCATCCGTTTGACGGCGGCACTTCACTGACCCGCCGCCTGTATGACATGTCCAAGGGCGGATTAAGTTTTCGCGCACGTTCTCAGACCAAGTTAATGCAACCCGGCAGAGTATTCTCGAAAATGACGATAAAAATTAAAGGCAGGGAGACATCCGTAATGCAGGGACGGGTCGTTTACGTCAAACAAATCTTCGAAGAAAACAGTCACAATTTTTATCAGGTTGGTGTTCAGTTCATCAACAATCCCTAAGGTAGATTTGAAATATGCACGTCTCAATTTCCGATATCGAATCAACAGAAAGAATCTTTTGCAACCGCTCGCTGAATATGCGCAATATCAAAGCTGTCGGCTTTGATATGGACTACACTCTTGCACTTTACAAACCCGAACAATTTGAAGTTCTCGCTTACAACGAGACCCTCAAAAAGCTGGTTTCGATCGGCTATCCCGAGGAAATTCTGACGTGGACTTTTGACATCAATTATATGATCCGCGGACTGGCCATCGACAAGCTGCGCGGCAACATTATTAAACTGGACCGGCACCGCTACGTCAAAGTCGCCCATCACGGTTTCCGTGAACTTTCACGCGAAGAGAGACGCGCGTTGTACGATGCCTCGCTCATGCAATCCTATGAAGAACCCGACTACGCTCTGATTGACACTCTTTTTACACTTGCAGATGCATACCTGTTTGCCCAGCTGATTGATTTGAAGTCGAAAAAGAAAGGTGAGATCACGAAGAATCCGTCCGAGATTTATCGTGATGTCCGTAATGCAATTGACCTTTGCCACCGTGACGGAAGCATCAAACACAAAGTCGCCCTGAACCCTGCCAAATTTATTCAGCGTGATCCGAAACTCAGGGAGACACTTGAAAGACTCCGTCGGTCCGGTCGAAAGGTTTTCGTCGTCACAAACAGCCTTTGGGATTATACCCACGTTGTCATGAACTACATTTTGGGAAATGATTCGCGGAATCTGACCGAAGAATGGATGGAACTTTTTGATGTTGTCATTACCGGCGCGGCAAAACCTTCCTTCTTTATGGCTCCCAACCCGCTCTACGAAGTTGATCCGTCAACCGGCCTTCTGAAGAACACCAACGGCTTCATCAACACGGAGAACAAGGTATTTCAGGGCGGAAACTTCAGGCAGCTTCATGACCAGCTCGGCATCCAGTCGGGTCCCGAAATACTTTACGTAGGCGACCATATTTACGGCGACATTCTGCGCAGCAAGAAGGAGCTTGGCTGGAGAACGATGCTTGTCGTCAATGAGCTCGAGGCAGAATTAAATTCGCTGGCAAGGCACAAAGACGAATTCAGGAGATATGAAGAGCTGCTTCTCATTAAAGATGATCTTGAAGATGATCTGCAGAAATCCCAGATTGAACTTGAAATTCTAAACAGCACACAGAAAAACAAATCCAAAACACCCAAGACCGACAAAATTCAGCGACTGCAGGCTGAAATACGTTCCATGACCGGAAAACGCGACTCAACGCGTGAAGCTCTGAGACACGGAATGAAAAAATATCACCAGAATTTTCATCCTGTCTGGGGTCAACTCATGAAAACCGGTCATCAGAATTCAAGATTTGCGGCGCAGGTCGAAAACTATGCGTGTCTTTACACGAGCAAACTGACGAACCTTCTTAATTACTCCCCGAATTTCAGTTTCAGGAGTACCCGCGACTTTATGCCTCACGATTTTATTTGATATCTACTGCAGCGGAGATCTTGCCTTTTCAACAAGATGAGTTGTGCTGTGGCCGGCAATCAACGGGAGAATTTCAACACGCCCGCCTGCTGCAAGCACAACTTCGGAACCCACCACCGAATCTACCGAATAGTCTCCGCCCTTGACGAGCACGTGCGGTGCAAAGGCTTTTATGAGTTCAATGGGCGTGTCTTCATCAAAGCCGATCACAAAATCGACGGCCGCAAGGCCGGCAAGAACCCGTGCACGGCTCTCGAATGTTTGGACGGGGCGCTGACTTCCTTTGAGCCGCCTGATCGAATCATCGGAATTCAGTCCAACGACAAGAACATCACCCAGCGCACGGGAGCGCTCGAGTATATCCACATGTCCCATATGAAGAAGGTCGAAACAGCCGTTGGTAAATACAATTTTACGATTTGTGCGGTGAAGTGTCTGGGCGAGCGCAAGAACCGAATCAGTTGAAAGTATCTTGCGGGACGGACCGGTGACTCCCCGCACATCTGCCGTAAGTGACTGCAGAACTTCGGGCAGGGTCACCGTCGCCGTACCCAGTTTGGCGCACACAATTGCTGCACCGGCATTGGCTATCTCGGTTGCCTCGGGAAAGGATGCTCCGACCGCCAAAGCCATAGCCAAAAAAGAAACCATAGTGTCGCCCGCACCCGATACATCTGCCACTTGCAGCGCGCGTGACGCAAATCGTCTGACTTTCCGGAATTCCGACTCTCTGAGCGCCACACCGTGTTCGGAAAGGCTCAACACCACACCCTCTGCCGACGCCTGCCGCCCGACGATTTCACAAATCGCTTCAACTTCTTCTTCAAAGTGATGCAGCGAAAGGGAGGGCTCCCACGTTTTGAGTAAATCGCGGCCTTCCCTGAGATTGGGCTTTATAAGTGTTGTTCCTTTATATCGTGAAAGGTCGTTTGATTTGGGATCGGTGATGACAGGAACTTTGTGACTTCGGGCAATCCCTATCAATTTTTGACACAGATGATGACTCAATACGCCTTTGCCGTAATCGGACAAAACAAGAGCCTTCTCACCAGAATGCGACAAATATCTTTCGAATTGCAGAATCACCTTCTGTTCGTCAACCGTCGACAACGGTGCAATTTTCTCTCGGTCCAGCCTCACCAGCTGCTGATAACCGGCCAGAATTCTGGTCTTGCGGGTCGTCGGAAGCGTATCCGAATCAATCAGTGCTTGGGTTTCGATACCCAGTTCGTGACAAATATTTTTGAGCTGTACTCCGTCTGTGTCTTTGCCGATTCTTCCGCAGAGCTGAACTTTCGCGCCGAAGGATGCAATATTTGCGGCAACGTTGGCAGCGCCGCCAAGCACGTACCGCCTTTCGCCCTCGAGAACGACCGGAACGGGAGCCTCGGGAGAAATGCGTGAAACACTTCCCTGAATATAGCAGTCCAATACGATATCCCCGACAACAAAAACTACCGCCTCCGGCATACGCAGAGCGAGTTTTGTCAATGGTGCTGTCAGATCGTCCGCCGGATTTTTCATATATTCGGTTCCTTATTGCGCCGCTATGTTCGGACTTTCAGGATAAAATTCGATCTCGGCAGAGTATGCCTTTCCCGCTGCCGGATTCAATGCCCCGTCTGCACCGGCCAAAGCGGATGCAGACTTTAAAGCCGGTTTTCGCAAGCATTCAGTCAGGGAAGTTCGAACCCGCGCGTCGAGAGCCGGAAATTCCTTGTCTGCCGGATGCAATGACGTCAGGGTATAAATATCGTTTCCGGAAACACTCTCCAAGCGAATTTCAACTTTGTACCTGCGGGGCCAGACATTTTTTAATCCCGCCCACTGTCGCGGCAACGGCAGACTGCGGCATGGCAGTGCAATACTCTCTGCAACGACTGCTTCTGTGCCCTTATTGTCCTGACCTGCAACCGAAGGGATTGGGGAAACGGAGGACCCGTGCAACGGGACATCCGGAGGTACCTCAATGGCCGGCAATACAACGGCAGCCCAGTTCAATTCCGCATTTCTCTCAGATTTTTTCACTTCAAATAAGGAATTTGAAGATTGTTTTCTTCCGGAGTGTCCGTGTTTTTCCGCATCCTGATTTTTCCGGCTCACAGAGACTGACGGCTGCAGGGTGCGATGATCCAGCCTGACGGACACAAAGCGCACTTTCGGGACTTGAGTTTCAGTGTTCCGATTCTGTCGGCCGGCAACAAAAATCACTCCGGCGTGAACTGCGGCAGAAACCGCAAAACTGATTGTCATCAAACCGGAAAAATTTTTCATTGCTTTTTAATTTCCTGCGCAAAGGAAAGAAACGGAATTTCGGCAGACATCGGCACCGACCGCAAAGAAATATCTTTTTGACGGAGAGAGGAACCGCTCAGATGCAAAAACTGTCCGCTTTGACATTGCCCGCTGTCGGCCTGACAGGCAACAACGCTTCCGCGCCCTTCGGCGAGATGTGCCAGCGGTCCTGAAAATCTGTCCTCGGGAATCCATTCACCGCCCGACAAACTGAGCCAGCCTGCGCGCAATAATTTTCCGCTGTAATTGTCTTTGGATGTTGATTTGTATCCCAGAAAAACAAACGAGTTGTCGCGGTCGGAACCGAAAATATCTATGCGCTGGACCTCAGCCGCATCAAAATGAACAAGTTCCCTTGCAGACACGGAACCGTCAGGTGAAAGCCTCACATCAAAAACAGCGACAGTCTGTCCCTTTGAAGGACCAAAGTACTGCGGATTGCAGCTCAACAAAACACGCGAACGGGTCAATGCATGAGCTTGAAAAGCATTCTTGCATGATACTCCGGTCTGAACATCTTTCACGGGTGCTGCGTCACGCCTTTCAGCGCCCTGCGCATTGCCGACGACGTAGATTTTTGCTTCTTCAGGACGATAGCTGATCAGGTCATAACCGTTGTCAATTGCAGCGATCCAAGCTTCGGAAGTCAGCAAATGGACAGGACGCACCTGAGCTTCGGAAGACAGCGCGAATTCTGCTCCTTCGGGTGCCGCGAATGTTCCGGCCTTCCGGCTCACCTTTTGAAACACGCCATAATCAAATCCGGAGACAACCGCGCTTTCATTCGAAAGCATATTGATGCCGTAAACATTTTGAGGCCAGTCGCCGCGCTGCCCGATGCGTTCACCCGACATGGAAAACCAACTGACCCTCGTCGGTCGCGACTGCCTGCCGGAAAATCTTTCGACAAGGAGCTGAATCGAAGTTTCCTCGTCAAAAAAAAGCAGAGGATCGCGACTTTCGGGATCCAGCGCCTGCACAAGAGTCCCCTTCGATTGCCTCACCTGACATAAAACATTCGCCTGCACGGGAGAGCCGGCAATCCAAGTCAATCCGTCCAGAACATCGGAACCCGCAGATCCCCCGCAGACATTTGATACGCGCGGTTTCAGTTCGCTTTGCCCGCAGGCCGACAAAACTGCAAACGAGAAAATCGCCGGAAAAAACTTCGGTCTTCTGAATTGGTCCATCGAGGTCAGGGTCTCCGTGCTGTTCACGGGCGCAAATACCCTGATATTATTGGTTGAGCAAGCGAAGACTCAGTTCGAAAGAGCGACCCTGTACCGGCAAAACGGGTGATAAACTCCACGCGACATGTCTGCGGGATTGCTGGGGGAGAAAAAGATAGCTCGTACGATTATCGAAGATATTTTTGATACTTAGGGAAATTCCAAGAGTCGCCGAGTCGGTTTTGACTGAAGTCTCAATTCTCGCCGACCATAACGCCGGCGGAGCCAGAGCCGATCCCTCCGACGCATCCAGCCAATAAGCCCCGCTCCCCTCAAAATCAGCAAAGGCCGACAAAAAACCAAAAATATCCGGCCTTGCAAAAGACAGACGGTAAAAGTGCGAGGGTGTGAAAGGCAAAACTTTTTGGCTGCTCTGTGTGTTCAAAACTGCGGGGTATACTTTTTCAAAAATTCCGCCAATCTCATAATCTGCAAACCTGATGCCGCCGTCGGCCGTTATTCCCAGCCTCCGGACCGAAGGCGTGTTTATATATCGCAACAAAAATGGACTGACCTGCTCCGCAGAAATCAGATCTCTGTCAAGTGCGGCGAATACGCTCACCAGACCGTACCGGCTGCGCAATCCGGCCTCTGCCGCATCGGTAAATTCCGGCCGCAGTTCCGGATTCGCAAGGATACCGTCGGGCCGTCCGGCGATTTCCAAAGGCCTCGGCAGTCTCGACATTCGGCCTGCATGAATAAATACAATCATGCGTGAATCAATATTTTTCGACCATTGTGCGGTGAACCCTGCCGAAGTTTCCGATGAATTCCAATTTTTCTGCTCACACAACACGGCCGGAGCAAACACACCGCAGTGACGGGTCATCTTCGACTGCCCGTTTTGCACACTTGCATTGACGAGGTATTGCGATTCGCCGGATGAACGTAAGAATAATCCGCCGGTGGCCGAAATGCGGATCAAGTGTCCGCTCATGCGGGAGTCGTCTCTGCCTGCAGTTTCCGAACCGAATCCCGACACTGACACGGTGCTCTGAAAATCAGTTTTCCCGACATCCGATTCAATCAGCAGACGATGCCCAGCTTGAGGCTCAGATAAGGGAACGGATAAATGACCTGAAGCACTGACAGATGACTCCTCTCTGAGGTCCGACCTGACTGCTGAATCTCCGTTTTTGAGATCCTGATTGAACTGTCCGCTTTCAGCCCTCGCACTCAGCCGGCCGGATCCGAAAAATCCGCTCACAGGAGAAAGATGCGCAAATTCCTGTGAAGCAAAAAGCAGTTTTCGGTTCAAACGGTTTTTCTCAGAGGCTCCTGAAACGGGGAGTCCGTTGATACCCCGTCCTTCGCCCCCTGCTATGAGCGTCGAAGTCAGCTGGCTACCTGTGCCAAAATCCATTCTGTGGCGGGCAGCTCCGGATATTCTGCTGACATCGGAATCTTCCGACAGGACGTCCCGATCATCGCTGTCATCCAGAGGAGTGTTGCGATCGTCCCGAACAATCGGTCTCCCTCTGAGGAAATTTGCGCCCCAAAAAACATGCAGACAATTGTCCGGCGGGCAGTGCGAAGAATTGCGGCCGCCCGCATTGAGCGCCTGCGGAAATTCGACCCCGAGAAGGCTCATGCGGGTGTTTTCCTGAGCCGACGAAATCAGCTCAAGATCGTATCCGCCGGCAACACCGTAATGAGGTAAACCGAAGGACGGAAAAAACGGATATGCGCGCAATCCGGAAAGCGCGGAAACGGGCACAAGTTCTTCGGCATGCGCGCCCGAAAATCCGGAGCTGAGCAGAATGCCGTCGATTGATACTGCCGGCTCTGCTCCGGCATGACCGCGAATGGACAGACGGCCGCCGCCCCATCGTCCTGTTTCGCCTCCTGCCTTGAGGAGTCCCAAACGGCGTAAAACATCTTGCGACGAGCCGGATGAACGGAGGGTCTCTTGATCCGACGAAACGTCGGAGGCGCTCGCGGAGGCAGGAACAGGAGTGTCCAGCAATTTTTCGAATTGAACTTGAGTGCGGGAAGGCGGCACGACCTTTCGCTTCAATCCCTCGGACTCATCTTTTGCATCATCAAGCGGCACAATCGGAATACGCCAATTTTGGGACTTTTGACTTTGAGCTGCCAGCGGGTCAGGATGGAGGCAGAACAAAATGAGCGTCAATCGCAAATTTGTCTGCATTTTTCGTTGCATTTCGGGGCCCTCTCCGGAAACCGGAGAGTGCCGGCAGATGTGTTCATTTGCAACCTCTCAAGGGACGATGAGGATTATCTCCATGATGGATCGCCGCAATAGCCAGTCATTCCTCATGAGTCTCTCGATTCTTGCCCTGTGTGCCTGCGGTGAAACGCAAAACAAAGCCGTCAAGGCTGCTCTTCAGGGTCCCGGACTTGTTGCAATGGCGATCGGAAATCCGCCGCTTGAATCACCCGTCGTCGCTGCTCCTTCAGGTTTCAAAAATCTGACTTTTTACAGGGTCACGATTCAGGGCATCAACATAGGCTCGGCAGTCATCGGTCGCAGCGGTTCCGATAAATCGCAGGACGTTTCACTTTCTTTAAAAATGATTCACCGCCTCGGCTATGCTCCGCTGCTGTCGACCATCAGTTTTTCGGGACGGCAGGAAAACGGCGCCCTGATCGCCGGCAAGCAAAACTTTTCAATCCGCCATTATGAATCTCCCATATTCGAAGACGTGGCCGAATGGTCCAAAGATTCATCGGACAATTTGAAACTGATTCAGGGACAGCCCGAAAACCATCTTCAAAGTTTGGGACTGAGAAGCGCAAACAGCAGGGCAAAACAGACTGAAAATGCGAAAAACCGGTACATCCTTCCGTTTTTTGAACCGCTCAAAACATCGGACAAAACCGAGCCGCTCGTCCTCAACCCGCTGAGCGGAAAGTCGCTGACTCTGAAGGATTTGTCGGTCAGATATTCGCCGGACGGACTTGCGGAAGAATTGCAAATCCCGTGGTTTGACAGTCTGAGCCTGCAATTTGTCAGAGACACTCAGGACAACATCGAAAAACTGCCGTCGCAGATTCCTCAGACACCGCTCGAACTTGCATGGTTCAGCACGCCTGCATCAATTCAGGATGATCTGAAAAACCTGCACGGAACAGTATTGGCGGGAAACTCATTTTCAAGGAATTCCGAAAAACAAATCCGAAAAGAGTTTCCTCAGTTGCCCTATCTTTTTCACCGGAAACTTTTTAATTTCAACAAACTTTGCGAGCGGCTTTCGGCAGAACTCTCTTCGGGATTTGTGAAAAAGAAGACACCCGAACAGACCCTGATTCAGATCGGCTGGATTGTCCGGAATATTATGTCGGAAGATCATCGCGAATTGCCGCGTTCACTGGTGAATTCACCCGAACTTGAAGTCCTTTCGGACGACAGCAAGAAATGGCAGTGGACCAAAATAATTTCCAACATGCTCAGTCAGACACAGGAAGAACTATCGCAGGTTCTTGCTATCGAGGACTCTCAGAAAGTGAACGTGGCCGTGCGGATGGCCGCAAGAAACATGGCCAGAGGTTCGGTGGTCAAGGGAATGCTCCGATCGGGCAGACTCATCATGAAGCATCAGGTTGAAAGCGCGGGAACTCAGGCTCTGTACACAACCAGTCTCGTTCAGGTGCCGACGAATCTGCTCAATCCGATCGGAGTCGCAATGAACAGCGGTTCGGCGGCCAAGTTGCAGGCGGCACCTCAAAACATTGCCAAGCTGCCGTTTGAGTTCATCAACGGTCAGGCGTTTGCCAAAGGCAGGTTCCCCAATCTTTCGCCTTTGTGTGAAAACTTCAACGGCCGCGTGGGTCTCGATTTGGGTCACAGCCGAAATGATCTGTTCAGTTCGTCCATCGTTCGCGGTGTTTGGGACGAGTCGACCCGCGTTCAGCTCATTCGACAGTTTGCACGACGGGCATCGGCAAATTCTTCCTGCAGAGATATTGTATTGCGTGCCCCCGGTGATCTGACCACCGCTGCAAAAAGTGAACTCGAATCATTCCGGCGGGATATCCTTCAAACTGAAATGGAATTTCAAATCAGCGTAGGCTCAAACAGAACCGTACGCCTCGTCCCCGGCTCCTACGAACTGGTTCTGAGTTCCCTTGTGAACGGCAATATCCTTGGCAAACGGGAAATTATTATCCCTCAGGGTCACGAAAATCTGGTGTTAAACTTGCAGCTGTAACGGGTCTGACAGGCGAGATTCAGCACCCGTTCAGACGCGAGGTGCGGGTCATATGCTCAAGAACATATACTCTCCGCTTTCCGGCGGGCTTGTTCAGGAACGTGTTCTGGAAATTCTGGCAAACAACGTTGCCAACATGAACACAACCGGCTTCAAGGAAGAACAGATCTCTTTTGCAGCCATGGAAGCCAATCCGTGGAATTCATATCCGAGCGCGCTGCCGCCGGCCCAGTTCAAGCTCGACATGCGCAATCTTTATCCGTTGCACGGAAACGAAATGGGTTACGTCACTCTCGCGAATGTCGAGACCAGCCATATACAGGGCGGACTCAAACGCACCGGCGTAAATACCGACGTGGCAGTTCAGGGAGACGGGTTCTTTGCAGTCAACACTCCGTTCGGGGAACGATATACCCGTGACGGCAGTTTTTCTTTGACTCCCGACGGAACTCTCGTCACCAAAAACGGTGCATCAGTCGCCGGCGAACGGGGAGCAATAACCGGCCTGAGTGAGGGAGACATGAAAATCCTTCCGACAGGAGAGGTTTACAACGGCGACAAGTTCATCGACAAAATTAAGGTCGTTGCTTTCAGTGACAAGAAGTTGCTCCAGCGGCTGGGCGACAACTTGTTTGTGCATGACGGTGCGCCGGAAAACATTGTTGCCCACAACGGTCAGGTGACACAGGGACACATTGAAAACAGCAACGTGAATCCTATGAAAAACATGTCGAATATGATAATTGCCCACCGGACGTACGAAGCTCTGCAGAAGGCCGTCAAAGCTTACGACAACACCATGCAGCTCTCTGCTCAAAAAGTGGGTGAAGTCGGTTGAAGGTTGCGGAGCTGTTTCTTGCTTTTCATAAAGGGATACCTCCGCAATGACCAAATCTGTAGTTCACACTGACAACGCTCCGAAAGCAATTGGCCCTTATTCTCAGGCTGTAACTCTCGGCAATTTGGTCTTTTGCTCGGGCCAGATTCCGCTCGATCCTGCATCCATGCAAATCACGGGTGCAGACATTTCAGCGCAGACTGCCCAAGTCTTAAAAAATCTCGATGCTGTTCTCAAAGCTGCCGGAGCCGCCCGTGACTGCGTTCTGAAAACAACGGTATTTTTAAAGAACTTTAATGACTTTCAGGCGATGAATTCGGTTTATGAAGAATTTTTCGGAACTCACAAACCGGCAAGGTCCACCGTTGAGGTTGCGAGGCTTCCGCGTGATGTTCTTGTGGAAATTGAGTGCATCGCTCATAAGCCCTGAAACCGGATTCACTCCGTGCCAAAAAACTCCGCCAGCTCACCGATCACCAAATCCGGCGCCTCCGTCGGAAAATCGTGACCAAAATTCTCGAGAACTTTGAGTCTGCATTCGCGGGTCGTTTCCCACAATCTAAGCGTATTTCGCCAAGGCACCAGCTCATCGTCTCTGGAGACCATAAATAAAACAGGAGCCTCGGTCCTCGCAAGCGCGGGGCGGGCATCAAACAGGGCAGCCGCAATCAGCTGGCGCAGCACAGGCAACGCTTTGAATCCTTCACTTTCCCAGAGCCGGTTCCAGACATCCGGCAAATCAGGCCGCATTTGCAGAGTCTGACGGGACACAAGATAAGGAGCGAGCTCGTGATTATCGGGCACTCCTGCCCGCAGTGACCACAAAAGCTTCATCAATGCCTGAGGACGAATCCTTTGCTCGCCAAAACCACGCGAGGACGTTGCAAAAACCGCGAGTTTTTTGACGACACACCATCCGCCTGCAACTTCAAGCGCGACCATGCCTCCCAGACTGATGCCGACAAGAAAGATTTGCTGATATCCCAACTTTTCGACTGTCGCCCGCACGTCAGCCGCAAATCCCTGAATGGTCCCGCGGCCCCATGACGACTGAGACAAACCCGTTCCCAGCAGGTCGATGCAGACAACGTCCGCAAATTCGGAAAGCTTCTGGCTGAAGTCGAGCCAAAATCCTGACGATCGTCCCAGCCCGCGCAGAAGTACGATCGGCAAATTAAGTGACTCCCCCACTCCCCGAAACCGAAAGATGCGGTAACCTAGAAGTACTGGTCCTGACATGAAACACGCTCCGT
The DNA here is from genome assembly GCA_009926615.1 of Pseudomonadota bacterium. GTDB lineage: Bacteria > Bdellovibrionota_B > Oligoflexia > Silvanigrellales > Silvanigrellaceae > RFOM01. The sequence continues at coordinate 19,118 of RFOM01000059.1, forward strand.
TTGTCCCGAGTGCTCCGGGCTTCGTTTGGGAGTTAATAAGATGCGCGCAAAACGGCGTACCCTCAGAGCTTACTTGGTTGAGCCTTTTAAACAAATCCGTTTCGGATTGCATGTTGTATCCGTCTCACTGACATTCGCGGGAATTTTCGCTTACCTGTTTCTTGATGCGTACCGCGAGCAGTATCAGCAGGTTTTCGAGATGTTTCAGGTCGCCGACCAGACGGCTCTCCTGCAAAATGACATTTTCTTTAAAAACCGCGCCAAGATAACTCTCGCTATTCTGGCGTTTATCGCAATCACGCTGGTTGTGGTCATCCGCCGCACGCACAGAATGTACGGCCCGATGATTTCAATGATGAGATTTGTTTCCGAACTTAAACGCGGAAATTATGCTGTGAGAATCAATATCCGCGAACGTGACGATTTCCAGAAGTTCGTTTTCGAACTCAACGCACTGGCAGAAGAGCTTCAGAGAAAGCACGGAGTCCAGACAATATCCGCACCGGCTCAGGGAATGGACAGTCTCGATGAACGGCTGCGGGATTTCGAGGACGGAGTCATTGTTGTCGCTGACCCCTCCGACCGTCAGACACCGCCCAAAGCGTCCTGAAACAAACCGCACAAACAGGGGGTTCGAATTTTCGACCCCGTCACATGTCCTTTCCGAATTTAAATTCGCCCTGAAAGTTGACCGGTGATTTGTTGCTCAGCCGAAAGCCCAAGAGCTTTTTCATCAAACACGCCTCAAGCCAGTTCTCGGCAATATTCGATTTGTCGGTTTTTCTCGATTTGAGATTTAAACTGTCGCTGCCCTTGAGAACGGTAAAGCGCAGTGTACCGCCCAGACTGACAAGCGGATCAGACTCCTCGCGCTCCTTGATGCACGAAGCATAGGCTCTTCTTGCTTCTCCCTGAAGTTCGGAAGCAACCGGACTGACACTCGGCTGATCATCAGGGTCAGCTGCTGTCCTCAGAATGATATTCGTGTTGTTGGAGCGGCCCGAAGTCAGCTTTTCCAAAGTGTAGGCATTGAACAACTCATTTGCGGCGAGCGCCTGCCGAGCCTGATCAAGATCGTAACCCGACTTTAATTCAAAATCCCAAATTTCTGCTTTCTCGTTTTTTGCGCTGCTGACCCGAATATCAAAATGACCGAGAAAAAGAACATCCGAGGTCCGGCGGGAAACAGTCGGCTGATAGGTGTCGGCCGACCTGCGCAGTTCGGAAAATTTCCGTGAGGCAGACTCAACAGGAACGATCAAAGCCTTTCTGATTTCTCTCTCTCTCTTGGTCTCCAGAGTCCATGCAAATTCACTTTGCGCAAGTGAAAAATAGTCACGCAAAAGCAGCGACGGAGATTTCAACCACGCCGTCTGAACTCCGTTCATTCCCTGAAAGCCGGAAGATATCAGAGTCGATTTTGGCAGCCAGTCTCCCATCGGAGCAGTAAAAACAAAGCCGCGGCTTTGT
>RFOM01000060.1 GCA_009926615.1 Pseudomonadota bacterium
TCGGCGTTGGCCTCAACCCTTTGCAGGAACAGGTCTGGAACCCAGTTGGCGGTGTTCATGTCGTGAGTCCTGCGGCGTTCGTCACCCGTGTTTTTACGGAGTTCAAGGAAGTCTTCAATATCAAGGTGCCAAGTCTCGATGTATGCGCAAACAGCGCCTTTGCGCTTGCCGCCCTGATTCACGGCGATGGTTGAGGAGTCCTGCACCTTGATGAAAGGAATGACGCCCTGTGAGCGGCCGTTGGTGCCCTTAATCCACGAACCGCTGGCACGAATAGGAGTCCAGTCGTTGCCAAGGCCTCCGGCAAATTTCGAAAGCAGCGCGTTATCCGAGTACTGGCGGTAAATATCGACAAGGTCGTCCTGCACCGTTGTGAGGAAGCAGCTCGACATCTGCGAACGTGCAGTGCCTGAGTTAAAGAGTGTCGGCGTGCTCGGAACATAGAGCATCTGAGAAATGACGTGATAGAATTCCGCAGCGCGAGCCGTTGCCTGACGGCTGTCTTTTTCGGCCAGAGCAATACCCATCGCAACACGCATCCAGAAGTGCTGGATATCCTCGTAGCGCTTGCCTTCCTTGTGAAGGAGGTAGCGGTCGTACAAAGTGTGCGCGCCCAAGTAGTCGAGCAGGTAGGTTCTTTCGGGCTTGATCTCTTTTTGCAGAGACTCAAGGTCGAGCTCGGCGATGCGCGGGGACATGTGGCCGCAGTCAATCGCAAAGGCGGCGTACTGACGCAGGGTCGGACGCTGCTTTTCGTTTTCGGGCAGACTTTGCGGGTTTGTGTTGTGGGTCAACGCCAGAGTCCCGAGGGTTTCGAGGCGAAGTTTTTCAGCAAGAACTGCCGCTGCGAGAAAAGAATACTCCTTGCCCATTTCGATCTTCGGACGGAGGTCGAGGATGATATTGTCCAGCGAGCCCGAAAGATTGATATTGGAAAGGTCCAGTGACTGGGTGTTGACACGGGGATGAAAGAGCCGGATTGCAGCGTTCGCCATATATTGCTCCTTGCAGGCGGTTGGGTCTTCCCGAGAGAGGACAAAAATGAGCTGCAGATCCCGTGGCCGAGGGGACTCGTACCTTACATCTGTTCAGGGTCATCAATTTGTCTTCTCACATATAGTGGTACCGTAGCCGAAAAAACACTGTCAATAGCGTAGGAAGATTTTCCTCAGACGTTTTTTTTAATTGGCTGATTGGACAAGGAATTTTTGAAGACTTGTTGTGAAACGAAAAATCGCCCCTTGTTGCACGCAAAAACAGCGAAAAACTTTATGCATAATCAGAAAGCAGCAGTTGCCGCATAGACAAACAATCCGGTTCTCCTGTATCAGTACACTGAGCGGTGTTTGCGGTACAAGGTTGCAAATTATCGTTTGCCCTTAAACTTCCGGCAAAATGGACTTCGGCTCATGATCCACCACTGGGATTTTTTTGGTCCGGATGCAGAGAAAACTGCGGAACACTTCAAATCGCATTTTTCCGAATTCTCAAAATCATTCGCCGTCACAACCGATGAACTGGGATTTTTCAGCGCTGCAGAATCACATGTCTGCTTCTGGATTTCAGTCGCATCTGATGAACACTCAGAACTGATACAAAAAAAACTCCGTCCCAGACGGAGTTTGTCGGCAGCCGACCACACTGATTTACTCAGGCAACTTGGAGTCTGAGCTCCGCTTCTCTTACAGCTGAGAGCCATCCTGAAGCTGCGAAGCGAACGTTTTTTGATCGGCATGCTCATACAGGGCACGCACTAGACCCAGAGGAACATACTTGAGAGCGTCGATGATAAGAGCTTTGCTGCTGCTCGCCAGCGGCTGCCCGTCATCGAACAGTTCGTTCATGCCGCTCACGAGATCGGTGTTTTTACCCTCGACTCTGCAATCCGATCCCTGAGTGCTGCAAAGATCTTTGATGGCATCAATTCCCATTCCCAACAGGACCAGAGACGAAGTCACAACGGATTTGCCCTGCCGCAAACTGCGCACGGCCATACGCATCATCTCGATCTGGGCGCGCGCCTTGACGAGCGACTGGGTGCGGGTTGAATCGTTGAGAAAAGGTTCCATGACCTGATTCATGTAGGCGGCAACACCGAAACCGTTGACTTTAAAGGAAAGGCCGCGGGCAACGGTCACATTCACATCGCTTGTTTTGAAAATGCCGCTGTAGGTTGCCGTATCAAAAAAGTTCCAGCCGCCGCGCACAGGCTGCCATTCGCCTGCAGAGCTCCCCGTCGGAACATTCAGCGAAACATCATGAAAACGCGTCAGCATCTTGCTCTCATTGAACTCAAACCTGCCAATCACGGGATTGGTCGAAAGCGCACTGCCGTTGAGAGTGAAGTCAACAAGCCGGACTTTGATTGCGGTCTCGTTGGCTTCGAGTGCCGGAAGAGTCTGCGATTCATCGGAAAGAACCTGATACAGGCAGCGGGCACGTTTGAACGGAGAGAAAAGTTTCTTTGCCGCACCGGTGCGCTGCATAATAGGCAAACCGGATTCAATCACCGGAAGGCCGACTTTGAGTCCTTCCGAACACGTTCTGTGGAGAAGCGAATTGTAGGAAGGCGATGCCAAGGCCAAACCCAAGGCTCCCAATCCCAAACTGGACTGAAGAACCGAGCCGGGAACCTGAATAATCAATGTGAGACACTCGCCGGCCATCACACCGCTGCAGAATGCCGGCTGCGGATTGCCGCGAAAGAGTGCCGGATCGGAGCGAATTGAACTTGGATCTGCGCCGCTGACGGTCTCTTCACGCACGGGAGAGAGCTTGGATATACTCGGTTCAACCTCTACCCGTGAAGGGTCGTTGGCAGGTGCCGGAGCCAGTGTGACTTCATTGTCACCAAGTTTTGAGATGGGATCGCGGGTTATTTTTGCACCGGTACCGCATGCTGTGGGTGTCGAGACAAGGCTCATTCCGGTCAGCATGCAGCCAATCATCAACGGCCAGTGTTGACGCATCACCGATCTGCGTTCAGCCCGTTGCGGTAACTTTGAATTGTGATTGTTCCGCATGTTGTTCCCCCGATGAGTCTCTGATCCCGCTTGAAGCAGACGGAATCCTCCGTGCGGGCAACAGCAATGCCGGTGCCAAATTCACACCGCAGCAAATATCGGCGATTTCCTTTTGTTGCCGTACTTCAGAAAAACGCTTCCGCTGTACAAGGTTTTTACAGTGAATTAATTATCTACAAATCAATATTTTTATTGGCATAATGGATTTTTTTAATCGACACGGAAAACTCCTCCTGATAGTGCCTGCCAAAGCAGACGCGCATTTTTATGCGTGAAACTCGCCGGCCGCGGAGGAAAACTTCATGATTCTGATTCTTCGGTGTCTTACAGTTGCGCTTCCTTTGCTGCTTGCGGCCGAATTGGCCGCATGCAAGCGTCCGAAAACGTCAAACACAAAAAGCATAGCGCCCCTGCGCGTCCCGTCCGTTCCGGAAATGAAATCCCTCAACGCACAGATTGTCGGCGAAGCCACCGGCGCAAAGGTTTTCTTTCTCTCGCAGCAGGTTCAGGAATTCGAAGGGCTGACAACATCCTTTGCCCTTAACCCCGCGAATCCGGATCCGCAGTATCTGGGCTTGGTCACAGCACAAACCCCTCTTCGCCTGAACGCGGATGTCGTTCTCACTGACGGACGTCAGATACGATGCACGGAAAACAAAAATATTTTCGATTTTGTTCCGACGTTGGGATTTGCAAAATTGAATTTGAACTGCGACGGACAAAACGTCGAACTGAAGGTTTGGCAGCAGCCGGCAAGTGCTGCTCAGCGCTCATTTTCGGCAACAAGACAGGCTCTCACTTCGGGCGCCGGCCTCGTCCTGACCGACGTTGAAAATCCGGCACGGCAAATTGAAATTACACTCTCCGGAAACACTCTCACCATCGCTGAGAACTCCGAAAAACATTTACCGGCCGCTTCTGTCCGTCTATCTGAAAATGAAATTTCCGGCTTCCTCAACATGCGCTCCGCACTGGTGATAAACTGCCAAACCGCATCCTGCACCGAAAATCAGGGACCGCTCAGTCTGGTCCTCAAACCGGACGGTGAGATCACCGGACGCAGAACATTCACGAACAACTCATCGCAGGCAGTCTTTCGCCGGACAGGCAGTGAGGCACTCAGAGTTGCAACCTACAATGTGGAAAACTTTTGGGATGACGAGCCCGACAACAGCACTCCCTATGACGATTTTTCAAAAGATCTTTCGGACTGGTATTCCGGAAAATTTGCACAGCGCAAAGCTCTGCGCATTCGTGATGCGTTGCTTGCCGCAGGTTTGCCTGACGTCGCCGGTCTGCAGGAAATCGAGAGCGCGTCCAACAGGGGCCGCGCCATGGAAATTCTTAAGCCTGTCCTTGCGCCCTTGGGATATAATTATTTCGCGCTCGGCCAGCAATCTGAAGACAACCCGACCGCGGTGACCACGGCAATCATCAGCAAATATCCGATCCTCGAAAACACGCGTCTGGATTTTTTGTTCGACTCTCCCAATCTTTCAGATACCGATCGCCCCGATTTCACAGGTGCCTCGCGCGATCCGCAGCGTATTACCGTTGCGCTGCCGGAAGGTATCCCTTTGATGATTCTCAACAGCCACTGGAAGAGCAAGCGCGACAAATCACCTGTCGGCGACGAAATGCGTCAGCGCATCGGTACGCTGATGCGGGAACATTTGGCTGATATCGGCCGCATTCAGGGCGAAACTCCGGCTGCAATTATCATGGGAGATTTCAACGCGGACTATCGTGAAAATCCGGTTCAGTCGGGACTTCAGCTTGCTCCGACACTTGCGGCGGCCCGTACTGATTCCAAAAGTCTGTTCAACCTGTGGCAGACACGGTCTGCCGACAGACAAGGAAATTACCCGCACGATGCTGCGATGAATGCGCTCGACAACATCGTTGTCTCTCAGACTCTCCTCAAAACCGGAGCGCTGGTTTTGAATCAGGTCCTGACGGTCGCAGGCGACTTTGGAACAGCTTCCAAAAAACTCCGCAACGGCGACGGTCTGCCGCTGCGTTCTCAGCGGCACCAAATCAAAGATGAAAATCAGAAGCTCAGAACCTTTCACAAGGATGCCGGATATTCCGACCATCTTCCCCTCGTTGCCGAATTCAGACGCTCACTGAGTGCCGATCGCAGCGTTCAGCCGGCGATTTTTTCTGAACCGGTTGAAAGCCAAAACATCACCTCTCTTTCGGTCAACACGGTGCCCGATGCCCACTGTTCCGATTCCGAAACACGAGTTTTAAATTCTTTTGATTACGCATCGGTCATTTTGGTTGCCGAGCGCGGTGCTTGTCTTGAGATCCGGTCAAATCTTCAGCTTCGAAAAACCGGACTTTTTAATATCGCTTTCGATCTGCCGGCCGAATCACATCCGTCGGCTGCAGAAAGACTCGTCATTGTCAGCGCAGACAGAGCTTTCGGAGCGAACAAAAACTGGCTGCGTCAGACACTTCAGCAAAGTTCCGGAAAAACCCTGACGCTTCTGCGCGGACGAGTGGGACTGATTGACGGGGTAAAAGCCATCTTCATCAGTCAGCCTGAACATGACGTTGTTTTCGCGCAAAACTGAGCCTCACCGCTGAGCTACCCGAAAGGGCTCAAGTTTTCGCTTCCGGCACCGATACGATCATATGCGTGTTTGGCTGTTTTTATTCACATTTTACAGCTTTTTTGAAAGTTCACCGGCCGCGGCGCATGCCCGCTGGAAGGCCGGAAGCCTTTTGTCGCCTCCCCGAAGCCTGAATGACAATCTCAAGACTCCGCCCTGCGGTGGAACCGAGCGCGGTTCTGCGCCGCGAAAATACAACGCCGGCGACAGCGTAAGTCTTGAATTTGAAGAGACCATCAACCACCCCGGCTATTTTGAAATTCATCTTCTCGGAAGTGACGACAAGCCTGTTCAAGGGGTGCCGGTTCCTCTTCTCAAAATTGAAGACAATCAGAACGAAAGAGTAGCGGGCAATGCGTACCATCAGTTCAAAGCGGAGCTGAAAATTCCGCAGGTTGAATGCACCGGCTGCACTCTGCAGCTGATACAGGTCATGCTTGATGATCCCAAAAAACCGAGCAACTATTACTCATGCAGCGACCTTTCAATTACCAATTCCAAATCGGGTCCCGCCAAACCGACAGGGCTCAAGATCGAAAGGAAGAGGTGAGCGGCAATGAAATTGTTACCGCTCAACGTGGTCCTGATATCCACCTTCGTGACTCTGTCCTGCAGCCAGTCCCAGCCTTTGACTGTCCTCAGTGAAGACCTCATGAAGCCAACCTCTGAAACTAAAAACAGCACGGACGACTCGCAAGAGGCAGCACAGGGCAGTTTGCAGTTCAGTTGGGACAAACCGGCGGAAGCCGTACAAAGCTACAAGGTTTATTTCACAGGCAGCCTGAAGGCTGCCTCCGGCGGCAAACTTGTGAGCACGCTGAGCCGCAAAGAATCAGAAGATATTCCGGTGGCCGCGGAAGTTCAGCTGTCACAGCTCGGACAAAAAATACCCGCCGGAAGTCAGGTGTGTTTTTATATCATCGCGCAAAATGAAGACGGAAATTCGGAACCGTCGGACTCTGTGTGCGTTTCTCTTTAAAAAACAGCGGGCGACGGACTCTGGGAAAGGGCAGAAGAGGCAACCGAAAGCAAAAGGTGTGTCCATATCCACACCTCATTTGAAGAGGCCACATTCGCCTCATACGGGTAATGCATGAATGCCGCGCGCGGGGGCTTTGAAAATTGCGGGCTCAGAACAAGCTTGCCGCCGGCAAGCGGCAGAGAAGCGGTTTGCATGGACGCAAGAACTGCAAAACTGACATTATTGCAAATATAGTTATTTAAAGGGTCGGCGGATTTCATCGCCACAAACTTCCACCGTTCGTCGGTTTCCGTTCGTCCGAGAGCTCCGCTCATCTGCAACAGCCGCGCACGGTTTTGCATTGAAATTTTCTGATTGTCCCATTGCATTTCAAGAACGTCCGGAACATTGGACGAGACAGGCAGAACCCACTTGGAAATGGGTCTGTTCAAATCTCCGAGTGCCTTGCCGGCAGGATCGAAGCCCGACAGCCGAGTTGTATCGTTGAGGGCGGCGGCTTCCAGCCGGACTCCGGTCAGATCCGAACCGTAGCCGGTCATCAGAATAAAATCGGGCCGGAATTTCTCTGCCTCATGAAGAATAACGGCCGCTGCGAAATCCCATTCGACCGACAACTTGAGCAAACACACTTCCAGTGTGCGGCCGTCATAGCGAAGGGTGCGCTGAACAGCCTTGGCACCCAAAGAACCGGAGCTGTCGTCGGGTGCGAATTCGGGAGCAGCAAATTCTCCGTCTTCAGGCCACGTTTGCACTTCAGGCCAGAGCCGGTGCCGCTGCAAAACATCAACTACAGCACCGGAAATATTGTTCTGACGATTAAAGGGCCCAAATCCGGAAATCAGAATCCTGCGTCCCTGACTGCCGCCGGAACTGCAGCCGCCCGCCGGATTATCAACATAAGTCTGAAAGTTTCGGGCAACACGTGCATTGCCGGTAATATCCAAATCCGTCGTGACGCGGGATTCGGAGACGGGGAGACGGCCGCCGCAACCGGACCACACGCCGGACAGCGCGGCAACGACCGTTAAGAGCACTGATTGAAGATTTATTTTGGTTTTCATAGTTGCTCCCGTCCGCAGAACCGGAAGCAACAGCAGGAAGCACCGATGAATCAGGCTCCGGCTGCGGCCGCCTCTGCATCAAGCGCAGGGGCCTTCTCTATGCGCGGTTCGCCCCCATCGTATACCAGAAGTCGGGCCTCACCTTCCAGAACCGTGGCAAGATTTACGGGCCGGTTCCAGATTTTATAAAGGCTCGACATAGTTTCCATGGCCCAGTCGACCTTCAGGTCCTTGCCCTGATGCTTGTGGGTCAGAAGCAGTTCGCCGCGGTTTTGAAAGTTGCCGTCGACAACCTCGATGACCGGCTGACCGAAGTTGGTCAGCGCATCGAGAAGTTCTTTTTTGATGGCCGGAAAGTCGCGGTCGTGAATCACGGCCTGTCCGCTGCGGCGATCGGCAGCCCACGTGAACATTTTGGCTTCTTCACAGAAATCTTCATCAAGGAACTCGTCGATGAAGGTAATGTCGTTGTGAAACTTACGAACCTCAAAAAGTTTTTCCCTGCCGCGGTTTGTGTTGGTATTCCACGCTTTGCGCACTGCAGGATCATCGCACAGCATATAATCAAGGCCGAACTTGCCTTTGTTCCAGCGGTTTTCGATATGCCGCATCAGCTCAACGCCGACTTTGTAGGGATTGAGCCGCATACCCGAAGTGGCTGTTACGCCTGCGTAATGATCGCAGTAGTCAATCACTTCCGAGTCGTTCAGAACAAATTCCGTCATCAGCTTGGAGTGCCAGTACACCGCCCAGCCTTCGTTCATGATTTTTGTTTGTCCCTGCGGCGCAAAATAATAGGCTTCCTCACGCACAATCGAAAGCACGTCGCGCTGCCAGCTTGAAAGAGGAGCGTGCTCAATCAGAAACTGCAGAACGTCTCGCCGCGGTGTTTCGGGAAACCGCTTTTCCCGCTCGAATTCCCTGACAATCCGCTCCTGCTGTTCCTTCAAATAGCTTTCGGGATTGATGTAGCCGTCCATGTAGCTCCGCTGTGTCGGCAGCTTGGGCACGGGTCGTTTTTCGGGCGGCAGAAGATCATCAGGATCGCGCGAAAGCTTGGGCTCACGGCGAATGTGGGGCGCGTGCTGATCGATGAGATTTTCAAGGGTCAGACACGTATCGATAAAAGACTCAACTTCATCCTGTCCGACTTCCTCAATATACCGGCGGACGCGACTTCCGTGGTTGGCCATTTCATCGAGCATTTTTCGATTGGTATGCTGAAAACAATAGTTGTTCTTGAAAAAATCGCAGTGCCCGTAAACGTGGGCTATCACGGTTTTCTGATCAACAAGCGAGTTGCTCTTCAACAGATACGCGTAACAGGGATCGTTGTTGATCACCATTTCATAGATGAGACTCAGGCCGTATTCATAGCTCTTGGACAGATGCTCGTACTCCATGCCGAAGCGCCAGTGCGGATAACGGGTCGGAAAACCGCCGTAGGCCGCAATCTCGCTCATCTGCTGATAATCGACCATCTCAAAAATGACCGGAAAGAAATCAAGACCAAGATTTTTGCACTGCGATTCTATTTCACGGACAATGTTTTTGAGCTCAGGAGTCAGCTCGCTTGTCAGGCGCGGGTCCATCACCATTTTTATTTTCCTTTGCCCAAAAAGACCTTCAATGCATTCATGATGCCGTCACGATCTTTGATTTGATGCGTCACGACTTTTTCCTGAGAATCACCGAAGTGCTTCTCAAGATCCTTGAGAAACTGACCGCTGCCGTAGCGGCTTTCGACCTGTCCGTAGCTGAACAGATTTGAGGCCGGCAACAGCACGTTGTCGAGCAGCACCATGCATTCATTGGTGTCGTTGCCGCTCCAGTTGTCCCCGTCGGAAAAATGGAACAGATAAATATTCCATTCGTCGAGCGGATAATCTTCCTTGATAATTTTCTCGCAAAGCTTGTACGCACTCGAAATCAGCGTGCCGCCGCTTTCTTTGGTGTGGTAAAAGGTCTGCTCGTCAACTTCGCGCGCAACCGCATCGTGAATTATGAAACGCGTTTCAATGTTGTCGTAGTTTCGCTTGAGCCACGTATCCAGCCAGAAAGCCGTGAGCCGCACGATTTCTTTTTGTTCGTCTCCCATCGAACCCGAAACGTCCATCATGTAAACAATCACGGCACTGGCTTCGGGATTTTCTTCAATTTTGAAACTGCGGTAGCGCTTGTCTTCCTTGATTGGAATGACCGACGGACGTTCGGGCGTGTACTCATCCGAAGCAATCTGCCTCTTGAGAGCTTCTTTGTACGTGCGCTTGAAGTTTCGCAGCCCTTCGGGACCGGTCTTCAGCACACCGTGGTATTTGTACTTTTTTGATTTAACGTTCTTCTTGCCCTTGTCTTCGATGCGCGGCAGCTGGAGTTCCTCGCCCAGAATATCGGCAAGTTCTTCAAGCGAGACATCGACTTCCAAACCGTGATCGCCTGCGTTCTGGCCCGCCTCGCCTTCACCCGGCTGTGGTTTCCCCTGATTGAGCGGATCCCCCGGATCACCGTCACCCTGCCCGACTCCTTTTTGCTGGTTGCCGCCAAACTGAAATCGCGGAAGGTCGATGCGCGGCAGAGGAATTGTAACTTGCTTGTTCCCCTGCCGGCCAATCAGTTCGCCTGAGGATATAAAGCGTTTGAGGTTTTCTTTGATACGTCCCCGCACAATTCGACGGAAGCGGTTAACATCGGTTTCCATTTTCATTGCGAAAACTCCTCAGACGCTTGACCTTGAACATCCGGATACACGGAATCAGTTCGCAGAACGCTTCACATCACCGCGCGCAAAAATACTTGCAACGAAGTGCAGTGCATCGTTGGAACAGATATCGCAATATCCGTAGTTCTTAATCAGACGGTTCTTGACGACATCAATTTTGGCCTGTGTTTCTTTGTCGACGACGTTGGAAACAAGGCTTGTCAGCTTGATGGTGTCTTTTTGGTCTTCAAACAACTTGAGTTCAAGAGCCTTGTGCAGACGCTCGTTCGTCTTGTAGTCGAACGTCTTGCCTTCAAGCGCAAGTGCACCGATGTAGTTCATAATCTCACGGCGGAAATCGTCCTTGCGGCTTTCCGGAATGTCGATTTTTTCCTCGATGCTGCGCATGAGACGCTCATCCGGCTCTTCGCTCTGGCCCGTGTACTTGTTGCGTACGCGTTCCTTTTGAGTGTAGGCCTTGACGTTGTCGATGTAGTTCCCGCACAGTTTGGCAATCGCCTCTTCATCTGCGGAAATCGCGCGCTGCACTTCGTTCTTGACGATATCTTCGTATTCCTGTTTCACAACCGCAAGCAACTCACGGTAGCGCTTCTTGGTTTCCTCGTCACGGATGAGCGAGTGATTCTTCAAACCGCCCTCAAGCTCGTTGAGCACGATAAACGGATTGATACAGCCGTTGCCGCGGTCGTCAACCAGCGCGTTTGATATTTTATCCTGAATGTAGCGCGGAGAAATACCGTCAAGTCCTTCGCGCATAGCTTCTTTGCGCAACTCCTTGATGTTGTCTTCGGTGTAGCCGGGGAGCGTTTTGCCGTCATACAGTTTGAGCTTTTGCATCACTGTCAGATTGGCTTTTTTGGGCTCTTCGAGACGAGTGAGAATCGCCCACATGGATGCGGTTTCAATCGTGTGCGGTGCGACGTGAATGTGCGGCACGCTCTCGGGATTGAAATCCTTGCGGTAGATCTTGGTTTCTTCCTTGAGTTTGGTGATGTAAGGAACATCAATCTTCACCGTACGGTCGCGCAGCGCTTCCATGAATTCGTTGTTCTGGAGTTTGCGGTACTCGGGTTCGTTGGTGTGACCGACAATCACTTCGTCAATGTCCGTCTGCGCGAACTTCTTCGGCTTGATTCTGTGTTCCTGCGAAGCACCGAGAAGGTCGTAAAGGAACGCCACGTCGAGCTTCAGCATTTCGACGAACTCAACCATGCCGCGGTTCGAAATATTGAACTCGCCGTCGAAGTTGAACGCACGCGGATCGGAGTCGGAACCGTATTCGGCGATCTTGCGGTAGTTGAGGTCGCCCGTGAGCTCCGTCGAGTCCTGATTCTTTTCATCTTTGGGCTGAAATGTACCGATACCGACGCGGTCTTTTTCCGACAGCAGCAGACGGCGCACGCGGATGTGATTCTTGACCACACGTTCCCAGTCGCCGCCGTATTGCTTCATCAGTTCGTTGAATACAAAGCGGCAGGCCGGATCAATATTGCCTTCGACAAAGATCTTCTGATCAAAAGTTTTGCCTTTGTTGAGGTAGCTGAGCACCTTCGCGCGGGCTTCTTCCGGAATCAGGCGCAGAGGCTCTTCGTGCATCGGGCACGCCATGAGATCGTCCATTGCAAGACGCTCTTTGAGATTCACCCAGTCATAGGTGTAAAGCGAGCCGTCGGCCTGATAGGAATACCATTCGAGTCCTTTTTTCAGCAGACGGGCAATGGTTGATTTCGCCGAACCCACCGGTCCGTGCAGAAGCAGAACGCGTTTTTCAGGACCGTAGCGCAAGCTCGCAGCTTTGAAGAAATTGACGAGCTTGACGAGATGAACGTCGAGACCGAACACGGCATCTTTGCCGCCGTTGAGCGGATCGTCGAAAAACTTGTAATGCACAAGCTTCTTTTTATGTTCAACGTATTCGTATGTTCCGAAGTGCATAATCATGTCGTACACACGCTGAAAAGCAGTGCGGCAGACGCGCGGATTCTTTTCGACAATTTCAAGATACTCGGCAAAGCTGCCTTGCCAGTTCAGTTCGTTGTAGTGAGTGGGGCTGTAAGCATCACGGACAATATCGTAGATCTTGTGAGACTGTTGCATAGCTCCTCCGCCAAAACTAAACACGCCCATTCAACGCACCGGACTCTCTGGCACAGTTGTCTTCGTGTTGGTTGCTTTCAGAGTAACCACGCAAAATCAGGAGGTCAAACCGTTAAGTAAACAATGACAGAAACCCTGCTGCAAAAAGATGTCAGGGACTGCCCGTCTGGTAGAGTGAGTCGATCTCAGGGCGCCTTGTTTCGTTAATTTTAAGGCGATTGAGACTGCCGCTGGGCAACTTCTCACCCAAAGATTCCTGAAACGGTTTTTCAAGTACTAAAAACTTTTTGATTGTTGCATGACGGGGAAGAGTTTCATTCACACTTCCGATACGTTGCTGAACGATTTCGCGAATTTTTTCGGGACTTGTTCTGAATTCAGCCTGCGCATCTGCCGAAAGAACAACCAACGCGGCCAGATAAGGCATCTTGTCGCCGACAATACACACATCCTGTACTTCATGTGTTTCACGCAATAACTGTTCAAGCCTCAGCGGCGAAATTGTCGCTCCGCCGGCGGTCACAAAAAGATGCCTGCGGCGGCCGGTAATTTTGAATCCGAACGGTGTCATCTGCGCCACATCGCCGGTTTCCTGCCAATGCCCGTGTCCGGAAAAGGCCGGATGATTCAACCGATATTCAAGAACCGAATTCTGGCCGAGACGAAATGAAACGTGGGACACCGGATTGCCGATCAGATTCAGATGAGGTGAGTCAAAGGTATTTGCCGAAAGCAAACCGGCGGCCGCTGTGACACCGTATGTTTCTATTACAGGCACGCCCATTTGCCCGAGCAGCTCGACATGAGCCTCACGGGCCGACGCCAAGCCGTGCACAACCATCTGCAAATCTGCCAAACTGAAACGGACAAAATCTTTGCCGATGGTGTTTCGGCTCGCCCAAAGCAAAGTTCGGGTCGCCGCATCAAACACTGTTTCAGGTAATTTGAGAGCCCGTCCCGATTTTAAAAGTTCACGCGCCTGATCGAGCCGGTTGCCGAGCGCAAGGCGCGGACTGAAGCCGGGAGCCCGCAGCTGTGCGCTCACATGTGCTGCAAGTTTTTCAAGCTCATTCGGGCTGGCAAAAATAACCGTCGGCCTGAGAATCCGCAGATGCGATTCCAACTCCCCGCCCAACTGTGGAAAGCCCACAACTCCGTTTTTCAGCAGCGCGCTGTATCTCGACAGATGCGCGAACGGATTTGAGAGCGGCAGAATTTCCAAAGTCTTCCAAAAAATCTCGGGCGGCGTGTTCAAATGAATGAGTAAATGGTTTGCAGAAACGACCAATGCATCCAGCGACAGCGATTCAGGCTTTTGAAATCCGTCATGTCCGAAAGAAATGAAATTAAAAAATCCGATTTTGGCCGGAATGTGCCCCTGCACACTGGGAAAAACACCTGTCTGCCGCTTGGCGTCGCGCAGTTCTTCGGCTGTCTTGAACCACCTGAAAAGAGTGACTGCCGGCGGTTCGACACTCTTGTCCCGAACGCCCCAGTGCACACCCGACAAATCAAAAACAGGGAGCTGCATATCTTTCAGCTGCGAAGCATAACCTTCAATGTCGGTGACAAGCGCAACACAACCAAAATATTCCACACACCAACGAATGTCAGCCTCGGATGCATGCAGCGGCATGAACATCACATCGTATCCGGAGAGCACCGCGGCCAGTGAAGATACCCATGACGTGTATGAATTGTGAGTTTGAAACAGCAGTGCCGGTCCGCGCTTTCCGGAAGCACGCTCGCCCGAAAGATTCAAACCGGACAATGCTTTTTCCCAATGACCGGTGGCCCTTCCCAAATGCGCCAGAAAGTCGCGGCCGGAATATTGATTCCACGTTCCTTCCGAATAACTCCGCGCAATAACCTGCTCCGTCCGGACACATTGCCGCATGAGCAAATTCAAAAACTGCTCATTGCCGGCGAACAACCGCGAGAGCTGTTCGTCTTCAGGAAAAATCCCCTCTTTTTCATTACTCATATTTTTAAACTTTCGGGTGCGTCAAACAGCAATTCTGGGCGTAGGACCGCGCAAAAGAATCACGTTACGGGCAAGATCGAAGTAACTTCTTTTGGCATCCACCTGAACTGCATCATCAAGTTCAGGGAAGTAACCTGTCAACTGCCGTCCGTAAGTACACCCTGTATCCAAGCCGACACAAATCGGCCTGCCGGTGGAGAGAGTCTTACGGAAAAGTCCTTGTTTTGCATCATGCCCGAAAACAATCAGGTCAGGTCCCTTGTGCAATTCGTGCCAGCGGAACTTTTCAGGTGAATCGGGACGCGGTTTGGAATGTGTTTGCGGCGCGGGAAGTTTGGGCGCGCTGCCAACCTGTTTTTGCTCAGCCTCGGCGAGCATCTCGGCCCGATATCCGGAGGGAACGACCAGAAGCTTTGAGCGCTGCTGAGGGTCATCCCAGCGAACGTAACGCGCGGTCAACATCATACGTTCGGGAGTCGCAGCAAGTCCCGAAACCGGATCGATACCGGCATGAACTATTATAAGAGGATATTCAGATTCCCACCCTCTGCGCTCGCGCACGGGTTTAACAGTTGTACGAAATGCATGTGGAAGCGAATTGACAAAATCGAAAAGCGCACGGCGATGATGCCGTATCATGTGCAGCGTCTGCTGGGTATGTTCAGGCAATGACTGCAGGCCGCGGCGCTGCGCCTGAACCATGGCAGCCCAGAGCGCCCAGTCATGATTGCCCTTAATACAAATCGCATTGAATTCATGAATTATATCGAACACACCGACCGGATCCGGACCTTTGGTGAACAAGTCTCCCACAAGGACCAGCTGAAACTCGGCGATACTCTTTTTCGCCTTGGCAATCAGGTCGCGCAACTCTTTGGCACAGCCATGCACATCGCCGACAACGAACAAGGGCAACCTTTCTCCCGAGGCAGGAAGGTCCTTGATTATGATATTGCGGGCTGAATCTTGCACGTAACACCTGTCTCGCCCCAAAAGAGGGGCCTGCTTTATGGTAACAGGAGGTTCCCGCGTCGGCAACGCGGAAAAACAGTCGGCAGGTGTCAGAACGATTTTCAGCCGCCCGAGGGCCCTTGACCAAAGAAGGGGATCCATGGCCATGCAGAATTTGACGGCTGCGTCGGACCCGGCTGCTGCTGCTGCTCCGGCTTGTCTCCTTCGGCAGCCTTGATTGCTTGCTCCTGCTGCACAATCATCTGCTTCCAGTCATTTTCGAAGGTGCGATGACGACGGCATGCGTAAACTTTTCTGGCGAGCAGGTTTTTTCTGCGGCCGAGTTCACCTTTGAAAAACGGCTTGCCGTCCACATAATCCGACGACACATCCATGATTATATTGTCCGTGTGATTAAACTGTCCGTTGGGGGCCCGAACGTCGGCCATCATGACCCAGTGATCAGGCTGACGGCCGGGATAGGCAAGCAGAAGGACATCACCCGCGCGCAGCTGGCCGCTGCATCCCGCAAAATTCAAATGGTCCCAATCAAATTGATAGAACGAAACACGGTGGCCCGCCGCACGGTGAGCCTGCCCCAAAAAACCGCTGCAGTCTGTTACGTTAGGGGTATAAGTTCCCATTTGATATGTTCTGACACCTCTTCCGAATCCTTCCGCAGCCTGCAAAAAGTTTGCAACTCTTTCCGGAATGGGGTCGCCGCTCTCCGTTTGAAGGACCTTGACGGGTTCGTCTTTGACCCACGGCAGCCAGCCCTGAGTTTCCGACTCAGGTGCCTTGGCGGGACCGCAGGCGACTGCAATCTTCGCCAACACGGCTGCGACGAGTAAAATAACTTTTGAGTTTTGTTTATTCCTGCTCATGACGCAGTCCTCCGCACGCAAATTGAATGAAGCGAGAGGACCACAGCAGGAATTAAGCCGGAATTAAAAATTAATAATAACAGTATATTAAAAAAACACAGCCGCGTCGGGCTGTGTCCAAGAATTAGTCAGTGACGACTGTTTGTCGTCGTCGGCCGAAAGTCGCCGCCGGTCAGCGGCTCTTGCGGACGAATTCTTTGATAATCACGCTGCGGAGAATTTCGCTTGTCCCGCCGCCGATTTCCAGAAGCTTGGCATCGCGCATCAGGCGCTCAACCGGAAATTCACGGATGTAGCCGTAGCCACCCAACACCTGAATTGCATCCAGCGCAACTTTGGTCGCCATCTCCGATGCAAAGACCTTTGCAGCAGCTGCCTCCTGATTGGCACGACGGCCTTCATCAATAACCTGCGCCGCTTCGTAAACAAGTGCGCGGGCTGCGCGGTAGCCGATGTACATGTTGCTGAGTTTTTCGCTCACCGACTGAAAGTTGACAATCGGCTCGCCGAACTGACTGCGCTCGGTTGAATACTTGAGTGAGTGATCAAGACACGCACGCGCAATTCCCAAGCTCATGGCGGCCAGACCGACACGTTCAATGTCGAGATTCTTCATCATGTGCTTCACGCACGAACCTTCTTCGCCGACGCGGTTCTGGACCGGTACGCGGCAATTGCGGAAAACCAGTTCGCCGGTCGGACTCGAACGCATGCCCATCTTCGAAAGTTTCTTGCTCACAGTAAAACCCGCAAATCCGCTTTCAACGATGAACGTTGAGAGATCCTGCCGGTCATCACCCGTGCGGGCGTAAACCAAAAACACATCACCGATTGGGCCGTTGGTAATGAACATTTTGGTGCCGTTCAGAACATAATGATCGCCCTCGCGGACTGCGCGCGTCATCATGCCGACAGCATCGGAACCCGCGCCGGGTTCTGTCATCGCCATTCCCGTGACCAACTCGCCTGTCATGCAGCGCGGCAGGTACCGCTCGCATTGTTCTTTGGAACCGTTCTGGGCAAGGTTGTGAACAAACAGCAGAGAGTGGGCGAGATACGAAAGACACGTCCCCGGTTCGGCATAGCTGAGCTCTTCCATCACCGAAACCATCGCCTTGGCACCCAGATTCACACCGCCGAACTCTTCCGGAATGGTGATGCCAAGAATTCCAAGATCACCGAGCTTGCGAAAAATACCGGGGGCAAGGCGCTCTTCCCGATCGAGCTCGTCCGCGTGCGGCGAAAGTTCTTTGGCTGCAAACGCTCGCACTGTTTCCGTGAGTTCTCTCATTTCTGCCGAAAAGTCGTTCTTCATATTCCCTCTCTCCTGTATCCGGAGACTAAATTAAACCGAATCTCTGATTTCTGCCAAAACATCCGGACCTGCAAGTGTCATGCCGGCCTGAACCCGAACCGATGCCACCGTTCCTGCCCGCGGAGCGCGTATTTCGAGCTGCATCTTCATTGACTCCAGCACGAACAACAGATCTCCCTCGTTGACCGTATCGCCATCGGTCACACGAACCTCAAGCACTTTACCCGCCATCGGAGCTTTGAGAAGAGCATCCCCTACACCGTCCGAGACCCCGACTTCAAGCTGAGCACGGGTATCATCCGGCCATTCGAGTGTGAGTGTTTCACCAAATAAAGTGATTTGAATGTGTTGCCCGCGCGGCCGCGACAGCGTGCAAAGAACTTCAAGTTCCGTGCCATTCGCCGAACGCGCCCTGTGCGACGCTGCCTGCAGTGAAAATGTGCTGCGGTGCAGAGATTCCTCGGACAAACCTTTAAGGCACTCCACCAAACCGCGGCCGCGGATCCGGAACACGTGCGGCTCCTCGGCAGGCAGGACGTCAACCGCAGAAAATTCCAGTTTTGACCCGACATTCAAACCCGATGCGTTGCGTTCCCGCGAAGAAGGAATCAGCGATGCAAAGCGATCACCTATATGAACTGCCGCACTCGCAGAGGGAACATAGTGAGCAAACTGTGCGCTTCGCAGCAACAGAGCCGACGCGAGCGCGCGGCGGACGTCCGGCCTTTGAAAAAATTCAACCAGTGTCTCAGGTATCAAAGACTCATTCAGTGCACTGAGGTTTTCGCCAATCCACGCGGTCGATACTTCACCGCTCACGTAATTCGGGTGGCGCGCACAGGCTGTGAGGAATGGCAGATTGGTCGTGCAGCCGTGAATCACGGTCGTTTCAAGTGCCCGTGAAAGAAGGTCACACGCAGCTGCGCGGGTTGGTGCGTGTGCAATGATTTTTGAGATCATCGAATCGAAGCGATCGTTCACACGGCCGCCTTCGCTCACACCCGAATCCACCCGAACTCCGAAAAGTTGAGATTCCTTGCAGACCACCAGCGGACCGGGGGTCGGCAAAAATCCGGAGCGCGGATCTTCGGCCAGCAGGCGAGCTTCAATTGCAACCCCATTGGGAACCGGCACACTGAAAACATCCGGACGCGCCAGCTGCGCAGGCCACTGCCCCATCGCAAGCTCAAATTGCGATTTGACAAGGTCGACACCGTAAACCAGTTCAGTGACCGGATGTTCAACCTGCAGACGCGTATTCATTTCCAAAAAGAAAAAGCTGCCGTCGTTGGTGAGCAGAAATTCCACCGTACCCGCACCGCGGTATTTGGTTTCAGCCACCAGAGCCATCGAAGCGCGTCCCATTTTTTCGCGCAGGTTGTGATCCACCACTGCGCTCGGTGCTTCTTCCAGAACTTTCTGATGACGACGCTGCAACGAACATTCACGCTCGCCCAAAAAAACCCCGCCGCCCTTGCCGTCGCCGAACACCTGAATCTCAACATGCCGCGGTGCGACAAGGTAGCGCTCAACAAAAACGGTCGGGTCGTTGAAGCTCGCCTGAGCCTCCTGCGACGCACGCCTGACGGCTTCGGGCAGATCTTTAAAATCGCCGACGATGCGCATTCCGCGCCCGCCTCCGCCGCCGCTCGCTTTAACAAGATAGGGAGCAATGATGCCGCGCTTTTGCAGCGCATCAGGCCATTTATTTTCAGGGAGTGATTTGAGTTCATCGCTCAACAGCGCTTCAAGGGTGGGAACTCCGCACTTGCGGGCAAAGGCTTTGGCCGATTCCTTGCCGCCCATAGCCCGCATGTTGACTGCAGTGGGCCCGACAAAGGCAATTCCTGCGTCTTCAACCAACTGCGCAAATTCAGCGTTTTCGGAAAGAAATCCATAGCCGGGGTGAATAAGGTCGGCCTGCCAGTCTTTAGCAGCAGCAACAATCGCGCGTGCATTTAAAAAACTGTCGACCTCAAGCACCGCATCGGCTTCGTAACGAACCGGTGCATCCTGATCTTCGGGAGTCGAGATGACCGCAATCTTCCATCCATAATCGCGTCCGGCGCGGAGAATACGGCGGGCGATTTCGCCGCGGTTGGCAATCACAAGTCGTTTCATTGCGGAACTCCAAACGCTTCCGGCGACAAATCTGCAGACCAGTCGGGAGACTGTTTTTCAAAGAATTTTGCAAGACCATGCCGGCCTTCGTCCGAACAACGTGCAAGGGCAATCGACGTTGCGGTAAATTCAAATAACGAAGGATCAGGCAGCGGATGAATTCTGCGCAGCAGTTCTTTGGTGCGGCGGGCTGCATTGGGGCCGGCCTTCAGCTGCTCGCTGACAACTTCGGCGACCTTTTTCGAAAAACTCTGTGCATCTTTGCCTTCAACCACATGAGT
>RFOM01000007.1 GCA_009926615.1 Pseudomonadota bacterium
ATTCAAAATCGATGTTCTCAAGTGTGACAAATGCGGTGGACGCATGAGGCTTGTGGCTGTGGTGATGGACCCGATCACTTCTTGACAGCAATCATGATGGGACTGGAGCAGATGTGGACTACGGTTGGCCCGACTAAAGACAGCCAGCTCCGCCTTTTCCTAATCAGAAAAAACTCAAAACACCCCGCTTGGTCAATTCATCCAAACCGATCAAGGTCGGGTGGAATTTGACTGAGATACCCCTCCTCCGGTCTGAATAGATGAAAAATCAATGCTCAGCCCTCGACTGAGAGCACGTTTACGCAAAAGTCTCGGCGGCCCGAGTCGAAAATGCGGCGACTTCAAGCTGAATGAGGGAGGCGGGATGGTGTCTCTGCACGAGCGGAGCGGGGTAAATTTGCCTA
Source organism: Pseudomonadota bacterium (assembly GCA_009926615.1). Classification (GTDB taxonomy): domain Bacteria; phylum Bdellovibrionota_B; class Oligoflexia; order Silvanigrellales; family Silvanigrellaceae; genus RFOM01. The sequence goes on from RFOM01000007.1 coordinate 405, forward strand.
AACCCATCCGACCGCTGGCGGTGCTGATTGTGACACTCGCCTTAAAAGGCGAAATGGAGCGACAAATTATATTTATTTAGGTACCTTATTACTTGTATATCGTGCTCACGAGTTCGGTCATTACGTTGTGGTTTCGAAAGAACGCGACCTTAGAAGCTCTCGCGCGCGATTCGGCGATTTACAATTTGGGTTGCAAAAAGTGTAAAAAAATGAAGTCGTCAGCCACCACGATCGCGCGCGGAACAGAGCATGACGGTGCTGCGTAACTCCCTTTTTCGCAAGCTCACGGTCAAACGCAAATGATTCTTCAGAGGCATTTAATCAGTAATAAAAGCTTTTTTCAGCTTAAAATAATAGCAATGCCCTGTTCCCATTTCTAATTGAATTACTATCCCTGCCGGATTCTACTCCTTCTCTAACTAGTCGTCCTTAATGAAATTTATGTCTCGGTAAAAATTATTCTTTGTTGAAAACGCTTTCCTGCCGATGAAGAAAAAATGCGACGGGAGGACATACATATGCTGAGAGCTGCAACCTTTTTTGGGCTCATTTTCATCGCTTCCTGTGGCGTGACACAAGAAAACCCAGCTGTTCAAGGTCTTTCCCAGAGCAAGGGAAACAAAGCCTACATCGCATCTTACGACGGATATATTGAAGTCGAGTTTCAGCCGCAAAACGATCACGTCATCGTTGGTGGCGATATGAAAATTCCCGCAAGCCAGTTGATCTATGAAATCGAAGAATCAAGTTTGGGTTTGGCACGTGAAAAAGCAACAACGCTTCTCTGGGACAACGGCCGAGTTCCTTATGTGCTTCCTCCAAATTTTTCGTTCGCCGGCGATTTTCAATTTGCCATAAGTGAGTGGAAAAAGGCCGGCATCAACTGGGTTCCAAAAAGTGAAACAGATGTTGATTTCGTTCAGTTCGAGGAAAATCCTGCTTTGAAGGCGTGCGGTACGTCTTCGTTGGGCCGAAATAAAGGCAGACAGACGCTTGTTTTGCCCACGGGTAAAAATGCAGCGGACTATCGTTGTCAGATGCGTTACACCTTACTTCACGAGATGGGGCACGCTCTAGGATTTATGCATGAACATCAGCGCGCTGATCGTGATAGCTTTGTTAAATTTCTCGGTTCAATTGAAGGTCAAACTTGGCTGCAAAAAACTTCGGGGAGCGTCCCGGACACGGCTTTCGACATAAAGTCGGTCATGATGTACGGCACAGAGCTTACTGTTCCAAAGATGGTAGCCCTCAATGGCAGCGACATCCCATTACAAAACCAACTGAGTCTCGCAGATATTGAGGGCGCAAGAAGGGTCTATGCTTCGGTTGGTGTGCCTGCTGCAACACCAACTCCAACGGCTTCAGCTCCAACGGCTTCAGCTCCAAAGGTTTCAGCTCCAAAGGCTCCAGCTCCAAAGGCTCCAGCTCCAATGGTTTCAGCTCCAGCGGCTTCAGCTCCAAAGGCTCCAGCTCCAGCGGCTTCAGCTCCAAAGGCTTTAGCTCCGGCGGCTCCAGCTCCAAAGGCTTTAGCTCCGGCGGCTCCAGCTCCATCGGCGGCGGCTCGCCAGACAACAGATGTTTCAGCTCGCTGTCTGGTCAAAATCAATACAGGAAAGGTGCTACTCGATCAGTCCCAGAAACGCGCACAATGTTTGACTTCCTGCGGTTCTTTTCAAAAGACCTTCCCCAGCAGATCCTGCGTTTGGGGAAATGAGAAATTGAAGTGAACGACTGGAGCTACTTTCCGGCAAAAGTAAACTAAGTTCCGCGGATCTGGAGTCATTTTTCAGGGAAGTGGTTTTCCTTGATGCAAAATACAGACGGGGAATTCAACAAGCGCCGTTTTATATCCTGCGGTTGCTTAGAACTGACCGCTAACCTCAGAGTCATCAATCAACAAGGTGATCTGCCTGCATGTCAGAACGCTAAATTTGTTAACTGCGCCCTTCGGAGGCGCAACTCGATATTGGAAGGCTGCACCTTTGCTGTCGAGAGGCGATTTCCCTTTAAAAGAGTGCCTGTGGTGCACATTCAGAGATTGTCTAACCATAAGGATATCTCGACGACGGCTGTTTAAATCAGGAAACCAGATTCTAATATGACTTCCTCTCTGAATTTGTTGAATTGGTGATATTTTTTTCGGACAGAAAAAACTAACCTGAAAATTGAGCTACAGCCATTGCATACCGCATCCAGTCTTACAACCATCCACAGACGGCAGGCAAAAGATTTAAGCAAAAGTCTCGGCAGTCATTGTCAGCGAGGGTCGAAAATGCGGTGCCTTCAGTTGAACTCATTGAGGCGGGATGAAGACTCTACACGAGCGGAAGATGTGAATTTTCCCGGGCCCCTGAGCGGAATCTTTGGTTTTGAAGGTTGGAACCGACGAAATGTGAGTATTTGTTTTTGTTAACTTCATTTATTCTGAGGCTTTAGCCGCTGAACTCGGGAGCGTCCGAGACTAAAGAAAGGGCGTTTTTTTGCCGACAACCTCTTTTGATGGCTCGTAATTTTTTGTTCTTATTGACGCTTATAACTTCCGGCTGCGGTGCACAAAGCGGCCAAAAGATAATGTGCTCGAAAACTAAATCAATTCCCATTGCGGAGAGTGCTGTGAGCCGTTCTTTAAGCGGCGGAACGATGCCTGCAAGCTGGGGCGGGGTGCTTGACCTTATCGATGAGTCCGGAGCACCCGACACGTCGCGTCGGGATCGTTGCACCGTGCATATGGATTATGTTCCTGCGGCCCATGGCGCAGAAGATCCTTTCAAGATCGCTTTTTGGACGGCAGAACACTGTATCAAGTTTTCGAAAGCGCAGATGGCTGAACTGAATTTGTTTGACCCCGGGAAGAAGAAGTATTTGCGCTTTCCAATCCAGCTCAATGAGCTGGAACGTATGAGACGTGGAAGAGAGATCTTTGCGCGCAACGCACCCGACAAACAGAGTGAATTTGAATCCGCAGTAACGCGTCCTGACAAGGGTCTCATTGAGCGTGGAATCCCCGCTTGTAAAACCGATTCGGCCACTTACCTGAGTGCGAATCCGGGCAAGGGCGTTGTTTGCAGCACGGTCCTTGATTTGGCAAGGCTTGAAGGATTTGTGCCGGCTGCGGTGAGAACGCGCAACGATGTTGCGGATGCATTGAAGCGTCTGCGCGCAGCGTTGGTTACTTCGGAGCAGCAACAGTTTGCGCGCATCGACGCATTGAAGTCTTTCATTCCGGCAGCCGATTATATAAATTTCAATTATTGGCTGAGTCATTGGCGCGATCGTGTTTCGGCGGTCACGCGTTGGCGCGGCGATGAGGGTTTTTCCGGCCTCATTGAACAAGTGAGGAATTGCCCGACGGGCGCTGACACGGAGCTTTGCAGTGCAGAGATTCGTGCGTTTTTCTCTGACAGTCTGACGGAATATGGTCAGCTCGCCGCGGTTGGATCTCATTATCCTGACTTCTTAAAAAGCGAAGCAAACAAGCCCATGTCAAACACGAGCCATAATCTTCCTTGGCTTATTCACTCGCAGCAGGAAGTGCAAAAGCAATTGGCGTTCTCCGGACAGGCGTTCTTTGGAACAAATTTACTTAAACCAAGTTTTGTGATCGCGTCAGTGACTCAGACAAATACACTCGGCGAATCGGGACCACTGTACTACGCAGCTGTGACCGTTAATGACATGCTTAATGGAGCAGTGGCAACTGCAAGCCAGGCTTTGGTTTTTAAAGACAAAACAATTCTCATTCCATACTCTAAGGACGTTCAAAAGGGATTGTCGTTTCTTCTTCAATCCGGAGATTCGGGCTCTGTTTTTGTGTTGGGAAACACACCCATCGGAGTCATTAGCACTGTCGATGGAAATGAAACCTCGGGAGGTGCATCCATTCGTCCACTTCCTGAATACATCGAGAATGATTCTGCTCCGCCGCCGAGCACATCCTCCGGCAAAACTTCCTCTTCGGTGAAGTGTCTGCAGTAACTTCGCCGCACGGAAAAGGTCGCATTGTGCGCAGTTTCCAGACCTTTCAGTACAGACTGATGCCTGAACTTCGCTTGCGTAAAATGACCGAAATCGGCAACGCGAACCTGTTTCTCTCTGAAGAATTCATTCCGAGTTTTTCAACCGGAAAATGTTTCTCCCGCCGGCCGTAATTAAATTTCCAAGTGACTGACTGCACGGGTCTGCAATCGGGACAAAAACAAAACCGGTTCCAGAATATCGGAATGGTATCCGAATACCGAAGTCAATTCCCCGACCGGAATCCAAACCACCCCTCGATGGTAGTGCGCATCATCTACGGGCTCGGCAGCTTCGCTGAGCAACTCACCTGCCAAAAATATTGTTTCGCAATGGTTTACCTGTCCGTCCCATTCGAAATCGTAGTGCCGCTCGACGGAAGGAAGTTTCAAAATTGAAATGCGGTATCCGGTTTCCTCGAACGTTTCACGGACGGCGGCCTGTTCAGGGGTTTCTCCTGATTCAATCCTGCCCCCCGGAACAAAGACGTAATTCAGGCGCGAGCTTGGATCCTCGGCCTTGAAGGCGAGCACCTTATTTTCATGCAAAACGACAACACTGACTCGCCGGCGTTTTGTCAGTGACCACCGCCCGTATGTGTCAGGTGAATGTTCGGCAAAGCGCTGTCAACGCTGTCGTGCTTCACATTTTCATCTTTTTTGGAAACCTGCTTTTCACCGACTTTGCGCTTCACTGCGTCGCGCTCAAGCAGGTAGTCTTTGGTATAAACCCACTTACGTTCTGCAAGTCCGGCCATCGAATACTCCGGTCCGAGACGGATCGCATCCACCGGACATGCTTCTTCGCAATATCCGCAAAACACGCAACGCAGGATGTCGATTTCAAAGCGTACCGGATATTTCTCGACACCCTTGTCAGGGCTTTCACCCGCAACAATCGTAATACACTGAGCCGGACAATTTGTGGCACACAAAAAGCAAGCCGTGCAACGCACGCGACCGTCGGGGCGCTTGGTCAGGAAGTGTGCACCCTTGAAACGATCCGAATACTGGTATTCAACTTCGGGCCACTGGACAGTGTTGGACTCTTCCAAGCCAAACACCTGCTTGGTAAAGGTCACGAGTGTCGTGCCCAAACCCAGCATCGAAGTCGCAAGATAGCCGTTTTTCCAGTTGCGCTCGGGATCCCGAGAGACGTTCACATAAGCCATGTGTTTTTCTCCTCGCCTTAAACTGCAGATTGAGCAAGTCTGCTCAGATCGCCGAAATACTCATCCACACCCTTGACGTTCGCAAACACCGCCGGATTGGCCTTCAGTTTTTGAGCAACGCCGTTGAAATTCACAAATGTTCCGCTTTTCTCGGCGAACGTCTTTACCGGAATGCGAAGCCACAGTTTCTTTGCCGAATCTGTGAGTGCATTGCCGAAGTAAACCGTTTTTTTGAGTTCCGAAAAACGACCGACTGCTTTGGCCAGATTGGGATACGCACTCTCAACTTCCGGAGCGAGAATCAGCGTCAATTCAGGAGCTGCAGCAGCGAGAGGAGCATAATCACCCTTGAGCACCGTTGCCGTGATTCCGTGTTCCTTGAGCACATCCATCATACCGCGGGTGTTTGGATTGCGATCGCCGCGGAACAAAATTCCGTCAAAGTCGTCTGACTTTTCCGATTCATCCCGCCAAATAAAAACTTTGGGCGCAGACTTGAGAACGCTTTTCAGTGCCGACAGAGATGCAACGTACTCTTCGTTCGTAAACTGTGCTGTCAGGACTAGCGCAACCTTATCAGCCGCGAGGCCTTTGGCCGCGTCCGTAACCGCCTGCATTGCAGCAGCAGAAGATATGCTTTGACCTTCCAATTGAGGTGAAGCAAGACGTGATGACGCATTCAGGTGCTCATACATCGTACGTCCGGTATCGCACATCCAGTGGCCGTTGACTTCTGCATTATGACGGGGTTTCAAACGATAATATTCGCGCTGACTGCTGTTTTGGAAAAGGTTGACGCTGCAGCCGGTTGAACATCCCGGACACACCGTTTTGGTTTCCTTGAGGAACCAGACGCGGCATTTGAAGCGGAAGTCTTTGGCAGTAAACGCGCCGACCGGACAAATATCAGCAAGGTTATAGCTGTAATTGTGCTTAATCTTGCGCTCCGGATAGGTGCCGATTGTCGCCTGATCGCCGCGGTTGAATATTCCGAGGGTACTCGTCTTGGTCACTTCATCTTCAAAACGCACGCAGCGCGAACACAGAATGCAGCGTTCGGTGTCAAGAACCAGCGTATCGCCGACATCAAGCGCCTTGGGCTTGAGAACCTTTTGGTCTTCCATCTGCGCCTGATATTTGCCGACCTTCATATAGTAGTTTTGAAGTTCGCATTCACCGGCCTGATCGCAAATGGGACAATCGAGCGGATGGTTGATGAGGTGAAATTCGAGGGCCCACTTGTGAGTTTCCTTCACTTCATCCGAAAGCGTATCAACCTTCATGCCTTCAGTTGCAGGCGTATTGCAGGCGATTTGAAGTTTCGGCATGCCCTCAACTTTGACCATGCAGAAGCGGCAGACGCCCGCAATGGAAAGGCCGGGATGCCAGCAAAAGTGCGGAACCGATACTCCGGCCTTTTGCGCAGCTTCAATGATTGTGCTGCCCGCAGGAACAGTGACCGGCTGATTATTAATGCTCAAGGTGACCTGATTCGACATCGTGCTTACCCTTGTCCGTGAGCAGAGCTCTTTTTCTTGTAATATTCCAAAAACTCATGGGCGAATTTCTGAGGAATGCTGCGGGCAGGCCCTGCAGCAGCGTCCGAGAACGTACAGATGGTGCGACCCATCATCTTTCCTGCAACCTCGGCTATTTTCTGCTCGTCACCAAGCTGGCCTTCGCCGTTCAAAATCCCGCGCGACATTTTCAGCAGCCAGCCCGTTCCTTCACGGCAGGGTGTGCACTGTCCGCACGATTCATCCTTGAAAAAGTGCATGAGGTTTTCGAGAACTTCGACCATGCTGACGTCTTCGGGAATGACAATGACCGCACCCGAACCAAGCATCGAACCTGCAGCTGCAAATGCTTCATAGTCCATGGTCATGTTTTCAACTTCGGCAGCCGTCAGAACAGGAGCGGACGCTCCCCCCGGAATGACTGCCTTGAGCTTTTTACCGCCAATCAAACCGCCGCAGTCTTCGTAGATAAAGCGTTTGAGCGGATAGCCCAGAGGCAATTCGTAACACCCCGGCCGGACAACCGGACCGCTGATATTGAAGAGCTTTGTTCCTGCAGATTTTTCGGTTCCGAATTTTTTGTACGCATCTGCTCCGTTGCGAATGATCCAAGGAACGACAGCAAGTGTTTCAACGTTGTTCACAATCGTCGGCTTGCCCAGATACCCTTTGACCGCAGGAAACGGCGGCTTGAGTTTGGGCTGGCCTTTTTTGCCTTCGAGCGAACTGATGAGACCCGTTTCTTCTCCGCAGATGTAAGCACCTGCTCCCAGATACAGATCCATATGATGCTTGAATCCCGAGCCCATGACGTTGTCGCCCAGATATCCGGCAGCATAAGCTTCCTTGACGGCCTGTTCGCACCAAGCGATTTCGTCGTAGAACTCACCGCGCAGATAAATATAACTCTTTGACGCACCGATGGCGTAGGCCGCGATCAGTTTGCCTTCAATCAGCATGTGAGCATTGAGTTCGGCGATGTAGCGGTCTTTGTATGTTCCGGGTTCGCCTTCGTCGAAGTTGGTAATGAGGTATTTTTCGCCCTCACCCTTCGGAACGAATCCCCACTTCATTCCCGTTGGAAATCCGGCACCGCCGCGCCCGCGCAATCCCGACGCCTTGACGATATTGATGACTTCTTCCTGCGACATTTTGCCCTTAAGAATCTTCTCCAGAGCTGAATATCCGCCATGTTTTTTGTAAACTTCAAGCGAACGGCTGTTGGGGACTCCTTCAAGTTCGGTCAGAATCTTGAAATCATTCGGCTGGCGTCCGTTATATGCACTGTTCATTACCGGCATGCTTCACCCCTCACTTCTGCGCCGCACGCGCAGCCAAGTCGGCTGCACATTTTTTGGCTGCGGCAGGAAGTTCTTTTTTACTGTAGTCATCAATAAGTTTTCGCGCGAGTTCCGGCGTCACGTTCAGATACCGGTCCTTGTTCACGAGCGCCACCGGTGCATAACCGCACACACCGAGACACTCGACTTTGTGGCATTCGAACGGCACGGACTGACCGCTTTTTTCGGCCTGCGCGATATACGATTTCGCATCCGATATCGTTTTGTCTGCACCGTTCAGCCAGCAGGAAATGCTCCCGCACACTTCAAGTCTGTAAGGTTTGGGCGGTGCTTTGCGGTACATCGTATAAAAGCTGAGAACTTCATTCACATCAATCACACTCAGCCCGTGTTCGGCTTCAAGAGCCTGCACGGCTTCAGGAGAAATCCAGTCGTTTTCATCCTGAATGGCATGCAGAATGGGAAGTATGCTCGACCGTTTTGTTTCATATCGGCCAAGATAGCCTTTAATCGTTTCGTTCAGTCCTGCAGAAAAAAATGAAGCCATTGCAAAATTCTCCAACCTGACCTTAACGGTCGAGTTCTCCCGCGATGATGTTGATTGAACCCAAGGCAGCCACTGCATCAGCCAGCCTGCCGCCAATACACATCTGAGCAAATCCGCTCATCAGCGCAAAACAGGGCGGACGGCACTTCACACGATAAGGAGTTCCCGAACCATCGGAAATGACATAAAATCCAAGTTCACCGTTGGCACCTTCAACTGCGTGATAGACCTCACCCTTGGGCGGCTGCACTCCGTTGATGATGAGCATGAAGTGGTTCATCAGACCTTCAATGTTGCCGTAAACATCTTTTTTGCTCGGTAGCGAAATCGCCTTGTTGTCGATTGCGATTGGTCCTTCGGGCATGTTGTTCAGACACCACCGCAGAATCCGGATACTCTGGCGAACTTCTTCCATTCGCACCAGATACCGGTCGTAAGTATCGCCCTTCTCACCGACCGGCACATCAAATTCGACCTGATCGTAGAAATAATAAGGGTCGTGCTTGCGCAAATCGAGCTCGTAACCGGTGGCACGCAGGCACGGACCGGTGAATCCCCATTCGATCGCCGTTTTCCTGTCGATGGGTCCTGCACCACGGGTGCGCTGAACAAAAATACGGTTGGTGGTGAGCAGTTTGTCCATTTCCTCGTGAGTCTTGGCAATTTGCTCAACAACGTCTTTGGCGTCCTGAATCCAGCCTTGCGGCAGGTCAAAACCGAGCCCGCCGATACGGGTCAATGAAACCGTCAGGCGCGCACCGCAGAGCTTTTCAAACAGGGTGTAAACTTTTTCACGTTCGTTGAACATGTAAAAGAATCCCGTGAGTGCACCGAGGTCAACGGCATTCGTACCGATGCACACATAGTGGTCGATGATTCGGGAGAGCTCGTCGAGGACCATGCGCATCATTGTTGCTTTGGGCGGAGTCTGCACGCCGAACATTTTTTCGATTGTCGCTGCCCACGCATTGTTGTTGATAGGCGCAGAACAATAGTTCAAACGGTCAGTATAAGGAATAATCTGGTTATAGTTGTGCGTTTCGCACATCTTCTCGAAACAGCGGTGCAGATACCCGATTTCGGCATCGCACTCTTTGATCATTTCGCCGCCGTCCATCACGGCCATGAAGCGCAGGGTTCCGTGTGTTGCCGGATGCGCGGGACCGATGTTGATCCACATGAGATCATCATCATACTTCTTCATGAGCCTTTCGCGGTCGGCTTCAAACGTATGCTCAAGCGGAGCACCGGACATGGGTTGAATTTTGTCGGCAGGATAATCCTTGCGCAGCGGGTATCCGACGAATTCCTGATGGCACAGGAGCCTGCGCAGATCCGGATGCCCGTCAAAACGGATACCGAACATGTCGAACGCCTCACGCTCGAACCAGTTCGCACCGGCCCAAACCGGCGTCACCGATGGAACAGACTCGCCGTCACCGACAGGAGTCTTGACCCGCAAACGGCGGTTCAGGTCTTTGTTGAGCAGATGATAGACGACGTCAAAACGCTTTTCCCGCTCCGGCCAGTCGACACCGCAGACATCCAGCAAAAGAGAAAAACCGCCCTTGGTTTTGATTGCCTCCATCACGGGAAGCAACTTTTCTTTGGGCACGGTCAGTGTCTGCTCATGCTGTTTATCCGAACGCTCCTCAAAATTGAGTTGAGTGCCCGAAAAAGCAGTGTTCAGATGAGCGACAAGTTCGGCATAAAACGGACTCGCATTATCCATCGGCTCGGAGCCTCCGTTCATTCGACGGCTGAGTTGAGAACTAAAGCAGAAGTTTACAAAAACACGCACATACAAAGTCATCAGCCGGCGGATGTCAACTGATTGCCCCTGCCGACACGGACAGTGGTCTCCGATTTGACTCCAAAAGCTTCGCAACTTGCAAAGAGGGTCGCATAATCACCGAGAACATCAAGACCAAAGCCGGACAATTCTCGGTTTTTAAAACGCCCTCTTATGGAGCATTTGTGAGCGAAATTCTTGCGTGTGCCGGAAAAGTCATCAATCAGCGTCACATTCAAAGAGTGACTTCCGCACTCGAACAAGGGCACGTCATCGCCATGCCGACGGAAACGGGTTTTTGTTACGCAGGACTGGCAGAACACAAAGCGACTCACCCCGCTTTCCTTAAGCTCAGAGAAGCACACCCCAGACACAAGCCGTTCAGTCTTCTGTGTGAAAACGCAAAACAAGTGAGTCAGGTTGCGCAGGTCTCCACCTCTGCTTTTCGTGTCCTCAATCGCGTGCTCCCCGGACCCTTCACCCTCATCCTTCCGGTCCACAAGAACACACCCAAGACTTCCACAGGAGAATTCCGCGATACCGTCGGCATCCGGATTTCAGCTCATCCGATTGCGCAAGCCGTGTGTTCGGCAGTCAATGTTCCGCTGATGGTCACAAGTGTCACCGACGGCGAAGAAATTATCGCAGAAGGCTATGTTGAGAATGATTTTGAAAGCAATCTGGAACGCTGGTGGACAAATGCCGACGGGATACTCCGGCATTCGGGAAATCTCTTAAAGCTGGTGATTACCGGAGATGAGCCGCTGCCGCTGCATGTGTCAACAATTCTTGATTTGAGCGACGACGGAAACGTCCGTATCCTTCGGGACGGCGGCTGGGAACTTGATCTTATTTGAGATCGGCATTCACTCCTGAAAACGAACAACTCCGGCGACCGGACCACATCCTGAACGGAGCGTGAGCATGAAAACAAAACTGAGCTTAATTGCCGTAACGCTGCCGCAGATTCTGACTGTATTGTCATGTAAACCGCGCGACTTCAACGCGGCAGAACTTCAGTCTGCAACCCCGAAACCTGATGCCGAAATTCATTTCTGCAACGCCAAGGATGCACAGACTTTGCTGTGGAATGCTGAACGCGTTCAGCTGGAGATACAGAAACTGATCAACGAACAGGGTCATAAGAGCAGCGGACTGTCCGTTTATGCCGAAGTTTATCTGGCCATGACGCGCGCACGCGACACAGCGCGCTGCGATTCCAAAAACAGCATGTTTCCGCGCACTGAACTCAATCAAAAATTGAACGATGCTCTTGCAGATGAAATGACCAAAGGACTTGTTGCAGGCCAGCGCGCATGTCTGTTTTCGTTTGCCAATCCGCAAAAAACCATTCCCGCAATCGGTCGGCAGCTTTGTCAACTGAACCGTGCTGCGCTGAACGAAAAATGGTCGGCGCTTGAACTGGCCATGGGCTCCACCGCAGTCTACCTGACAAGTATTATGGGCTTGTCACTTTCAGCTCTCCCGCATGCGGATGTTCTGTGGCTCAAAACTCCCTATCAGTCGCTCGAGAGCCGTCTGGAGTATATAAGAAACGAATTTAAACCGGTCTACGATGCATTCAATGTATTTTTGTCGAACAACCTGCACACGGTTGCCGATGTTCTTGTCAGGGAAAACCGTGTCGGATGCAACCTGTTCAGGCCGGCTGCCAAATTCGCCGAAATCACCGGCGCTCCTGCGGCAATATTTGGAAATATCCGCGACAAAACCTTTGAATTCGGACTTGAACTTTCGAAAACTTGGCCGCGCGGACTGCATCCCTTCACGGCGGGCGAACCGGCATGGAACGTGGAAAAAACCTTTGCCGCGTTTGCAAAAGAACCCGATGCACTGAAAGGTTTGCAGGAACACACCCTCAGGTCTGCCGCACTTCTGTCCCAACCGATGTTTAAAGCATTCAAAAACAAAGATGCATCGACGTACATTTCAGGCGCGGGCCTGACGTGTCCGATTCCGGTAAAATAAGTGCTGCCGGATTAGGGATTTACAACTGTGAAAGTCACACCCTGAGCCTGCGAATTCATTTGAACACATACCGCTTCGACCGTATCTTCAGATGTCTCGTCATAACTCCATTGGGTGTAGGTTTTCACGTTTTGAAGGTTGGACTGACAGCCTTTGCGTCTGCCTTCAGTCTTGCAGCCGGTGGTGGCAGAAAAGGTTCCTTGGGTTTGAGCACAGGTTGTTCTGTATTGTTCGATTATCGCTGCGGTGTACAGTTCAAAGCAGAAATTTTGATCTGACATATTGCACGATCCCGTGGTTGTCAGTGCTCCTGTTCCCGGAGTCGAACCGCCGCTTGAGCTTTTCGAACATGAAACAGCTGAAATGCCAATCACAAGACAAGAATAACCAAGCAAAAGTCTGGACATCAAATTCCCCTTTCGTGTTTTTTTAAAATTCAGCGCTGCAATGATTTTCGTCCGTCGGCAATCACCCGCTCGGCCAGTTTGCGAATTGTATTGAGATCCGCAGCAGGCCTCAATCCCTCCCTGAAACTTTTAAAAACTTCGGGATGACGATTCTCAATAAATTTCAAACTTTGTTTGGGACCGCGGTAGCGTATACAGCTGAATGCAAACCAAATCTCAAGCAGCTCAATCAAAAGCCAATGGCGACGGTAATCTGCCTCGGCATCGTCAGACTCGATCCGCACAATCGTCTTTTCAATCCAGCTGATCTTCATTTCAGCCTCCCGCACGGGAAGTGGCGCGACGGGAGCACTCAGGGCAGCCCGCACATTTGCGAGTAGGTCTTTGCCGTAACCATCGCGCTCGGCAAGCACAATCCCGTCGGCGATGTAAAGCAGATTCTCAGGTTCCGGAATTTCACTCAAACAGTAAATCCAAGCATCCAAGTACAATCCGTTCCACGGAATTCCCAACCGGACCGACTCCCCTTGATCCCGCACGGCAAACACATCAACGTCGCTGGCGTCGGTAAAATCGTCGCGCGCCCGCGAACCGTACAGGATGACCGTATGACACATTTGACGGCCAACAAATTCCTCAACCAATTTCTCTGCATGAGGTATGTCTGTTGTCACATCAGTACTCCCGTCACTCCGGCAATCCGACAAATTCAACGCGCGTCTCAGAATCCCAAAAACCGCATGAAATTTTTAAAGTTCACCGCTCTGAGTTCAACCGCGCTCTGCTGCCGCAACACCGCAGCGCAATCGATCACATCACACAAAAACTGAGGTTCATTTTTCAACGGACGATGCCCGTCCGCAAGAACCGGCGGCAAATCGGGGGAATCGGTTTCAAAAAGAAGAACATCGGCCGGACACTCGGTGATTCCCTGACGGACGCGGTGTGCATCGGGCCATGTAATAACCCCGCCGAAACTTGCGAAACCTCCCCGACGCTCAATCCAGCGCAAATCCGAAGGCGGTCCGCCGTAACAATGAACCATGAACGTCTTGACACCCTGTGCAAGGGCCTCATCCACGGCATCCTGAGTCTTTTTCCAAGCAGAACGGCTGTGTATGATCAGCGGAAGTCCAAATTCGACCGCGAGCCGGACACAGTTCCTGAAAGCAAAAGTCTGCGCATCCAGAAGTTCGTCTTTACCGCACCAGCCGGCAACGACCGAAGACGATGCATCAAAGCCGGTTTCTCCGACAGCCCAAATCACATTCCGATGCTTGCGCGCCCTGTCGAAAAACTTTTCTGCATCGGCTTCGGCGCGGCTTGTATCAAAACGACCATCGACGCTTCGCCAGCGTGAGGCTATCTCCATCGGATGCAGGCCGAGCGCAGGAAAAATATGATATCCGGATGAACCAATGAACTCCAAAGACTTCTCACGGTTTGCAGGACGCGGAAGAATCCAGTCGGAAAATTCCGCAAGCAGATGATCGAATTGATCCCACCAGACACCCGCGCTCAAGTTTCCTGAAACACCCCGTGCCAGTGCACGCCCTGCGCTCTCAATCCATTCCGGAACAGAGAACGCATCCGAATGCGCATGGGTATCAATTAAATAAACCGGCTCATTTTCGCGCAGGCTCATTGCCTCTGCACCAGCAGCGATTCCAGATACCCTTGCGTGTCCGGAAAATAATAGCCGAAGCCAAGTGAAAAGGAAGCCCAAGAATTGAAACTCAGGTACTTTCGACGCTCAATCGAATCCACACCGAATGCGGGTGCATAGATGTGAACACCCGACTGAAAAAAAATCCTCTGACTCGAATAAGCGATCCAGTCCGCGCCGACATGAATAAGAGGAAAAACTTTTAAATTCCTGTTCGGAGACTGACTCGACGTCGGAAGATAAAGCCCGAGTCCCGTACCCAAAAACCCGCGGAAGGCACCTGCGGGAGTGTGCAGGGCTCCTGCGGCATCAAAAGGAACTGCCAGTGCATAGCCGGTAAACGAGGATTCCCCGCCTGCTTCAGGATTTGCCTTCACGAAGTTAACGGCATCCTGCTGTGCAAGATCCGGTTTCATTATGCTGTCAAACGAGTTGAAAACCAGCGAAGGTCCGGCCTCAAAACCCGCATCCCATTCATTAAACTGATCGGGATGCGGAACTGATGTCACGCTCAGCAAATTAATTATCCCTTTCCGCCGGACCGCTTTTTCCGTGACAGGGTAATCAGCTTTTGCGGTCAGTGCCTGCAATGATGCCATTACGGTCAGGCTGTTGGGAATCAGACGAATGGACTTACCGAGCGTTTGCCTCAACCATCCTGATTTAAGACGCTCAAGTTTTTGTCTGGAAAAATTCTTTCTGAAGGAAGAAATCTCGGTCTTGGAGAACAAATCCCAAAGCTTGAATTCAATTTCAGTCTGGGTGGGTGTTTGCCGGACTATTTTCATGTCCACACCGCGACGCGCTTTCGTGTCGCGCAAAATTTGCACCAGTTTTCGCTCGGCGTCGGAATCAAACAGTTCACTGAACCGTGAACCTGTATACGAAGAACGGCTCAACGCAGCTTTCGTAACAGCCGGACTTACGAATTGACGGCATGATTTGTCGTATCGGCCGATAAATTCCTGAGCTTCGGACATCAACGCATAAGACAGTCCGATATCATCCTGTTCAAGCTTCGGCGGAAGCACAAAAACAGGTGCACACCCTTCCTGAAGTTCGTCGGCAACGGCCTGAGGAACAGGAACTTCACGCGAAATCAAAGACGGACATTCGAAACCGTTGCCGCTGACAAGATCGATTCCCGCAGCAGTCAGAAAAATCACCCCTGCACCTGCAGGGGTTGCGGCAGTCATGGACAATAAAGCGATGCCCAGATTTCCGCCCAAAACTGTTCCATACCTTATCTGACAGGGAACGGTTGCACTGCCGGAAAAGTCGCCGGAAGCATATTCGATTTTCAATTTGGAAGCGCGCTTGATTTCAGTTGCAGCGGGCGTTTTCAGATTTGTTTTTCCGTCGTCCTTTTTATTGACCGACAATTCAAACCCGCGCGGCTTTGAATCAAATGCAATAGTCTGCTTTGAACCCCCGATGGTCGCGCATCCCGAAAATACGACGGAGGACAAGGAACATAAAAATATTAAAATTGAACCTGAATTTGCAATCACCCGCCGATCCCCCCCGCCGGCGGCCTGCAGGCAGCACCGACGTATACCGTACTCATGCGCGGACTGAGTCTGAAAGCAGGTTTCAAACGAAAAGCCGAGACGTTGACTTTGTCGATCACAATTCCGCTCTGTCCAAGGCCGGTTAATCCCGCCGCAATTATCATTTCGTTGAGTTCCGACGGCCGGATGAACTTGCGCCAGTCATGTGTCCCGCGCGGAATACGGCCGGCAATCCATTCGAGTGCAACAATCATCCACACAAACGAAAAAACGGTGCGGTTTATTGTGTCATAAAAAAAATGGCCCTGCGGTTTTAAGACCCTGCGGACTTCACCCAACACGACCGGCAGATGAGCAACATGCTCAAGGACATCAACGCAGATGACGGCATCAAACTCTCCGTCGCCGGCAGGAATCCGCTCGCCGGTGCCCTCGCGGTACTCGATGGGCAGTGCATTGTCTGCCGCATGTCTGCGTGCCACGGAAAGCAGGGCTGAAGCCGGATCAACTCCGACGACGCGGGCACCTCTGCGGGCCAGCTCTTCGGCCACAAAGCCGCCGCCGCATCCCAAATCAAGGACCCGCAGTCCCTTCCAGTCACTCACCCATTTGTCGAAATAGGAAAACCTGACCGGAATGAGGGAAACCAAATCCTGAAAAGGACCTGATTCTTCCCACCACGTTTCAGCCAAATCGCTGTACTGCTGCAAATTGTTCATCGTCAGTGCCCGCCCGATCAGCCATATTGGCAAATGGAAACCAGCTAGTATAAAGCATGCGGCCTGTGTTTATCCCGAAAACGCAACACCGGCGAACCATGCCCGAACCGGAATCACCAATGACGCACAAGGATGCCACGCAAGCGCTTTTTTTCCAACCCGAGGCCGAAAAGAACCTTCGCAGGCTCGTTGAACTCAGTCTCAACGCCGCGATCGACTTTTTAAATCCTCAGCGCGAAAACAAACTGCACAGCGACCTCAACCTGCCTGATCTCGAAACGCTTTTTCATGAGGTCGAAATTCCCGCGCAGGGAGTGGGAATTGAGAAGGCATTTTCACAGGCCGTTGAAAGGGTGGTCAGACACTCCGTCCACGTCTCGGATCCGCACTACATTGGCCACATGACCGGCTCAACGCCCTATTTTCATCTCGGACTTGAACTGCTGATTGGGGCCCTGAATCAAAATGTCGTTAAAATCGAAACCGCACTCGCCGGCAGTTTCGTGGAGGGGCAGCTGCTCGCTTGGATTCACAAGCTCATTTACGGCAGAGACACTGATTTTTACAAAGCGCGTATGCACAAGCCGGACATGTGCTTCGGCAACGTGACGAGCGGCGGAACCATGGGGAATCTGACCGCACTCGCGGTTGCCCGAAACAAGAAAATCCCCCGCTGCCGCGACTGGGGTGTGAGCGAAGCACTCGAACGGATGGGCAAAAAGAAAGTCGGAATTTATGCGAGCAAGCGTGTGCATTATTCCATCCGTAAAGCCGCATCGGTTCTTGGACTGGGAACTCAGTCTGTTCATGAAATTCCGGTTGTCCCTTTTACAAACCAAATCGATCTGGCAGCACTCGAAAGAACTCTGTCCCAGCATCAGGCTCAGGGCATTTTGCCGCTCGTTATTGTCGGCGTGGCAGGCAGTACGGAGACCGGCAGTTCAGACGATTTGATGGCCCTGTCGGCACTGGCGCAAAAAACAGGAGCATGGTTCCACGTCGATGCTGCTTGGGGCGGCCCTCTGGTTTTGTGCGAAAAAGGCCGAACACTGCTCAAAGGAATAGAGCTGGCCGATTCAGTCATCATCGACGGACACAAATTGTTTTTTGTACCGATGGCGCAGGGAATGGTGATCTTCAAAGACGAATCCGCTCTTGATGTTCTGCGGCATACCGCCCGCTACATTATCCGCTCGGGAAGTGTCGATCTCGGACGCACAAGCCTCGAAGGCAGCCGCCGGTTCGACTCGTTCAAGCTGTGGTTTGCATTGTGGGCACTGGGCCGCAACAACTACGAAAAACTGATGGAACACTCGCTGAACTTGGGACATACCTTTGCCCAGCTGATTAATTCGTCCGACTGCTTTGAGCTGACGAGCGAAGTGAAAAGCAACATTGTCACATGGCGGTACGTGCCCTCCGTCTGGAAAAAGAAAATTGAGCAAATCAAAAAATCTTTGTCCGCAAAGAAGAACGCGGGCGTCAGAGACGCTGCACTGCAGCAAGTAACCACTCTGCTGAATGAGGCGACCGTAGAAATACAGAAAATACAAAGACAAAGGGGCAGAAGTTTTGTATCCCGCACAACCCTCGAATCAGTCATCACAGGTTTTGACACCGTCGTATTTCGGGCAGTGCTGTTTCATCCTCTCACATCTTCCAAAATATTGTCCGAAGTACTTCAGGAGCAAAAAAGCATCGGTGATTCTGTTCTCGCGCGACTGTGGCCGAAGTTTGAATCTCAGCTGAACGAATGGGAAAAGCCCGTTTCGAAGGCAACAGAATTCTGACTTGGGCGATTCTCGCCAAATGGATTGCCAAATTGCCTGAACTGCTTAAACTTTGATCCAGACATCGGTCGAATTGCCTTGGAGGATTTCAATGGCTGAAAAGAAAGCAAACGTCCGCACACTTCCGCTCCTGCCACTGCGGGAACTTCTTGTGTTTCCTCACACAGTGGTGCCGCTGTTTGTCGGGCGGGAAAAGAGCATCAAAGCGCTCGACGATGCGATGTCGCGCAACAGGGAAATTTTTCTTGCAGCGCAAAGAAAATCCAAAACCAACGATCCCACGCCCGACGAAATCTATGAATTCGGCACAATCGCGCAGATCCTTCAGCTTCTGCGTCTGCCCGACGGCACGGTAAAAATTCTCGTCGAAGGCAAAAGACGCGCGAAAATCAGCCGCTACGTTGAGAGCAACGATCTTCTCGTTGTTGAAGTCTCAGAAATTGCCGAACCCCCCGGTCAGGCGGTTGAAAACG
This sequence comes from Pseudomonadota bacterium, assembly GCA_009926615.1. GTDB lineage: Bacteria > Bdellovibrionota_B > Oligoflexia > Silvanigrellales > Silvanigrellaceae > RFOM01. Next base: position 19,305 of record RFOM01000007.1, read on the forward strand.
AAGCCCTCGTCAGAACCGTGAAGGCTGCGTTCGACACATACGTCAAGCTCAACAAAAAGGTACCGCCGGAAATGGTCTTCTCCATTTCCTCGATCGAAGACGAAAGTCGATTGGCCGACACCCTTGTTGTCCAATTGGCAAATCTCAAATTGGCCGACAAACAACGGATTCTCGAAACTGTTGATCCTGCAAAGCGTCTTGAAGAAATTTTTGGAATCATCCAATCCGAAATCGAAATTTTGCGGGTCGAGAAGAAGATCCGTGCCCGCGTAAAACGGCAAATGGAGAAGACTCAAAAAGAGTACTACCTGAATGAGCAGATGAATGCGATTCAGAAAGAACTCGGCAATTTCGACGACTCCAGAACCGAAATCGCCGAACTCGAAAGTAAAATAAAATCCAAAAAACTGTCCGACGAAGCGCGCGACCGTCTTAAAAAGGAACTCAAAAAACTCCGCGGCATGAGCCCGATGAGTGCCGAAGCAACGGTGGTCCGCAACTACATCGACACAGTCCTGAGCCTCCCGTGGGGCGAATACAGCACACTGCTGCGTGACCCGCAATTCAGTGAAGACGTTCTGGAGGCCGATCATTTCGGTCTCGACAAAGTGAAAGAACGCATCCTTGAATATCTTGCAGTCACGAGCCTGTCCGACAAACTCAAGGGACCAATTCTCTGCCTTGTCGGTCCTCCGGGAGTCGGAAAAACAAGCCTTGCACGCAGCGTAGCCCGTGCCACCGGTCGTGAATTTGCCCGACTGGCGCTCGGCGGCGTGCGTGACGAAGCTGAAATACGCGGCCACCGCCGTACTTACATCGGTGCAATGCCGGGTAAGATTATCGGTGCCATCAAGAAGGCCGGAACAAGCAATCCGGTGATCCTTCTCGATGAAATTGACAAAATGAGCTCCGATTTCCGCGGCGACCCTGCAAGCGCGATGCTTGAGGTCCTTGATCCGGAACAGAACTCAACATTCAACGATCATTATCTCGACATGGACTATGATTTGTCGCAGACACTGTTCCTTGCGACCGCGAATAACCTGCACTCTATTCCCAAGCCGCTGCTCGACCGTATGGAGATCATCACTCTGGGCGGTTACACGGAGCAGGAAAAAGTTAACATTGCGCAACGTCACCTCGTTCCCAAGTCTGCAAAGGCCAACGGTCTCGAAGCCACAGGACTCGCTTTTGCCGACTCGGCACTTGAAGAGCTCATCAGATACTACACCCGCGAAGCAGGCGTACGCAGTCTGGAACGTGAGATCTCGAGCGTTTGTCGTAAAATCGCCCGTCAGCTTCTCAAGCAGAAAACGGGAACGACTGAAGCCTCGGCATCAGAAGCCCCTGCAAAATCGGGCAAGGCAGACAAAGCGGCGAAGAACGCAGCCGCAACTGCTGCAGCTGCTGCTGCGCAATCAGCTGCTCAGGCCGCAGGAACCGAAAAGCCGGCAACTGTTCAGTCAGAGATTATTAAACTCGACGACATCAAGGCTCCGCCGGTGACAGATGCAACCATCCGTGAAAACCTCGGGCCGCGCAGGTTCAGCATCAACGAAACCGGCGCGCTCGACGAAATTGGTGTCTGTCAGGGACTCGCCTACACGGAAGTCGGCGGCGACTTGCTCATCACCGAAGTTTCCGTGGTCAACGGCAAAGGCAACCTCAAGATCACCGGCAAGCTCGGCGAAGTGATGCAGGAATCGGCTCAGGCTGCTTTCAGCTACGTCCGCTCACGGGCCGCTTTCCTCGGTCTCGAAGAGGACTTTTATGCGAAAATTGACATACACGTTCACTTCCCTGAGGGAGCGATTCCCAAAGACGGCCCGAGTGCAGGTATCACCATGGCTACGGCTTTGGTCAGTGCCCTCACCAAACGCCCTGTGAGCCGTGAAATCGCAATGACCGGAGAAATCACGCTGCGCGGCCGCGTTCTGCCGATTGGCGGACTCAAGGAAAAACTCCTTGCGGCGCACCGCGGCGGTGTTAAGAAGGTCATTATCCCTCGTGAAAACGTGAAAGATCTGCATGAAATTCCGAAGAACGTCCTCGAGAAGATTACCGTCGTCGGCGTAGACCACGTGGATTCAGTGCTCTTTCACGCTTTGGCATGGAAGGATACAGACGAACTGCAGAACAAGCTCAAGACCGCAGCGGAGCTCGCATCGATTGCGAACAGTGCCAAAACCACTCCGAACGAATCCCTGCGCCACTGACGTTTTGGTTCCTCTCTGCCGACCGGCAAAAAATGCCCTCTGCTAAGCTGTAAAGAGCTGCGCGGAGGGCTTTTTTAATGGCTGTCGAGTTTGTCGAGCATCTCAAAACCCAATGGATGGGAATGATCGACGCGGTGGAAGATCCGCTCGTACTCATTGATGCCAACTACAACATCCGCAGGCAGAATCGGGCCTACGTCGAACACGCCGTAAATCCGAATCAACTCGATATCCGCCAGTTCAAGGACAAAAAATGTTACGAGGCTTTTGCCGGCCGAAATGCCCCCTGCCCTGAATGCAAAGTTAAAAAAGCACAGGAAGACGGGATAAAGTCGGCATGGCACATGCGCGAACTTCTTCAGGGCAGAGACATTGAAGTGCGGGTCAGTCCGAATGTGGATTCCGAAGAGCAAAGCTCACTGACGGTTGTTCATTACAGGGACGTCACACATCAAAAAGCGTTGCAGAACAGCCTTGCGCGGGCCGACAAGCTTGCCGCACTGGGCAAACTGGCCGGCGGTGTCGCACACGAAATCAACAGTCCGCTTGCGGGAATTATGGCCTTTGCCCAAATGGCACTGCGGGAAATGGATGAAGACAATCCCCACATTGAAGATATGCGTGAAATTGAATCGGCAGCCCAAAAATGCAAGGTCATAGTTGAAGGCCTGCTCGGCTTTGCGCGTCAGGATGCTCCGGATGTCACCGAACGGTTCGATCTTCTTGAATGCATCAGTTCAACCCTCAGGCTCACAAAAGCCATCCTGCGCAAAGAAAATATTCAACTGATCGTCAACCTGCCGGAGAACCCCGTTTACATTGACGGATCATCCGGCCGCATATCGCAGGTTTTACTCAATCTGATCACCAATTCGATTTATGCAATGAAAGACGGAGGCGGCGAAATTGAGTTGGGCGTCCTGCCTTCTGATTCTCAAGTTGAAATCAAACTCAGAGACTCCGGTGCCGGAATCAAAAAGGACATTCTCAAGAAAGTTTTCGACCCGTTTTTCACAACCAAACCGGTCGGGGAAGGCACAGGACTCGGCCTTGCCATCAGCTATTCCATTGTGACTCAGCACAAAGGTTCAATTTCAGTTGAATCCGTTGAAGGGGTCGGCACCACCTTCTCCATCACACTTCCGCTCGACAGGCGGGACTTAAAGACTCCGGCGGGGTGAACAGGCGTGATCGACGTAAAAGATCTTGAAGCATTTCTGGCCATCATCGACGGAGGCTCGATCTCGCATGCGGCCAACGGACTGGGCCTCACTCAGCCCGCGATCAGTCTGAAACTCAAGAAAATGGAAACAGAACTGGGAGTCAAACTTTTTCAAAGAACCCCCCGCAGCATGGTTCCTTTGCCGACTGCCGAAGGCATTGTGCCGCAGGTGCGGGAGATTCTGAACAAATTCGACGGAATAAAGGAAACTCTCACCACAGAGGTCACTTCACTTTCGGGAATAGTGCGCATCGGCTGCCTGATGGGCTGGTTTGATTCAATATTTCTTCCGGCGTTTGCCGGAATTCACCAAAAAGCACCGCTGATTCAAATCAGACTGCACGTCGATCAAACATCCAATCTGCTTCACATGGTAACTCACGGACAACTTGATTTGGCGATTATCGCGCAGCCGTTTGAACACAACGAAGGAGTGCACGCAGAAAAGCTCATTGACGAAGAACTCGTTCTTTTCGGCAAGGCACTGCCCAAGCATGAAGATCTCAATGAACGAAAAAGGCAACTCCTTGCCAGACCGTGGGTGACCATGACCAGCCCCGACTCTATCGTGGACACATTCTGGAAAGAACTTTTCGGCAACGAACCTTTTCCTTGGCACAACGTGCAGATAGCTGCCTGTCTTGATCATATTATCGCCATTCCGAGAGTCGTCATGTCTCTGGACAATGCTCTCTGCGTTATTCCGCGACAAGTTGTCAGTCCGGAAAGTATCCTCAAGGGATTCGAATTCGAATCGGCATCCATGAAGAAAAACGGACTGTATCTTGTAGCCCGCAGCGGGTGCCTTGACCTCAAACGCTTTTCAATTGTTGCCGAAGAATTGAAAACCTGCGCCAACATTAAAAAGTCCGGACTGGAACGCGGGGGAGAACCGCGTTTATGAACATCCGGAAGATGATCATGATGCGTGTTGCAATCAGCCTCTCGGGACTGGGGCTTGTTGCGGCGGCATTGATTGCCGTCACATCCGGACATCAGCCGAAAATGTCGGCAATCAGTCTCCTTCCGCCTGCAAAGAAGCTGGGAACTCAGGGTGAATTGACTCCCGAAAAAATAGCGGCTTTGATAGCCGAATCAAAACTTGAGCCAATCTCCGATCCGAAAAATCCGGTGGCTGAGCCGGAACTTCCTGCCGGAATAGCCGCACCCGCGGATGCAGACGCTCTGGGGTTCGGACAATCAAAATTCCTTGTTGATTCCAAATGGGCGACTGTCCGATTTATCGGAGAAGACCCTGCAGGAGCAGGACTTACCGGAAATGATTTGAACCTTGCCCAACTGCAGGCACTGGGAAGCATCAGGGATACAGTTCCGATTACGACGACTGTCCAGACCATCAATGAAATGATGGACACATATTTTGCACCACTCATAAACTCCATTCCGAGATCAGACGAAATTCTGTCCAAAATAAAAGTTCAGGCCGCATATTTTTCTCCGCGAACCAAAAACTTCGACGGGAGTGAACCCGAACGCGACAACGCCTACGTGGTCGGCGTTCAGTCTCTTTATCTTTATCCGTCGTCATGCTTCGACAAAACCGCGGCAAATGCATGCAACCCTTTGGGATATTCAGCGGGTCATGATCCGACGGTCATCGGCCACGAACTGGCGCACGTCATTTTCAATCAGATTCGGGATGAAAAAAGTCTCGAAGGCTGGCAGTGGTTTGCCGTCAATGAAGGCTACGCGGACTATTTCAGTGCAAGCTATTTCGGTGATCCGACACTGGGCCGAATTTGGCGAGTATCACGACCCTCGGGTTCCAGATACCTGCGCAGACTTCTCGATACTCCGACAACCGATGATCCCAAAGCACTTGAAGAGGGACACGCATTCGGTTCCGTGTGGAGCTCGTCTCTGTGGCGAATCAGAAATCAGCTGATCGCAAAACAAAAAATAAAGCCTTTCGATTTTGACCGCGTTGTGCTCATGAGCATCAATTTTCTCGGAGAATCCACCAAAGCCAAACTGGGTGACGCTGCGTCAGCTGTTTTGAAGGCGGCAGATATTTTCGGTCATCCAAACTGGAAAGCCGTCATGGTTGACGAATTCAAACGAAGTGAAGTGGAACTCTCCCGCGGCCAAAAAATCGTTGCTGCCAGAGGAGAAACAATCGATGCGCCGCAGGGTGGGCTCAGCTGCGGCCACATCAGCGGCGCGCACGCGGGCGGACAACCGGAAACATCGTGGCCGGCCGCTCTCATGCTCATTTTGCCTCTCTTTTTCATGCTTCGCCGAAAAAAATCAATTTTCGGCCTGCATCTTTTTCTCGTCCAATTCACTGCTCTCCTGCAGGGCTGCAATCTGGCGTCTCTCTGGACTTCTTCTCAGGCTAAACCGGGGGGACTTGCCGTCATATACTCGTGCAATTTGAGCAAACTCAACGACGGCACCCCTCTTCTGCCCGCAGAACGGACAGTTGCCTTTATTTTTCCCGACAATATTCCGGCCGACAGTCCCGCTGAACAGATTTTTGTGGGGGATGAAAGGTTCGAAAATGCATCCTCTTCCCTGCTGCTGATGGTCGACAAATCGAACATGCGTATCGATCAGGTCCGCAAGCGCGACGGGAGCCTGTTTCAGGTCAATCTCAACCAGAAGTTTCTCAACTCGGAAGATGCAATCGCCGTTCAAAACATGAGACTGGCAACAATTCTGATTGAGGGTGCCGGCAGGGCATGGAAAAAAGAACTGTCACAAATACCGGTCGCAGCAGGAGTTGCGCAGTCACCAAGAACAGCTGTCAGTTTTGATATTACCGGAACGCCCGCAACAGCCACCGTGCGTGCCGATGTCACAGGAGCGAGAGGATTCGGCCCTCTTGCAAATGAAGTCATGGTCAACGGCGGTACTTTGTGTGCCTATCAGAGAACTGCTAAATAAAAAAAAAAAACGGCACTCGGCCGGTGAACACTCTGCGCAGACAACAGCCTTATGTCCGGCTGAATTTCAGAAGAATGTCAGCGATCTTGCATCGCCCAGTTCCTCGGTTTCATCCTGTGCCAATTTAAACTCACCTGTGATTCCGAAAGCAAAAACACCGCCGGCTTCCTTGAAGACAAAAGGAATCAGCAACCACTCTTCGGGATTCTCCGCTGCTTCGGGCAGTAACGCAGACTTGGTTGATTCCCCTGCAGATAAGGAAATTTTGCATCCCAGCTGGCCGAAGCCCTTCTGGATAGATGCCGTCAACTGATTGCAGACTTTCCCGACGAGGTCACAGTGCATCGCCTCGTCTGCGCCTGCCGATTTTGCTGCGGACGACTTTTCGGCAAAGGCTTTGCCCATTTTTTTATCCATGCAGAGTGTCACGGCTCCGCGGAAGGTCTCGTTGCCGACGCGCACACCGGCCATATAATCGCCGCACAGAACGGGGATTTTGCGAACAACCGGCGCATGCTGAACAACGTCTATACCGAAAGCAGAGCATGTCTCTTTGACCGAGGCTGTCAGAACATTCCTCACAGTATTGCTGAACGTCGGCAGCGGTGCGCTCCTCATAAGAGTCATCCGGAATCCTCCAGTCATTTTGGGTCAATACGGAACAGTCAAAAGTGTCACCGAGGTCTGTCGGCAAAACAATACGGCTCGTTCAACAAATTGAACGCAATGCAGGATTTTCCTTTCGGGTTGGAGTTACAATCGCCACATGAATACGCAAAGACAAAATTCGCTTCAGACTTTTCCGCAGGAACGCCTGTTTGCACAAGTCGGTGCCGACAGCACCCTTGCGTTCTCGCGCGGACAAAATCCGAGCGTCAGAGATTCACTCGCAACATCGGGCTGGCTTCTTGGACTCAACGGAGTCCATATCGGCGAAGACATGCGCCTTTATCCGGGTCCGAACTCCATCGGTTCCTCGGCACGATGCGACGTTGTTGTCACGGCACCCGAAACAGGCCGGCAGCACGCTGTTCTCGATGTGCTTTCGGGCGAATCGGCGATCATTTTTCCGGGCTCAAGTCAGCGCCCGCTTTATGTAAACGACGAAATTTGCGAAAAGGCGACTCCGGTCTGCGACGGTGATGTTATTCAAACCGGCGATCAGTATTTCGCTTTTGTATCGCTTCTCCCGCTGCCCTCAAATGACCGCAGAACAATTTGTTTCCGCGAAAGACTGAATCCGAAAACACCGTGCACAATCGGCTGGCTTGTTGAAGTCAACAGCGCCCGTGCAGGAAGAGATTTTCGTCTGTTTGCAGGCGAAAACCGGATTGGAAGTCAAAAGGGACTTGAAATTTTTATTCCGGAACAGTCTGTCAAAGAGAGGCATTGTGTCATCACACGGCACACTGAAAACTGGACGATCGTCCCTTTGTCAGTAACTGACCAGCTCTATGTAAACGGTGTTCCGACAACCGGCACTGGATTGGAAAATGGTGACATCATCAACATTGCCGGAACAGAATTTATGTTCCGCTGCTTAAAGGTGGCTTTTGCCCGATGAAAGCGTTGACCGTTTTTAATCCAAGATTTCTTTCAGTTGCCCTGACGGCGCTGTGCGGTCCGGTTGCGTTTGCACAGCCGCAACGTTCAATGATCCTCCGGTCGCTTGAACGCGAAAGTGAAACTCATCTCAAGATCCGCGCTTCGGCACTCGAAACCGACCAAACCGGCGTTTTTCCGATCTCAACTTTGGAAAAGAACTCGTTCACAGTCGGCTTCGACGATGAAAACATCGATTCGTCGGCCATCGGACTGAGCACATTTGACAGTGCGCGAAGGGCAAACCACAGGGCTGTCGTCTGGGCGTACGATGCGACCGGCGTCAAGACAATGAAAGGCCTCAACAAAGAACTCAGGGCACTGACAGCTCAGGAATTCATCGGATTCAATTCGGATTTTATTTCAGTGCTGGGAGTTGCTCCCTCAAAAACTTTTGAGCGGGTGCTGCTGGATAATTCCAATCAGGAAAATGTTCTTGCCTTGCAGCGCAAACTCCTTTCCGATCCGACCGAGGTTCCGCCGCAGGCCGTGTTTCAGGATTCGGCTGTCTGCGTCGCAGCGGAGAAGTTTGAAAAATGGAGTTCAGCGGGCCTTAAACCCTCGGATCAAAAACTTCTGCTGCTGATCGGCGGTGCGCTGCAGGGAAGCGAAACCCAAAAACAGCGCAACACCGCCTGTGTTCAAAAACTTTTAAACTCCGGCGTTGTCATTCATCAGATTATTTTTGCAAAGCCGGCAACATTCAAAGAACGGCATTGGACTTCTGAATCGGATGCCGTGAATCAAGGCGCCGTCTACCGCGTCGTCGATATTCAGGGTGCCTCAAGGGCACTGCAGGCGACCAGAAATATTCTTGACAAAGAATACCTGATCAGTGCTCAGATTCCTTCGAAAATCCTCGGCGGCGGAATCGAAAATTCCACAATGCTCAAACTCAGCGCCAACTATCACGGCGATATTTTCAAAACAAAAGACCGGCTGCTGAGACTTGCCGTAAAACCCTCGGACGGGCTTTTGCTGCAATCGCCGCCGCAAGGTCAGACACCTTTTTTGAATCCTCCCAGAATGAATGTCATCGACGACACAAGAGCCCTTTCACTCAACGCATGGTTCGAGTGGCTTTCAACCGCAGTACTGATTGGGGTGATCGTAACCATACGGCACATCAAACGGATGGAGTACGGAATTTTTCCGGTCAACAGCGAAGATGATGTCCACGATTCATCAGACGGCCCGCTGCTGCTTGTCCTGAGCGGTGCCGATCGCGGACGCGAATTCCGCATCAAACAAAGAACGGTCGTCTTCGGACGGGGTATGCTGTGCGATCTGCGTCTCAACAGCAGAACAATCAAACGAAAACACGGCTGTCTGAAATTCGAAGGCGACAAAGCCGTCATCGAAGATCTTTCAAACGGCGGTATTGCCGTTAACGGCCGTCCTCTGAGACACGTCCGCGTCATCGGTCATGGCTCGGTCATTCAGCTGGGCGACATGCACTTACTTTTCCGTTGTGGTGAAACATGAAAGACACTCAGCCCTTTCTGCTCAGATTCACAAGCGGCTCTATGGCGACAAGGCATTTCACCTTGCTGCAGGGCGAAACTTACATCATCGGCTCGCACTCGGACGCTGACATCCGGATCGACGGTGATCCGACCGTCAGCAGACGCCATGCCTGCATCAGTTTAATGAACAACGGCCGCATGACCATCACCGATTTGGGCAGCACAAACGGCACGGGAATCAACGGTAAACCGGTCAAACGCGACGGCCGTCTGAAGAACGGCGATACTTTGCATCTGGGACTCAACACCCGTTGTCTTCTGTTGCCTTGGTCGGCTCTCGAATCCAGCCTTCCACCTGAAATATCTTCAGGCTTTCAGCTGATCCCAAAGGAAACAAGACAAAATCAAAACGCTCTGAAAATGACCGCTCCGCTGTGGTTTACCGTTGCAGGATTTTGCATCGGCGGGGTTTGTTTCAGCATCTGGCAGGTCATGGACAATCCGCATAGCGTATTCGCTCGGACAACCTTTTCGGCACCTGCCAAAAACCTTCCCGTGCCGGAAGCCAAAACACAGCCTGTCGCAGCGACGGAATTGAAGCAGGAGTCGCAAAACAATCAAAAGGACGTCGACGTTCCTTTGGTGACAAGCCACTTTGTCTGGGACGAGATCGTCAACATATCCCAACGCTTCGGTGAAATTCCGCCTTCGGCGCTCGATCCGCAGTTCCTGAGCGAAGTTGAGCACTGGATTTCCTTTTACACAAAAAACAACAGGCATACGGAACTTCTCAAAAGGCGCGACGTCGTCTGGGATAAAATTCAAAAAATTTTGCAGTCGCACGGTCTGCCGTCCGAGTTGGGATACATCGTCTGGGTTGAATCCGCATTCGACACACAGGCAGTCAGTCACGCCGGAGCAGTCGGTCTGTGGCAGTTCATTGAGAGCACGGGGCACGAATACGGGCTCGTCAATGCCAACGGCGTTGCCGGCGATACCCGCAGACAGGTCGAATCGAGCACGCATGCCGCTGCTCGTTACCTGAATGCCTTGCTGGGAATGTTCGGAAACCGCCGTTACCTATTGGCACTGGCCGCCTACAATGCCGGACAAAACCGGATCAAGCGGCAGGAGATTAGCGAGAGTATAAAAACTGCAAAGAAAGTGGATTTCTGGCACTTAAAAGAAAAGCTGCCAAAAGAAACTTTGGACTACGTGCCCAAAGTCTTGGCAGCTATCATTATCGGACGAAATCCCGAGAACTGGTGAACTCCCCTGCAATCAGTCTGCAGGGAAGAGCATGTCCTGATAGGTCGGGAACGGCCATTTGCCGGCAGGCAACAAAGCTTCGATTTGGTCTGCCGTAGTGCGCAGTTCTTCGAGCTTGGGCAGCAGCTGTTCGGCAATTGCCTTGGCCGTTTTGGGCAAAGCGTGGTGATCGAGGGCATCATCGGATGTGACCCGATCATAACCCGCGCGCAACGCCGAGAGAGAGGTTTCAAAGCGGACAGCAAGTTGCCCCAGTTCGCCGGCAAGTTTCTGCGCTGGAGTCGAAATGTGCAGACGCGCTGCCGAATCTCCCAAGGCAACCAACTCGCTCAGATAACCGAGAGTGCATGGCAGAATTCCGGTTTGAGCCATTTCAACTGCGACGTTGATTTCGATGAGGCGCTGCTTGATGTAGCGCTCCCATTGAATTGCCGCGCGGCTTTCAAGGTCGGTGGGTGTCAGCGTTCCGGTTTCGACAAGGAATTGGGTTTTCTTGGTGTCCGTCCAGACGCCGAGTGCCGAAGGCGTGTCGGCAAGATTGCCAAGACCGCGACGCGCAGCTTCATCACGCCATTCCTGAGAGTAACCGTTACCCTCAAAGCGGATGTTGCGGGTATCGCGAACCACTTCGCGCAGAATTTCAAAAACAGCTTCAGGAGAAACCACTCCGCCCTTGGCGCGTGCAGTCAACTTGGCGTTGACTTTTGTCAGGCCGGCAGTCACGGCTGCATTGAGGATTGCTGTCGGGAAGCTGATTGGCGCACTTGATCCGACGGCGCGGAATTCGAATTTGTTGCCGGTGAAGGCGAACGGTGACGTGCGGTTGCGGTCGGTGTTGTCGAGCGCAACGTGCTGCAGGTGGTTCACACCCAAATCAAGCAGCGCTCTCTCTGCAGAAACATTGTCACCCTTGCCGGCTTCAATGGCATTGAGAATTTTGTCGAGTGTGTCGCCGAGGAAGCAGCTGATGATCGCCGGAGGTGCTTCGTTTGCGCCGAGACGGTGATCGTTGCCTGACGATGCAACAGAAGCACGGAGCGCATCCGCGTTGTCGTAAATACCCTGCATCACACCGCAGAGGAAGGTCAAAAAGACGAGGTTCTGATGGGGAGTGTTGCCGGGATCGAGCAGGTTGCGTCCCGTAGAGTCAGACATCGACCAGTTGACGTGCTTGCCGCTTCCGTTGACTCCCGCAAAAGGCTTCTCGTGCAAAAGAACCGAGAAATTATGGCGGGCACCGACGGTGCGGAGAACTTTCATCAACAGCTGATTGTGGTCGGCCGCGATGTTTGAGCCTTCAAAAATCGGAGCAACTTCAAACTGACCGGGGGCAACTTCGTTGTGACGCGTTTTGATCGGCACGCCGACTTTGTAAAGTTCAACTTCGAGCTCGTTGATGAAAGCATGAACACGCGTCGGAATGTGACCGAAATAGTGATCCTCAAGCTCCTGACCCTTGGCAGGACGCTTTCCGAAAACTGTTCTGCCTGAAAGGCGAAGGTCAGCGCGGGCCATAGCCTGCTCGCGGGAAACAACAAAAAATTCCTGTTCCGCACCGACGGTTGTGATCACGCTTGTCACATTCTTTTCGCCGAGCAGGTGAAGGGTCTTGACGGCTTCTTTGTTGAGCGAATCGTTTGAACGGAGCAGCGGAGTTTTAAAGTCGAGCGCATCGCCGTGATAGCTGATGAAGACCGACGGGATGTAAAGTGTGCGGCCGTTTTCGGTTTCCATAATGAACATCGGACTGCTCGGATCCCAGCTCGTATATCCGCGGGCTTCGAACGTGGAACGCATACCGCCCGAAGGGAAGCTGGATGCATCCGGCTCACTCTGCAGGAGTTCCTTGCCTGTAAAACGCTCAATCGGATAACCGTTTTTATCGAGCCAAAGGAACGCATCGTGTTTTTCCGCAGTCGTTCCGGTCTGGGGCTGGAACCAGTGACAATAGTGGGTCGCACCCTTCTCAATAGCCCATTCGCGGGCAGCCGACGCAATACGCTCGGCGAGAGTCGCATCGATTTTGCCGCCCAGCTTCATTACTTTGCTGATAGTTTCCAAGTCATGCGAACTCAGTTTTTTCGCCATCGCACGAAGGTCAAAGACATTCGCACCGAAATAGTCGGCCAAACGCGCCAACGAACCGTCCACATTGCGCGGGCGTTCAAAGGTTCGCACTGAAGGAAAATGAGCTGTCGTCTTACCCGTCGGCATAATTACCCCTTTGGTTAAAATCACACGAATGACTCAATAAACTGTCGAAATCTGAAATAGCTGCGCTCTCGATAGCACAGCACCGGTTTCAGACAAGCAATGACCATGTGTTTTAACTGAAAATGAAAAACTTTACAGCAGTAATGCTGATCAATCGTGGGAACCGGACCGGTTCCAGCGCAGCGACCGGACTAAAAAATTATGTTCCGGCGACACAATCGCATTCAAAAGACCAAATCCGAGAGGCCACTGGACCAGCTCTCCCAAGCCGATTTTCAATCCTCGTCCGAAAACCGAGCGGCCGGCCGAAAGCTGAACATTGACAATTGCGCGGCCTATCGATGCCGAAAAGACCATTCCCGAAAAGGTCTGAAGCAAAAACATCATAATGGCTGCCACGGTGAGAGTCTGAGTCATGAGCACCATCCAGCCCAGAGAACCGACCTGAACCGCCTGATTCGGATCAAACTTTACCAGCGTTGGAAATTTATGAGCAAGAAGTCCCGTAAACGGAATACTTGCCGACAGGGTAAATCCGGCGATCAGACACGTGATTACAATCAGCGTATCGAAAAACCATGCCGTCAGACTTTGAATCAGCGAGGGCGGCCGCGGTTTTTGCGGAGGCGAAATAAATGATTTTACCGACGGCACGGCTGCCGCCCTGACCAGCGCCTGACTGAGCTGTTCTTTTTGAAGCTGCGACGAGCGGCGCACCTGCTGGTTCATGGCTTCGCGCCTTTGGGCCAGCTGATCGGGAAGATCAATCTCGCTCAAAACAGGGATTTCAATTTCACGGACAACAGTTTTTTCTTCCGCAAATTGCAGACCGTCACCGGTCGGTCCCAAGATTTGCCCGAAACCCGAATTGGAATTGGAAGGAAAATTGGACGGAGAGCGGCGCTGGGTCGCCTGTCGTGCAACGACCAGTGCACGTTCGCGAATTGCGTTGGCGCCAAATCCAAGTCCGCCGTGCAGGGGCTGCAGCCGTGAGGTCAGTCGTCTGCGCAGGGTGGACGACCGCGGCTGTTGAGGCGCAGCTCTCTCTTTCCGGAAGTTTCCGTCCATCGGATACATCACACTGCCTCCTGAAGAAACATACTCAACACAACGTCACGCACGGCCAGTGCCGAAAGACTGCCGAAGCGGTTCTTCCATTCGGCCTGCGGGAAAATGGCCTTGGCCATGGTTCTATGTCCCCCGCCAAGCCCCCAGCCGTTGATGACGCGTTTAACAACGTCACCGGCATTCTTGACGTAACCGACGTTACGGACACTCATCACAACATTTCCGTCATAAAGGCCCGCACACACAACCCACTCCACATCTTCAAACTGAAGCAGGAAGTCCGCCACCTGCGGAATCAGGTCTTCTCTTTCGACCTGCCCCAGACAACTCACGACGACACCCGATTCGCAAACCATTTGCCGAAGTGCATCCGCCAAAACAGGTGCAAACTTCATCGGCAATTCAGGCTTTTCAATTCGCCTGAGCAAATTGTAGTTGATGCTCGGATACAGCGAGACAAAAGCATCGAGATCGGCATCAATCACTTCACGGTTAAGCAGGAGCGTATCAGCCTTTATGCCATACAACAATGCAGTTGCAAGCCTTTGTCCGATGGGACAGGCCGCAGCTCTCAAATATTCCGTGAGAATTGTTGAGGTTGCACCATACTGATGGCGAATATCGACAAAAGGAATGTTCGGATAGGGATTGGAATTGGACGTCGGGTGGTGGTCAATCACAGCGTCGACACGCCCGAGTGAAAAGCCGAAGTGGGACGGTTGCGTATCGAGCATTGCAACCCTGTCGAATTCAGTCAGTTCCTTCGGCGTAATGCGCATAACTTCAATATCCAGCAATCTCATCATCGCCAGATTTTCAGGACGCGTGACCTTGCCGAAACTCACAATCGGAGTTGAAACTTTATTTCGGCCGAGAATCGTTCGCAGGGCGAGTGCAGAGGCAAGACCGTCGGGATCAGGGTCGGGCTGGACGAGCAGCGCAATGCGGTCGCCTTCCCCGAGGACTTGCCGGACTTCCTTGACCAAGTGGGTCGTCTGAATGTGCCTGAGCTCCGCACCGACGGGGCGGCTCAGGAGTTCTGCCCAAGTCAGAATCAGTTCGCGTCCGCCGGCCAGCTGGCGGGGACTTTCTTCGGGATGCCCGTGTTTCAGGGAAAGAATGATGGCTTCGGGAAGATCGTCGAGAATATGCCGTCTGGACGTCCGGTGTTCATCTGCATCGCGAAATGCAAGAACCACGCAAATCGGATCGTATTCGGCCCACTGCTTGTAGAAGACCGTTTTGCCGATTTCGCCTTTGGCGATCAGGTCTTCGCCGCCGATGGCCTCGCATGCTTCTACAATTTCATCCTGTAATGTCGAGCTTTTGGAGGGACACCAGACTCTCACGTCCATGTTGCGCGGCTGCAAATGGACAAGAGTAGACACCAGTTCGGCGTCGTCCGTGAGGACAAGAAAAAGGCCTGACTTCGCGTCCATTAATAATTTACCCTTCAAAGCGCTTGAAAAGTATCTCCGGAGACAGCTCCGACGTTAACACAAAAAATGTTGAACCCAACAGTCTCCTGATGTAGCACACGTCATCGGGAAATCTTACCCGACCCTGCTAAATTTCACCCTTTTATCATGTGGAATCAGATAGATGTCACAGATTCTCGGTTTCAATAACCTGACAAAAGCTCTCAGCTTTAACCTGTACGATTTTGCAGTGGCAACAAACGAAGAAGAACGCGCGTCATACATCAGATACATTGATGAGCGCTACAGTGCGAAACAAATTGAAGCAATGCTGATCCGGATAGCCGAAATCATGGACGCCACCGTGCTGAATGTTTCCAGCAAGGACTTTGACCCTTGGGGAGCGAGCGTCGTTCTGCTGATGAGTGATGCCAAAGCGGGCGAGCACGCCAATCTTATGGCCCAGAGCACCGTGAACATCCATCTCGATAAAAGCCACATTTGCGCCCACACATACCCCGACAGTCTTGATCCCAACGGAATTTGCTCGTTTCGGGTCGATATCGATATCGCAACCTGCGGCAGCATAACCCCTCTGTACGCTCTGGATTTTATGTTCAAAGCTTTCGAGAGCGACGTGGTTGTCTGTGACTACGTTGTCCGCGGATTCACCCGCGCCAAAGACGGCAGCAAGCTCTACATGGACCACGACATAAGCTCTATCAGGGATTTTATTTCTCCCAATATTCTGAAGCAGTATTCAACTGCCGACGACAACAATCCTGCCAACGTAACGTACCAAACCAAATTTGTGCGCAGTGAGCTCGACGAAACGAGCTATTTCCGGAATCCCTATCAGGTTCCGGCCGAAGTCCGCGCGCAAAAAATGGCGCTGATCCGCAAAGAAATGGAAGCAATTTTCGCTTCAAAATAATCCGGACAAAATTGCCTGCACTGATTTAAAATGCGCGGAATTCTTTTCAGAGTTCCGCGCATTTTCCAATATATTTTTCGTCAATATACCCGCGGCCTGTGCGGTAAAACGAAGTGTCCGGAATTTTGCCGTGGACCCGCACGGGATCGTTCAGCCTGTAGTAAGCAGAAATATTGTCGTTCGTTGCAGGCAGAGTTCTGTGAACAGGCGCAACTCCGCTGCTGAGGTCAACGGCAATAGCCTTGCAGATCATTGCAGGTCCCGCAGGTTGAGGAATCGGTACCGGCGCAGGTGAAAGAACCGGAGTCGGAGCCGGCGGCACCGAAGGGTCCCTGCCGGTATTGGAATCGACCACAGACGGGTCGCTGCGCCAGTGACCGACAAGCACCCGCATATCCAGTGAACGCACAGACTGGGAAATGGTCTGTTTGTTCGGACTTTCTTCCATCAGGCGGACTTTTTCGCGATATCCCGCAAGTTCACCGAAAGTCTCAAGCGCCAAATGAAACAAACTTTTTATTTCTGAATTCGGATTTCTCAAACAACCACCGGACACCCGCCTGTCATCAGGATCAGGCAACCGCAAAATGTATTCGGCCGCATTCCCGTGCAGACCGAACGGACCCTGAAACCAAAAAACATAACGCCCGAGGGGATTATTAACCCCGCACGGACCGTAAACGTCGGGATAGGAGCTGAAGATCTGCCACCGCTCATCCTCGGTCTGTGCAACGCGCCCTGTCGCCGGATTCACGGGATCTCGGGGGCGCCAAACAGGACAGTGCTCAAAATCTTCCACTCCGTAAATTCCTGAAGGAGTGAACTTAGGTTCGCCGCCATGATATCGGCCGGTAATATCGGCGCTGGCAATATTCCATTGTTTTTTGGCTTCACCCTTTTGGTACAGGGTGGCACGATTGCTGGTCAGGTTTACCCGAACGGCAATCGTGGCTTTGAGCGCTTTTGCTATCTCTTCTTCGGAAAGAGTACCGGATACCACCCACATGGGTTTCGAGTCCGGCTGGTCAGATTTGCGGCCGCAGGCAACGAGCGCTGAAACCACAACAAAAACATAAGGAATTCCGAAAGACATCGGTTTCATTTTCGCGGGCGTCTTTGAAAACATGGATCACCTCCGCTCGGTTCAGATGCCGGAAAGTCTCGCCCTGAGGGTCGATCCTCAATGAATAGACAGAAAAACCCGAATCTTACGCGATCCGAATAAAAACCCGTCACCGGTGCCTGACTCATCTTATTGAGCACAGGAATGAATTGACCTCAATCTTAATTTGAATTTTTATTCGCGTCAGCCGACGGCGCATTGAGCACCGTTCCGACCGCAGCAGACCTCCTGACAGGAAAGGTTTTGCGATGATAAATAAGACAAAACTTCTGAGTACACTGGCTGCGGCCTTGGCCGTCTCTGCGCCGCAGATTGGATCGGGCACGCCTTCCGCCCCGCAGGCATCTGCCCAGTGGAGCAGCCGTCTTTTCAGTGAAAGCGACCTGCCCTGCAAGCCGCCCGAAACTCCCGCAGTCTTTGATCTGCAGCGAATCAAAAGTACCGACAATGCATATTTGCTGATGTCAGCAAGCCACCTCGCCTACCGATTTTGGCCGGGCAGGCGTGAGCGGATTTTACGGCAGTGGGGATTCACGCACTTTCAGGTCTTTGACGATCCTGACACCAGCACCAACGGATTTTGGGCAGAGCACGGGGATTTCATTCTGACTGTTTTTCGCGGAACACAGGAACCGACCGATTTGTTCACGGATGTGAATGTCAATCTTGAGGTTCCGCCGCCGGACTGGAAAACCAAAGGACGTGTCCACCTCGGCTTTTTGAACGCCTCGCTTTCAGTTCAGAAACATCTTTTGATGGCCGCCGAAGATGCCCGCAAAGTCGGAAAACCGCATATTATTGCAGGACACAGTCTAGGCGGTGCGGTTGCGGTCTTGTCGGCTCTTGCACTCGAAAAAAAGAATTTTTCCGTTCATTCCGTCTGGAGCTTTGGAGCACCGAAAACGGGTGACTCAGAATTCACTTCATCGATACAAAAAATCTTAAACGCAAAATGGCACAGTCTGAATCATCCGGCAGATCCCATTCCCCAGCTCCCCTTTGCGAACAGTGAAAAAGACAAACTGCAGGCCCTCGCAAACAATTACGGCGCTTGGATTCCGCTTCTCGGCAGACTTGCTGAAAATGCGTCGTACGATTCGGCCGGCACAAGTGCGGCCGCGGCCGCACAGCCAATTCCGGTAACAAAAAGGCCCCTCGGCGACATCGCGAGGGGCTTCTGGAAACATCTTCCAAGATCTTACGTGTGCGAGCTTTCAAACCGAAAGCTGAGTTTCAATTGAAAGGACGCGGTCTGCGTTTCAGCGCAGGCCCAGAGTGTCACCGTACAGAAACACGCTGACCGTGTTTTGCGATCCGCATCCGTAGTAAGCAGGGTTGACGTACGTCTGAGTCCAAATCGGATTTGCGTACGGTCCTGCCAGCTGGCGGGTATTCAATTGCACAAGAGTTGGGCCATTCTGGTAATTCTGAACTCTGGTCATGTACGAGGGGCTGATGTACATCCGCTGGCCGTTAATCGAAATATCGACGCTGTAGGGCGTTTCGTTTGAGATGCAAATTTGGGGATATGCAGGTGAACCGCCGGTAGCATCGGCCCAATCAGCGGAAGCACTTCCAACAGCCAAAAGCGAGGCAAGAACAGATACGAGCTTCATAAAATGAACTCCTGTTAGTTTTAAGCGGACGGACGACGGAACGTTTTATACCTGCCTAATCGATGGGCGGTCAACCAATTTCTTGACCGCCCGTCCGAGGGTCTTTACCCCCGCAGTTGAGCTTCGCATTCGCGTCCGACCCGCTGAATGACCGCCTGAGAAAAACAGGAAATATCCGCTTCAACCAAAGTACGTTCGGTCGGAAGCAACATGACCCTCAGCGCGACACTCTTGTGTCCGGACGGAACACCCTGTCCCCGATAGACATCGAATATCCGGACTCCGACAAGTCGGGCGGGTATTTTATTGGGCTCAAGACCATCGGTGACAACTGCCGTGCGAACACTTTGGATAAGTTTGTCTGCCGTCACCGATTCCGCAACGAGGAAAGCAAAATCCCGTTCCACCATCGGCAAACGAATTTGCACAGGAGCAGCACCGGATGATTTAGCTGTTGCCGTTCCTGATTCCAGTTTGACTTCGGCAGCAACTGCAAGCGCGGTGGCAAGGTTAATTTCAAAACCAAGACACCGTCCTTCAATTTCAAAATTTCTCAAAACCGACGGATGAAACTCGGCAATCCAGCCCACAGGAACCAATCGATCCGATGCTTTCACGAGCACGTGCGCCGAACGTCCGGGGTGCAATGCAGTGCGCATCGGATGTGATTCCGGAACATCCTTGAGTTCAATTTTAAGAGAATAAACCGATAAAATCTCATCGAGATGAGCGGCAACCGCGTGGAGAGTCCAATCACGCTCGCCGCTGTTCAGCCACTCTTTTTCCTCCTCCGATCCAAACACAACCCCGCAAAGACGAGGTGTTTCTGAAGGTCTCTCCGGTGCGGTCGCTTCACGGCTGAGAGGCAAAGCAGCACTCGATGAATACTCGGAATCCGCTGCAAGAGTTGCAGACGTTGACTGTAATTGAGCTGCTAGTCCTATCCCGCTGCCATTGTCTGCGAATACTCTGCGCCCTTTGGAATCTGCATTTTGGAAGGTCCGCGAGATCTCAAAGAGCTGCCCGCGCCTGTTGCCGTAATTCAAATTGAAGGCCACTTTTCTCAACAAACCCGACAGCAGTGTGGTCTGCATCAGCGGTTCGTCTTTGATGATGGGGTTAAGAAGCGCCACAGGCTCACCGCAAACATTCACATGTGCCAGATTGAGTTTCTTCCAATCGTCGGCACGCATGAAGTGGAATCCTGCGGTCTCGTGATAACCCAGACTAACCATGCGGTTTGCAGTCGATTCAAAAAACGACAGATGACTGTCATCGGGGACGACCTTGCCTGCCGAGGTCATCGGCAATGCAGGAACGTGGTCTATCCCTACAACCCTGACGATTTCCTCGACAAGATCCGCAGCACCGGCAACGTCCAGACGCCGCCAGCTGGGAACTGTCACCTGCACCGCGGCCGAATCCTGAGTTTTTTCTGTCAAAAATCCAAGCGAGCCAAGAATCTTCAACTGCTCGGCAAACGGAATCAGTTCGGCTCCGACTCTGACTGCAAGATCTTTATCGTTATAAGAAATCTTATAATTTTTCAGTGGCCGGACCTGTGCAGCATCAAGCTGCTTCGCAGAGTCGGCGGCATCCGGAAAAAACGATTTCGCCTCGGCAGAAAACGATGCGGCGGGCAAAGCTGCCACAGAACCGCAATACTTCACACGCGAGCGCGCATCGGCCGGCTGCAGAGCGGAAATCAGACCAATCAACTTTTCTGCCGCCTCGGCCCTGCGGAAAACATCAATTCCCTTTTCAAAGGCAAAACTGCTGTCGGTCTTGCGACCGTGCCGGCGGGAAGTCCGGCGCACAAGCACAGGATGCGGATTGGCAAATTCCAGAACAAGACTGACACTCTGGTCGGACACTTTGGATTTTTCGCCGCCGATGACACCCAAAAGCGCCTGAACATTCTTTTCGTCGGCAACCACACAGTCATTTGAGGACAGTGAACGTTCTTTTCCATCAAGTCCGGCAAAGAATTCATTTTCGGAAGCGAACCGGAGAGTGAGCTGTTTTCCGCCATGTGCGGCCGAATTCAATTTTGCAAGATCAAATGCATGATTGGGCTGCGCAAAACAAAGCAATATAAGATTGCCGGCATCCACAACCGAATTGATGCTCTTTTGTCCCAGCGCTTCAAGAGAATTTCTAATCCACGCAGGGGTCGTTGCGACCTTAACGTCATCGAGAGCAACAAAAAACGTCGGAGCTCCGATTGCATTGGATGCCCTGAAGCTTCCGGCCTGAGTTTGAACCTCGCTGCGTTCCTGAGCTTCAGTCAGGATTTGTTTGGCGGCAACCTGCCCTGTCCATTCTTTTTTCCACGGCAAAATTTCAAATTTACCCTGACCGGCGCGGTTCAGTCCTGCGCAGAGTTCCCGCGCGGCACCTTCATGGCCCAAAATATCCGGACGGTTGGGCGTGACATTCAATTCGAAGACAACATCGTCGAGTCCGAGCGCTTCAAAAACCGGTTGACCCAGAAGGTTTTTCAGTTCGGATTCAGGCAGGCCGCACGACGGCTCATGGTGCAATTCCCAAATTCCGTTTCCGTCTCTGTCCGCATCCACGGGCAGACCCAGTTCCTCACGGGAGCACAGCATTCCGCAGCTTTCAGCATCACGAATTTTCGAAATTTTGATTTCCAGACCGTTGGGCAGCCGTGCGCCGGGAAGCGCGACTGCAACGAAGAGACCGGCCCTCGCATTTGCAGCACCGCAGACAATCTGACGCACGTCACCGGACGCCGTCTGTACCTGACAGACCTGCAGTTTATCTGCTTTTGGATGCCGCTCTGCGGAATTGATTCGGCCGACGACAACATTTTCAAAGCCGCTGCCGCGCAGCAACCGAGACTCAACTTCAAAACCCTGACGTGTAAAAATTTCGGCAAATTTGCCGATATCCCAACGTTTCCAGCAGGGCGTCGCCGACGACGCAGCGCCCCCGCTCAAAGGCAATTGCAAAAAAAGTTTATCGATCAATTTTAAACTGATGAGCACAGCTGATTTCCTTTATCGCAAAGCCAGTTGGCGGGACAGCAAAACATCGCCCTCGAACAGAGAGCGCAGGTCGGCGATTCCGAACTTGCTCATTGCAATGCGGTCAACCCCCATTCCGAAAGCGAATCCGCTGTACACCTGCGGATCAACGCCGCATCTTTCGAGCACACGGGTATTCACAAGCCCGCACCCGCCCATTTCCAGCCAGCCGGTATGTTTGCAACTCCGGCATCCCGATCCGAAACACTGCTGACACTGCACATCAATTTCAGCGCTCGGCTCGGTGAACGGAAAATAACTCGAACGCAAACGCAATTTCACCGGTCTTCCGAAGACCTCCGCAAAAAACGCATCA
Source organism: Pseudomonadota bacterium (assembly GCA_009926615.1). Classification (GTDB taxonomy): domain Bacteria; phylum Bdellovibrionota_B; class Oligoflexia; order Silvanigrellales; family Silvanigrellaceae; genus RFOM01. The sequence goes on from RFOM01000007.1 coordinate 41,726, forward strand.
AGTGTGCTGCGCATATGGGCGAGCGTAATTCCCTTGTCGATCACCAGACATTCTATTTGGCGGAAGGTCGGAACATGCGTCAGGTCGAGCTCATTCCGATAAGTAAAACCTGCACAGGCAACCCTCAGCGGTACTCCGCGCTCCATCATGGCATGAGCCTGAACGCTGCTTGTATGGGTTCTCAATACCCATTCCGACGCTACAAAAAACGTATCCTGCATTTCCCGTGCCGGATGGTCGGAGGGAATATTCAATGCTTCAAAATTATAAAAATCGCGTTCGAGTTCGGGCCCGTCAATCACCGTAAAACCAAGGCGTTTGAGCGGCTCAAGGAGTTGCTGCACAGCCAGCGAGACAGGATGCCTTGAACCAAGACGCAGCTCCGGCCGCGGCAAAGTGAGGTCAATCCGTTCGTCCGCAAGTTTTTTCTCCTCGGCAAAGAGTCGGCATTTCACAACGAAATTTTCGATTTCTGTTTCCAGAAAACTTTTCAGCTGGTTGATCTTCGCACCGGCATCCTTGCGCTCATCCGCAGGATAATTCCGCAAAGCTTTGAGCCAGTCCTGCAGCGGAGATTTTTTTCCGGTGAAGCGCACACGCACATCGTCGGCCTGCGCTTCGGAAAAAAGATTCACCTGCAATCCGACAACCTTCATGCAGCGCGATCGCTCGTCATCAATGAGATTCTGCAGCTCCGACAAAGAAGAAGCTGCCGCGGACTGCGGCAGCTCCAGCAATTCGGAGAGTGAGATGTCTTTCGACAGGGTCATCATCTTACCCTCGGATGTTAAAAATTAACCGTTCATACTTCCAAGAAAATCATTATTCGTCTCGGTGCGCTCAAGCCGCTGGATCAAAAACTCCATCGACTCGATAGGGCTCATCGGATGAATGACCTTGCGCAAGACCCAAAGACGGTTGAGCGTATCCTTGGGCAGGAGCAGATCTTCGCGACGGGTTCCCGACTTGTTGATGTCGATGGCAGGGAACACACGACGCTCTGCCAAACGGCGGTCGAGCACCAGCTCCATGTTTCCTGTTCCTTTGAACTCCTCGAAAATCACTTCGTCCATGCGGCTTCCGGTTTCGATCAATGCTGTTGCGATGATCGTAAGGCTTCCGCCTTCTTCTACATTACGCGCAGCACCGAAGAAACGCTTGGGCTTGTGCAGAGCGTTTGCGTCCACACCACCGGTAAGGATCTTTCCGCTCGGCGGCACAACCGAGTTGTACGCGCGCGCCAGACGCGTGATGGAGTCGAGCAGAATGACAACGTCTTTTTTGTGTTCGACAAGCCGTTTGGCCTTCTCGATCACCATTTCGGCAACCTGAACGTGCCGCGATGCAGGCTCGTCGAAGGTACTGGAAACCACTTCACCTTTAACGGTGCGCTCCATTTCGGTCACTTCTTCGGGACGCTCGTCAATCAGCAGAACAATCAGAACGACTTCAGGATGATTATGCGCGACGGCTGTCGCAATGTTCTGCAGCAGCACAGTTTTACCGGTGCGCGGCGGCGCCACGATGAGCGAACGCTGCCCCTTGCCGATGGGTGACATGAGGTCGATCGTACGGGTACTCAGGACCTCGGGATGATACTCGAGCTTCAGCCGCTCATTCGGGTGAATGGTGGTCAAGTTGTCAAAAAGAATTTTCTCGCCGGTAAGATCCGGCGGCTCCATATTGACCGACTCAACCTTGAGCAACGCGAAGTAACGCTCGTTGTCTTTCGGCGGACGAATCTGTCCGGAAACAGTGTCGCCTGTCCGCAAATTGAAACGCCGGATTTGCGACGGGGAAACATAAATGTCGTCGGGTCCGGGAAGGTAGTTGTAGTCGGGAGCACGCAAAAACCCGAAGCCGTCCGGCAGGGTTTCGAGCACACCTTCGGAATAAACCACACCGTTGCGGGCAGCCTGAGCACCGAGGAGAGCGAAAACGAGATCCTGCTTGCGCAGATTCGCCGCGCCTTCAATTCCCATTTCGCGCGCCATCTGAACGAGGTCGCTGATGTGTTTTTCCTTGAGTTCTTTGAGATTCATCACCGGCACATTCGCGTTGAACTCCGGTTCCTTTTCCTCGATCATCTGCATTTGCTGATGTTTGTCGGGACGCTTGAAGTTTGGATTGAAATTTCCGCCGCCCTGCCGCTGCTGAAAGCCTCCGCCCTGCCCGTGCGGACGACCCATGTGGCCGCCTCCGCCGTTGGGTCTGCGAAAATGCTGCTGTCCACCGTGATGCTGCCCCCCACCGCCGGCCGACGGGCCTCCTGCCGGTGCACCTCCGGTATTCGGAGTAGGTCCTGAAGCCGGAGCGGGTCCGCTCATTTCGCGGGTCACAGGCTGACTTTGTGCCGGTGCTTCGCGGACGGGTTGACCGTCCTGAGGCGCACTGCCCGCGCCTTCGGGGCCGCCTGCAGCCGGTTCACGGCGAGGAACAAATCCCCGACGATCGTCGCGCTTTTGAGGGACGAAGGTCGCCACTCCCTTGGACTCGGCGTCCGCAGCGGCATCAGAGCCGCCTTCGGAATCCGATTGTTCCCCGTCCTTGCGAACGAAGCGACGGGTTTGCCGTTTACGGGGTGCACCGGATTCATCAACACTCAAGTCTTCGATAGGCTTGGTATCATCAGCCATGTAAAAAATTCCGAATAATGAAGGGGAGTTATACAGGAACAGCCAAAATCTGAACGAATTTGGGAGTAATTACAGCGTTCAAACGTGAAACGCATGGCCCTACCTAATGCAGTGCCGGCAAACTTGCAAGATTAGTTTTCGGAAATGCCTAAAATTTATCCGTCAATGTCCGATTCCCTTCAAAGAATCCGGTCTGCATGACCGGCGCGTTTGGGGAGAGTCCATGTCATCCATGGAAACAATAGCCCGCCCTCGGTCAAACCGGCGTTCGGGAGCGCAGCTGGCGCTGTCTGTTGAAGACAGATTCCGCTTTACCCTGATTGTATCCTGCATCCTGCTGAGTCTGGCCGGTGTCGGCTGCATGTTTTATCTCACCGACCTGCAGTCCCAAAAATTCCGTATTGCAGCCGCGGATATCGCCGTAACCCGATGGCAGGAACAGGCGCAGCCGGACTTCGGACGACTGAACACATCAAGAAACTACGGTTCCGAAGAGGTTTTTCCGAAACTCCTTGAGGCAAACAGACTCGTCGCAACCGCACTCATTCCCGAAAATCTCCGAAGTCACGATGTAACGGTGAGCGAGCAGTCGGACGAAACCTTTCTCTGGATCATCAACAAACATCCGTTGATTGCAAAAAACACCACACTTGTACTTGGAGAGCGTGAATTTCCGGAACTAAAAATTGCACGCGAAGCCTTCAACTTCCAGACTTGGCTGGTGACCACACTGTTACTGGTTTTGGCCGGATCCTGCTGGATATTTTTTGCTTTCGGGAAACATTATATCTTCAGGCCTCTGCATTTGCTCAGAGATGCACTGCTCAGCCGGCGGATGAATGCTGCCGCAAAAGTCAGACAGCTCAACAGCTCAAAGGTGACCGTGGAAAGGCTCGAGGAGCAGTCGCGGTTTCCGCTGGAACAATTCGAAGGCGACGAGTTCGGTCAGATTGCCCTGATTCTTGAAGATGAAGACCGCAGGCAAAAATCACAGAGAGACTACTGGCTGAAGTCATTTAACACCGTCAACGAGCCAATCGCAGTTTTCGGGCAAAACGCCCGCCTGAAGCACGTCAATGAATCGATGGAAGAGTTCCTCGATGAAATAGGACTTGACCCTGAACTCGTAAAAAATCTTCCTGCAACCAACTTTCTTTCGTCTTACCTGCAACTTGAGGAAGACACTGCTGTCAAACTCTGCAAGGTTCTCAATCAGAAACTTCCGAAAGTTCAAAAAGTACCCTGCACAATTCAATTACCCGAAGGCAACCGTCATTTTCATTATTCCGTGTCTACCATTATCAATAACGGCGAGCGATTTGCCGTTTTCACTCTGATAAGAGATCAGGTTCTGCGCAATTCGCAAAATGTCGAAGAATACATTTTGGAGCAGGCAAATAATCAGCTGAAAATCATTCACCGGATCCAGCATGCCCTCAGGGAGGTTGAGAACCCCAAATCCGAGGGCGTGATGCATTTGTGCGATGGACTTGTGGACAACATCCACAGCCTTCTGGAGATGTCTTCGGCATCTAATCCCTCGCTTGCGACCCACAAAGTTGAATTCAACGTCTTTCAGTTTTTCAGGGAAATTCAGGACTCAAGTGAGTCATCAATGAAGGTCGGCGTTGAAATGGAAAAAGCCGTTCCGACTTTTGTCGTCGGGGATCCCACTCATCTCAGACAATGTCTGAAGGGCGTTTTTCAGGCCTGCTACGAATTAAATTCTCTCGGCAATGCACTTCTGAATGTGGGATACAATCAGTCAGAAAAGAAAATGATTATTTCACTTTCATCTTCCGACGGAATTCCGGTTCTGAGAGATCCGTCTCTGGAATTGTATCTGTCCCATTATTCCCCGTTTCTGATGCTCGCCAACACCCCTGAAGACAATCTGCAGCCCGACGAATTCATTCGCTTTCAAATTGCCGCACAGGCCGGAATCAACAGAATTGAATCCTTGGATCTCGACTTGTCAAACAGTCTTCTGCCGGCCAATTTGTACATCGTTGCAGACGACATGCTGCCCGCAGAGGCGCAGGAAATCATCAGCTGCATGCACGGATTGAACTGCGTCTGGCTGACGAGTTCCGACGCTTTGGAATCCAAACCCTCGGGGGACTCGGATTGCATGCTGCTGTTCATCACCAATACTCAAAAGTTAAAAGAAAAGCAGGTCCAGAAGGTGATAAACCATATGCGGGCCAGCAACGTACCATCCATTTTGCTCAGTCAGCAGCCGCGCAGAGGAGAGTCGCTGACCGCACTCAGGCTCGGATTCGTTACGTATCTGACGTTGCCGTTTGATCAGGATGAACTTCACAAACTTCTGATCCTGACAATGAACAAAACAATCAGGGGCAGCATCGGCAAACTGGGGCTTATCACCAAACATACAGTTCGCGATTTGGTCCCTTCACTCGGAAAAGTACTCATCGGGAACATTTCAGCAGAGCATGCGGGAGACGCTCTTGCCCTGTCGGGAACTCTGGGCAAATTGGGTTTCAAGGTTGAAGAAGCTACGACCGTGCACAGTTTTTTCGAATTAATCCACAAAGGTTCGTTTGAATACATTGCCTGCCCCGACGGCCTTTCAACCGGACTCAAAAGACGCATCCAGTTGAGCTGCCGCGGTGCACCGTGTGTCGTTTTCGGAGAATCCCAGCCGGAAGAACAAGGTAAGGGCGAAGATGTTAAAAACGGAAATGCCACAACATCAATTCACTGGATTCAAATTACAGATTCCGGAAGTGAAGACGTTGTCCGCGACGCTCTCAAGGCTGCTCAGGAAAACGAAAAGCCCTTCAGCGACAGTGCTTCTGCGGACGAACAGGAGACCGAAAGCAACAGCGACGATCTCGGGATTGCCATCTGAGTTTTGGTTTCCCCTCTCCTGCTGCCGGCTCCTTTTCACTCAATCCTGACAAAATGCCTCTTCAATCTGCTGCAGTGCCCATTCCATCGACTCCTGTCTGATGACAAGCGGAGGTGCAAAACGGATTGTGGTCGTGCGGGTCTCCTTGGCAAGCACGCCCCGCAGTGCAAGCCGCTCCGAATATTTTCTCGCGGTTCCGGCGGAAGGTTCGATTTCAATGGCATTCAACAAACCTTTTCCGCGCACTTCCCTGACAACAGATTTTGGAAGTTTGGCGCGCAGTCTGTTTCTGAACAAATTCCCCAAGTCTGCGGCACGGCGGTCAAGCTGCTCGTCCTGCAGAATTTTGAGCGCTGTTCTCGACAACGCACAGGCCAGCGGATTGCCGCCGAAGGTTGAACCGTGATCTCCCGGCTTCAAAAGTCCAAGCACGGAATCATCGCCGACGACGGCAGAAATCGGATAAAATCCTCCGCCGAGGGCTTTTCCGAGGATCAAAAGATCAGGCTTGCATGTTTCATGCTGAAAACAAAACATCTTACCCGTACGGCAAAGACCCGTCTGAATTTCATCGGCAATAAACAACACATTATTCTGTTTGCAGATGCGGTCACACTCGGCGAGGTATCCCTCGGGAGGGACTATGACTCCGGCTTCTCCCTGTATGGGTTCAACCAAAAACGCAACCGTGTTTGGAGTTATCGCGTTCTTCAAAGCTTGAGCATCCCCGTACGGTATTATTTTAAAACCGCCGGCGAACGGTCCAAAATCAGCACGATACTGCGGGTCCGAAGAAAATCCGACGATCATTGTCGTCCGGCCGTGAAAATTGGCGTCACAAACGACAATTTCGGCTTTGTCCTGTTCAACCTTTTTGCTGAGATACCCCCATTTGCGGGCGAGCTTGACTGCAGTTTCCACCGCCTCAGCCCCCGAATTCATCGGCAGAGCGCGACCGCCTCCGCACAGAGAGGTCAACTCTTTCAGCCATGGACCCAGCTGGTCGTTGTAAAAAGCCCTTGAAGTCAGCGTTATTTTTGATGCCTGTTCGGCCAGCGTCGCCACCATTCGCGGGTGAACGTGCCCCTGATTCACAGCGCTGTATGCACTCAGCATGTCCAGATAGCGTTTTCCGTCGACGTCCCAAACCCATTCCCCCTCACCCCGTGCCAAAACCACCGGAATCGGGTGGTAGTTGTGAGCACCGAACTGATCATTGAGGTTGATGTGCATCCGGCCGAGATCTGAAAGGGGGAGATTCATTTCTGCCATGTGGTCTGTTCCCTAAATCTTATGATTGTTCTTGTCTTGTCATCCATACCGGAGCATATGTCGGAAGGGAAGATTACACCCTCGGAATTGCAAGGATAACAGGCATGACAGAGCTCCAAAAGACGAATGAATTGTGTTGGATTCATATCCGTGACGTCTACACGTTCCTGTATCTCGGCGCGAACCCCCATGAACAAAAGGTCGGGCAAAACCTGAAAATAGACCTCAGCGTCCGCGTTCCTTACCGGAATACCGGCGACAGTCTCGAAAACGTGGTTGATTACAGCCTGATTATCGAGAGAATTCAAAGTTATATTCAAGGACTCGGGCGGGTGAGTTTGCTGGAATTTCTCGCCGAACAGCTGCTCGATGTCATCGAAACCGAATTCAGAGGAGTGAAAGCCGCGAGAATTGTTCTGTACAAAGCGTTTGTGCCGATTTCCCATTTTACCGGCTCAGTTGCCATCGAAGTCGAAAGACATTTCCAAGCCAAATAACAACAACAACAACAACAACAACAACAACAACAACAACAATAATAATAATAATAATAATAAAGCCGGTCAGGTTTCCCCGACCGGCTTTGCCTTGAATGTTCCAGAGTCCCGTGAAAGCGGCCTAAAGCCGGTTCCACTGAACGAGGCGGTGACGACGCTCAGCTTTCGATAAACGCCTTCAGCTTCTTTGAACGGCAAGGGTGACGCAGTTTACGCAACGCCTTGGCTTCGATCTGACGGATACGCTCACGGGTCACGTCAAAGCTCTGCCCGACTTCCTCAAGAGTATGATCGGTCTTTTCACCGATTCCGAAACGCATGCGGAGGACTTTTTCTTCGCGCGGAGTGAGTGTCGCAAGAACCTTCTTTGTCTGATCCGACAGGCTCTGGTTTGCAACAATATCCACGGGTGCGCCGCGGGTCTTGTCCTCAAGAAAATCACCGTAATGGTTATCTTCTTCCTCACCGATCGGTGCTTCAAGTGAAATCGGTTCGCGCGCGATCTTCATGACCTTACGCACCTTTTCAAGACTCATGTCCATGCGCTGAGCAATCTCTTCAGGCGTAGGCTCACGACCCATCTCCTGAACAAGATAGCGGCTTGTGCGGACCATCTTGTTGATTGTTTCAATCATGTGGACAGGAATACGGATTGTTCTTGCCTGATCGGCAATTGCACGGGTGATTGCCTGCCGAATCCACCACGTCGCGTACGTACTGAATTTGTACCCGCGACGATATTCGAACTTCTCCACGGCCTTCATCAGGCCGATGTTGCCTTCCTGAATAAGGTCAAGGAACTGAAGTCCGCGGTTCATGTACTTTTTGGCAATCGAGACAACCAGACGCAAATTGGCCTCGATAAGTTCGCGCTTTGCATCCTCAGCCTGACGGTTGGCAGTGCTGACGACTTGGTACATTCTGGGAATTTCTTTGCGCGGAAGAAAACATGCTTCTTCGCTGCCGCGAATGGTTTGCTGCGTGTTCAGGTATGAACGTTTGCAGAGTTCCCATTCACGCTCGGATAAAAAGTTGACTTCAAGCGGCCGCGGCGAGTCAGCCTCGACGTAAGCGCGAAGTTTGCCCTCATCCATGCGTGAACGGTATTTCAGCTTGTTCAGTTCTTTCTCAACGTCTGCAACAGCCTTGGCGTGCATGTCGAGCTCGGACGTGATCTGTTGAATAATTCTGCGGTTGATGTTGATTTCTTTGACGAGTTCAAACATCTGAGAACGCGATTCGCTCAACTGTTTCTTGTCAGCCGGTGTCGCATTTTCAACGTGCTCAAAACCGTACTTGTCTTCAAGTGCAACAGCTGTCTGGGCCTGCTGCAAAAATCCCTCAACCAGAGCGCGCACGCGGGCTGTCTGGCCCTCATCCGTTGCCTGATCCTGCTCGTCGTCAAAACCCTTGACGAGGTTTTTTGCCTTGATCGCGCCGTCGAGGAACTTCTGACCGATATCCGAAATGTGACGGACACCCAAACGGAGATTCACAAGATGCTGAAGCAGCTTGTTCTCCTCGTTTTCAATCTTCTTCGCGATTTCAACTTCGCCGTCACGGGAGAGCAAAGCCACCTGTCCCATTTTGCGCAGGTAAATTCTTACGGGGTCATTGCTCCGCCCAAGTGAGGAATCAAGATCTTCATCCTCAACGGTTTCCGAACCGAAATCTTCATTCGAAAAAAGATCCTCATCGGACATCGGCGCGCCTTCTTCAGGCTCGGCGTCAAGGTCAGGACCAAGGTCTTCCAAATCGGCGTCGAAATCGGCGCTCGGCTCGACATCTTCAAGGTCGCCCTCAGGGCCCTCTTCACCGTCGATACCCGACTTCTTCTTGGTTTTTTGATTTTTTTCGCCTGCACTCGCACCGTCGACAGTGCGCGCACCTGCTTTTTTGGCTGTCCCTTTTGTTTCTTTCTGCTCACCGGCGGATGCAGATTCGGCAGAGGCTTTGCCGGAAGCGGATGATGCCGCAGACTTGGCCGGTTGCTCTTTTGCAGCAGGAGTCTTGGCGGATTTTTCCGCTGAGGACGCTTTTTGTTTCTGAGCTGCTTCTGCCGCTTTGGGAGCGAGCGGAACAACTTTTGCGCTCTCAGTTTGTGTTTTCTTTGGAACTTCTTTGGCAACGTTTGCGGGAGCCGGCGACTTTTGCGCTTTTGCGGGTGCAGCAGCCGGCACCGCGAGTTTCTTTGCGGGTGATTTGTCAGTTGCAACTTGTTTGGCAGCCGGACGCGCAGCAAGCACCGCGACCTTCGCGGTCTTTGCTGCAGGTGTCGCTTTAGAAGAAAGAGGCGCTGCCGCCGTCGTCTTTTTTGCACTCTCCGGAGTCTGCTTCACCGCCTGTTTCGCTGCGGCCTGCTTGCTTATCGGAGCTTTCACGGGCTTGGCTGATGCTTTGCTCGCCGCCGGTTTGACGTTCACCGGACTGCGCTGCGGAACCGCTTTTTTAGCCGGAGCCGCGGGCTTTCTGGACACAGCCTGCGCTGCTTTCTTGGCAGGCTGCGCCTGCTTTGTTTGCGCTTTTGCAACCGTCTTTTTAGCTGCACTCAATACTTTGGAGGGTATGTTTTTTTGAGGTTTACCCTTGGACGGCAATGGTTTCTTGGCTGCAGCCTTCGCTTTGGGCGCTGGGCCTTTGGCTGTTTTCTTCGATGATACCGGAACACTTTTGCTGTTCTTCTTTGCAGATTTTGAGTTTGATTTTCCCTTGCCAACAGCCATGGACAACTCCCCCTAGACAGCAAAAGCTCGGCATACAGTCAGCGCCGACATAATTTGAATACCGAGAAACTATTAACGAAACACTTACACATATTCATCAGAACGAAATAATGCAAGCCCCTAAAACTCAAGGACTGACCCGCAGGATAAATTTCTGATATCTGCGGACCCGTTCGCTTGAGAGTTTTCTTAGTCTCGCCTGCAGTTCTTCCTCATCCGGAAAATCGGATCGGGCACCCGAGACCAGCTCCCTCAGATCCCGATTTGTCCTCTCAATCTCCTGATCTAAATAGGAAATTTCTATATGCGCCAGAGTCCGGCTGAGGATGGGAGCAAGGTTGCTTCGTGCACGCGAGACCTTCGCATCGCGGACAATCATACGCACGTAGGGCAAATTCACGGGATCCCTGAGGTCACTCAAATTTCTCAGTTTCGGGACGATTACAGAACTTTCGGGTGGTTCCATGACTCCCCGTACCCAAGTTTCAAGACCACAGTCGAGAAGACTCTCAGGATCGAGTGTTCCGAGCGCTCTCAATTGATTAATACCCGAAGATTTTTGAACCTTTTCGTACTTCAGGTCAACGAGCGCAATGTTCTCGTCCTGCATACTCAGCATGAACTCACTCCACGCCAGAAAGATCTGAGCCAGCAAACCGCAGGACGGAGAAGAAAACAGCTGAGCAAGAACAATTTCATCCATCGGGTCATCACTCTGTTGCCCGTGGAGCACGTTTTTGAGGCGGCTCGGCAGCATATTATAATGGGCATGCGTCACCGAAAGATAAAAGGCCGCTTCCTCGCTTGAACCCACCTCCAACGGTTGCCGGTCCGCCTGCCCGTCATGATTTTCCCCGCCCGCGAGGCCCGCATCCGGTTGCGGAGATACATCCTCAGGAAGCTTGGACTGCGGGATCGGTTTGTCCGAACGGCTCAAAGATCCGCCGCCGACCCCGCTCGTCAACGAGCTGATCTTCGACAAGCCGAGAGCACTTGTCGCCATTTCAAGTGTGACTTCCCGCACTGCGGGGTCAGGGTTCCTCATGACAACAGGAACAAAATCACTCTTAATTTTTCTGATTTGTGATTCTCTGGTCGAACTTTGGGAGAGATAAAGTTCGCAGACCCAAGCCGCCAGCGGCCGAGCCTTTTCGATGACGGCTCTGAATGCGTCCGCTCCGTTTTCACGGATGAAATCGTCCGGATCTTTTCCGCTCGGAACAGAAACAAACTGCATCTCTACCACGTTCAGCGGAAACCCCGTTTCGAATGCCTTTCGGGCTGCCTCGCGACCGGCGCTGTCACTGTCGAAACAAAGAACAACCTGCTTAGTGATTCTCGCCAATTTCTTCAAATGATCCGCAGTCAGTGCAGTTCCCAAAACTGCAACCACGTTGTTGAGCCCCGCTCTCGCAATCGCAAGGCAGTCCATATAACCTTCAACGACGATGACTTTGCCGGCCTGCACAATCGAATTGCGCGCGCGGTGAAAATTAAAAAGCGTTTTTGATTTTTGGAACAGCGGCGTTTCGGGCGAATTCAGATATTTTGGACCGGCACTTTTCCCTGCCGGAGGATCGCGGAAAATACGCCCGCCGAAAGCCACGACAAGACCTTTGTCATCGCGAATGGGGATCATGATCCTGTCGCGAAAAAAATCATAAAACTCGGCGGAATTTTCACGTTGCCGCAGCAAGCCGGAATTTTGGAGATTCGCCAGCTCCCAGCCCCGTTTCTCCGCCATCCGGTTAAGGACACTGTTTTGCGGAGAAAGACCGATTTCCCAGTCCCGCAAGCTGTCATCGGAGAAACCTCGGCTGCGCAAATATTCAAGAGCCGTGCGTCCTTCCGCAGACCACAGATACTGCGCAAAGGCTCGCGAGACTTCGGCCAATATATGCTGCATGGATTTGCGCTGTTCACGAAGTTTGCGATCCTGCTCCGATTCGTGGCCATTCTGCTCATATTCAAGCGCAAAATTGAATTTTCGTGCGAGAGTTTCAACGGCTTCGGGAAACGTGCAGCCGGTGCGGCCTATCTCAAAAGCAATTGCATCTCCGTGCGCTTTGCAGCCGAAGCAATGATAACGCTTCTCATCCACCAGAAACGACGGCGAAGAATCTTCGTGAAAGGGGCATTTCCCCATAAAGCGTGACCCGCTTTTACGCAGCGTCACCGTCTGCGAAACAACCTCAACAAGATTGATCCGCTCACGCAAAGCTTCAATGGATGATTCGCGGATTCTCCCGCCTGATGCGTTCTGAGTCATGACACTGTGCTAGAAAAAGAAAAAGGAGGACGCAAGGTCCTCCCGTTCACGATTTTTACGCAGACTGGCAATTAAGTCCCGAGCTTCTTCAGCTTCTTGAGGGCGCGTTTACGTGCTGCCATGCGTTTACGCTTGATTTTCACTGAGGGCTTCTCATAGTGCTCGCGCTTACGGACCTCGGAAAGAATTCCGGCCTTCTCGCATTGCTTCTTGAAACGACGCATTGCGCTTTCAAACGCTTCGCCTTCTTTCAGTTTAACAACTGGCATATTATTCACCCCCCTTCGTCTGCTTGTGCGGTCCCAATCCTCGGATTCGGGCTCCTAAGCGAGTTGGGACTGATACCAGCGTCTTTTGACGGTTACAAGGCCCCCATAATAAAAAAAACGGCTGCCGGATTGGAGCATCGGCAGCAGTCTCTGAATTTAAAAACCAACAATTACTGATTCTTGCAGGAGCGAGAAAGATTATTTTTCAGACTGGCAGGCGGAAACAGTCAGGAACGAGAATACGAAGCCTTCCTGACTTTTGCCGTTGCATTGAGCACGCACACGCATCCACTGGCCCTCATAGCCAAGCCTTTCAGCTTCCGTACCGTTGGCAACCAAACAAACGACGGAGCCTTTCGGAGAACTTCTCAGGTTCACGCCGGCCGGATCAGCCTTGTCCACAACCTTAACCTTTCCGCAATCCGAGAGATTCGCCGGCTCGCTTGGGGCAGCGGGAACCGAATTTGCGTAAGGTTTGACCTCTCCCTTGCCGTCGGTCGTCAAGCCCGTGTTCGCAACAACTTCTTTCACAATTTCAGCCGGAATCGAGAGAGTGACGTAATAATTTGTCGGATCCAAGTCATCAATAGCAGGCAACCGGACCTGAATATTGTTGGGCAAGCCTGTATTGTCGCGTTTCAGATAAACCCACGGAGTTGCCATCCATTTCCGCAGATAACCGCTCTTGTACCAGTCCAAAGGAATCATGTAATCGCGCCACTTGCCGTCGCGTTCGTTGTCAGGCCGATACCAATTGTTGTGATAAATTTTAATGTATCCGGCAGAATCGATGTCACCGACAAGAGCAATGTGGCCGTCTCCCGCCTGACCTGAGCAGTCCGGCCTCAAACATCCGCTGACAAACGAACCCACGGGAATTCGTCCGCCGAAAACGGTTTTGAGTTTTTCGGCGATAGCTGTTGGATTTTTAGGCAGCGTGATGACAATCCCGCCGCGCTTTTTAACGGCATTCACCATATCCATCAGCAATGGCGAACTGTAGCCCGTCATTCCGGACATCTCGAGTACCCGCGATGCATTGGAAGCGCACATCGCAGGCTGAGCATAATGTCCCGCCTGAGCAACCTGTCCGCTCTCCCAAGCTTTCATCGCAGCGAATATTTTCGCTCCGGTCGGGGTAATGAGATGAAAACGGGTGGTCTTATAAATATCGGGAGAAACTGAAGGCACCATCTGAATCTCGGACTCGGACGGATTCAATTCCGTCGAATTAAAGCTGCGGGGCTTGCACGAAACAGCCGCAGCTGCAGAAACAAGAACACTCAAAGACAATAATTTAATGTTCATTTTTCTCTCCTGAATTCTCAGTGGAATGCTACAGCAAGAACCACAGTCATTTCCAAGGCCACAAAAAAATATCTTCAACAAGCGTCAATTCCGCAAACGGCTGCGATGGACGGGGGGAATTTCCTGAGACAGCCTGACATTCAGGAGGAACGCATGAGCAGGATTCTGAAATATGCAGCAACATTGTCCGTCCTAGCTCACACCGGCTGTGGAGTTTCAAACGTTTATTCCTTAAGCAGTATAAACTCTGCGGGCCGTCCGGCGACCTCTGACATCGGCAATTCTCTTTCCGATGTGCTCGAAATTAACACAATCAAAGACTCATGTGCACAGTACTGGTCTCAGTTGGACGAAAATGACCAACCCAATCGGGAAACAGATCCGGACGAGCTTCAGACAAACAAAATCAGATGCGGAAAATGGCTCTTCATCGGCTGGGAGACCAGCGGCAAAATGCCGCTGCCGCGGATCCTGTTCGATGCCGTCGAGCGCTCGTGGCCCGAGCGAGTCGGCAAAAATTTCGAGAAACTCGGATTTCTTTCCAATCCGCAGGACCCTTCGGGTCTTCCGGTCGGAATTGCAAAATCGACAACCAGATACACGGGAATGCCATCCGTCAACGTCACCTGTGCAGCTTGCCATGTCGGGCAATTGCCCGACGGACGCTTTGCCGTAGGCGCTCCCAACACCAAGCTTCACCTGAGCGAATTCAATTTGATGTCCTACTACCCGCTATTCGCTGCAATGCACAGCAAGGACCGCGAAAAACTGCCCGCAAAAGCGCTCACATACTTCAATGAACTTGAAAAAACCGAACGGCGCAGAGTCGCGGGCGGCGACAGGGGAATCGACTGGTCCAACGTTGTTTTCAAATATTCAAAATTACTGCGTTGGCTTGGCATTGGACCAAAGGGACTGCCCGACGCGGAATTTGTCGTTATGCCTCCTGACCGCGACCTGAACTCATGGCTTGAAGGCCGGCCGGGTGTCTTCAATCCGGGCGCTCCGATGCTGACTCTGCAAGTCAACGATGTGCCAAATCTGTCAATTCCCCAGCTATGGGGAATCACGGGCTACGAAACGGACTTCAACTCAGGAAAAACTGCGCCGCTGGGCCAGACAACAAAATATGCATCTCTCGAAAAGTTTGTCTCATCTGCATTTATTTATGCGTATCAGGACCTCGCGCTTGTGAGGCCAAGGCACGTCGAGCCTCTTGCGGCGTACCTGAGACAACTGAAAAGCCCGCGAAGTCCGGAAAATCTCTCCGTCATTGACGTGCAAAAGGGTGAACAGACTTTCAACGCGCAATGCAGGTCCTGTCATGACGGAAGTCACGGAGAATCTACACGACTCTACCCTTCGGCCGCGACTCTGACTCATCCTGCTCTGGAGAGCCCCCGCAGCAATTACAAAGCGACAACTCCCATCGCTCAACTTATTTATGAACTCAGCAATCAGCTTGCGGCCGAGCTTTCTCCGCAGCCGACAGGGATTCGCAGCAGAAGGCTGACCGGCATTTGGGCGCGACAGGACCTAATGATCGACGGCTCGGTCACAAATTTGAATGACCTCTTTTGCATAAATGAAAAACGAAAAATCGAAACAAGCCCGCATCAGGATCTTTGCTCGGATGTGTCTGCCGAACAAAAAAACAACCTGATTGCGTATCTAAAAACTCTTTGAAAATCCCGATTTGAGCCCGAAGCCTGACGGGGCACTCCGCATGACCTGCAATATTGGTCCCAAGCTCAGTACAAGCCGGCAACCAACCGATAAATCAGCAGTCTTAAACTTTTAATTTATTCCGATCGGGCGAATTTCCGATATCCTCCGAATCGGAGGAGGCGAAAATGCAGAATGTCCCAATTTACAAATTTTTTATCGCGATAACGGTATTTTCCGGATGTTCTGACGGCACACCGGCGCCACGCAGCGGAGTCAAATACGGATGCGTTGCAGGTTCAGCCAAAGGAACCGCCTGTTCGGACAATTCGAAAGGCGGTCAAAACGGCAACCCGCCCAAAGATGCGCCGGCAGAAGCAAGCAACACCCAAGCAGCAGCAAACCCGCAAGCCGCCAATCAAGCCGGAATGTTGCCTGCAGGTCAAAACCAGCCGACGGGAAATGCGCTTCAGCAGCTCGGACAACAAGCCGGCACACAAATCCTCAATCAGGCTGCAACTCAGGCCGGAAATTTTTTGGGAAACACACTTGAAAGTCTGATTGGCGGCAACGCAGGGTCATCGGCAGTCACCTTTTCAACAAAACAGGCGACCTTTCTCAAAAAAACCTCAGGCATGACGGTGACCGGAAACTCATCAGTCACTGAAGGAACGGACTACTGCAAGATTTCCGGAACTGTAACGGCAGCATGCACCAAACTCAGCGGGACCGAATATTTCGCAAAAGGTGTTCAGGGATGTTCCGGACTCACCTCCGGATTCATACATGCGGACCACGTGACTCTGACGAAAGGAAGTTCGTCAGATACTTGCCAATAGAGACAATCGGGAGACGCAGGGCATGGGAAAAGTCATTCCGCTCTTCAAGGACGAACTGATTCACGACGGCAGTGACAATGTCCGGCAAACCGAAAATTTGGAATTAACGGAATTGAGTGACGAGGAACGCGATCAAAGTATTCGGAATCTCTGCCACAGGGACCGTCATATACAGTTTTCCGCCAAGGCACAGATAATAAAATACGCGGAACAACTCCTTCCGGTTGCCGAAAAAATCATTCCTGAATGGAAGAATAAAGTGACAGAATTGATCGAACTCGACAATCGGACCAACCGTTTTGCCGCGTTGTATCTGCCGGCAGTTGATACCTGTGAATGTCTGTCAGCGGTCGGAAAATGGACCATTCAAAACGACAAATGGGAGCTCGCCCGCTTTTTTCTGTATCTTGAACTTGAGTCACAAATACTGACGGGCGGTCGCCGTGAACTGTCATCTGTCGCGACTGATTTTTTAGATTTCTGCGGCTACACGTATTTTCTCGACTACTATCCGGAAGCCATTGACTATATGCTAAGTCTGCTTGACGGCGAATGTGCCCCGCAAGTGGAAAAGCCTGCACGCAAGGTCTTTGCCAGACTCTGCAGTCTGAAACAACATGATCGCATCAGTCAAATCATGCTCTCTTCCGTTGTTGCGGGTGATCTCGGCAAAGTTGACTGGTTTACATCAAATCTCTATCCCGTCCATTTCCAGAACTATGGTGAATATGAACGGGCTTTGATTGATCTGATTGCAAGTGAATCAATGCCGCGCGATGTCCGCGAAAACGCTGTGAGTGCCATGCTCTTTATCAGTGAAGAACTTCTGTTGAGACGAAAATGGTTTCGTGAATTTGCAGCCGTTTGCAGAGAATCCTTCAGCCGGCAGGAACTCGAAATACTGACTTCACCGGAAAACAACCCAAAGGTAACAAAAATACTGACGCAATCCGTGCACGCCGTCCGCTCATGAACATTCAGTCGAAAAACTAAAGAAACAGGGTTAAAAAAATTAACGTTTTCAAAGTCATCTTAAAATACATGCAGAAAAACCGAAAAATCGTGTCATAAAGCTATGACACATAAAAACATTTCTATTCATTTTTGATTACCCACGACAGGCATTCAAAACTCAATCAGCAGAGGAGAGCCTGTGGCATTCCGATATTACTCCGGTCAAATTTTTAACCGCCTAATCCAAACGAATTCCCCGCTCAAAAAAACAATCCTGTTCTCTGCACTGCAGCTTATATTTTCGACCTCATCCGCCTTCGCCGCCCTCGGATTTCCGGATTGTCCGGCGGCACACTGCTCCGGAAATAACGCCGACATCAATGCCGCATGCGTTGCGGCCGGCCTCGCAGGAAAACCGTTTCCGCTGATGTCGGCAGACGGCTCGGTGTGCACCTGCGCCTGCAGCTGCGTAACAGCAGACACAGGCATTCTACTCGACAACCAAACCATTGTAAGAATTGATTCACTCGAACGCCTGACGACGGCCTTCACGCCGCACACCGATGCAGGACTTTCGCCCGTCGAACACCTGCTGATGAGTTCAGTTGAAAATACCGGTATTCACAGGATTACGTTTGAAGGAGGAAGGCAGCTACTGGCAAGCCCGAATCACACTCTGGTGAAAGAAAACGGATTTATCGACAGTATTGAAAATATCAGGGAAGGCACGGGAATATTAACCGGCAGCAACTCTATTGCGAAAATAACACGAAACCAAATCGTGAAAAACTTTTCGGGACGGCTTTGGAATTTGGTCGTGCGCCCAGAGGCTCAAAGAGCATCTGATCATGTCATTGTGACAAACGACATTCAATCCGGAGACTTTTTGCTGCAGTCGAATCGTGACCGCATCAGACAGGAAATAAATCTGCGTCTGGGACTCGTCGAGCCCTTGAAAATCAACAAGGGACACTAAGGAGTAAAAAATGAAAATTATTGCGCTTGCTCTTATAACTCAAGTCTTTGTCATCGGATGCGGACAAAAAAACGACATACGTCAGGAAACGAAAACAGAAAATTCTCCGGTTTCGACAGAGGAAAACAAACCGTCACCTCTTCCGGCAGCTCTCAGCCCTGAAGCACGGGATGATACGAAAATAACCCCCGAACGGTTTATCCGATGCAATCCTGAAAATTTTACTCCTCTTGGCCGTATCGAGAACGACAAACAACTCGAAAATGATTTCGCATTTAATTTTGTGCCTGAAAAACAGGACGAAGGGACGATAAAAATGAGCGTTTGGGGTTGGCAGACCGAATGCAGGGACGGAATCCACAAAATCCCACAGTATGGAGTTTACCCGACAAGTCTTGTTGCGAAAAAAGAGGCCAACGGTGAAATACTGCTCTTCGTACAAAATGATCGGTCAGACATTTACGTCGGAACAATTGAAAGCGGCAGACCGGAATTTTGCCGCAACATTGAAAATTGCACATTTCTGCTAACGCGACTCGACAGACAACTTACGCTCTCGATAAAAATCAATGAACTTTTGATACACAACGAAATCTTCCAATTGGCCGGTCAAACGGAATTCATTCCAATCATTGCCGGAGCTTTTAAATGAAAAAACGGAAATATATTTACGCATCGATCATTTCCTTGTTCATGATGAACAACAAAAAAGCTTTTTCGGAAATCAAAACTGCCGAGTCTCCGACCTTTCCGGAAGTCGCAGAATGGAACGGACTCTATTTCGGAAGCTACCGGAACACCGACATCGCTTTAAATCTTATGCTCGACCAATCGTTCGGAGAAAATGAAAAGACGACGATCAAGAATGCTATGAGCGTCTTTATGGCCCGCACTATGGACGAAAAAATTCTCGATTGTGCTTATAAAAACACGACAAAGGATTTTCCTCACTCTAAAGAGGGATTTCGCGAGCAGATACACAGTGCTCTTGGAGTGCGAGAATTAAATGATTTAAGGTTTTTTGGATTCGCCTATATTGAGCGCAATCCCAACCTGAATAAAATTGTCGGAAGCGGAAAGCTCAACCTTTTTTACGAGAAGACTGATCCATCCCCCGGCTACAAGTATAAAAATTATTTTCATATTGCGATAAATCCCATTTACTTGAGCAAGGAATCAGAGAGCTCAATGAAAAGAGGGTCTCAATATTGGGCAGGAGTATTATCTCATCTATTCCTGCATAATCTGGGTTACGACCATCCAACCGGCACGTCCGGCTCCTTCATAAACGAATATTCCAACTGCATCTCAGGATTTAACCCCGCGCACGAATCTGAATCTGAGTTTTTCAAAGATCTCAGTCAACTGTAGGAGGTTTTTGATGAAACGACTTATCGGGACATTCATTGTCTTTGTTCTGGCCGGAGCCTCGCTGTATCCGGCGTTCCGAGAAAAAACTGAATTCGGAACTGCAGAAGCGCCGACTCCGGAACAAAAAAACTTGAGCGTATCCGGCTCAAGCTCAAAGTTGGATTCGCCCTCAACAGGGCAAACACAGACAAAATCTGAGATTCATCTGACGGCATTCGACAAAGATCCATCTCAACTTCGCGAGGTCATCGGAGCCTTTGAAGACGACCTGAATCCAGAGCGTGCCAAAACGAATTTCAGTCAATCCGGTATTGATAACCAAGAAAATTACAGAGCCGCGCACACTGTACTCAGAACGCACTACAATGAAAAAGTGACACATCGCGAAGCTGAATTGCGTGTTCTCGCGCTGCACTTTTTGTCCGCGACACAATTCTTTAACATTGAAGATTGCCTCAAAACCCTTGAATCGCAAATCGGCGCATACAGCAGAGCAAACGGACAGAATCGAAATGCGTTGATTTGGGATATTTACGGAATTTCGCAACTCTGTGCGCGTCATGATCCTGAGAGCGTCGATTCAATCGCCGAAAACGCGAAACCTGACGAGATACGCTCTCAAATAAGGCTTGCCGTTTCAAAGATGAAAACATCCGATTCAAACCCGAATTCAAATTCATTCCATCTGTAATGAGCAGGAGAGAACCATGGTTATGGCGAAAAATATTCACAAGCTGAAAATTCTGACTGCACTGCCGGTGATCGTCGGACAAACGTCCTGTGGTTTACCCAAAGAACAATTGAGTGAAATTCTCGACGCAACCCTCCCTTCGCCGGCACAGCAGTCACAGGCTGTGCTCGGAAAAGGATACAACACCAAGGAAGAGCGATTTGCAGGGGACTGTGTCAACGGAACGACCGAATTTGCGGGTGCACCGGAAAGTTCAGTGAACTTTGAACGCAGCCTCTCTGCGACCGAGACTGCCGACTCTCTCGGTTTCGCCGTCGGCGGCAAAGCCCGCTATAATTCGATTCAAGGCAGCGCCTCCGCGAAATTCGCCTCGGATTCCAGCTCGAACGATTACTCTGAAGCAACCGTTTACTCCGCCGAATACCGTTTTAAAAATGCCAAACTCAAATATTCGGGTCTGACAGAGGTAGGTAAAAAGGCAAGTCAGGGCAGCGGCCGATTTGTCTGGGAAAACTGGGAGAAAACCTGCGGCCATGAGTTTGTCGAACAGATTAGGCTCGGGGCTAAGCTTTTAATTTCAGCGAAGGTTGAATTTTCAACGAAGGAAGACAAAAAAGCTTTCTCCGCTGAATTTAAAATCAAAGGTCCCGCATTCGCAGCCTCCGGCGAGCTGAGCAAAGCGTCCCGCAGGTTCGGGAAAAGCGCCTCGGTGTCTGTCCGTGCGTATCAGCTCGGAGGCGATGTCTCACGTCTTTCTTCGATTTTCGGACAAGGCAGTAATGCCAAGGTGGATTCAGACGGCAAACAGCTCCATGCCTTGCTTGTCTGTTCAATGGACCGAATTGATGCCTGCATGAGGGTCCTTGATTCTGCACTGAGCTATGCGACCGACACCTCGGAACCAACGTCGTTTCCAAACCAAGTCAGGCCAACTTACGACCCTGCCCGACCCGACGGACCTGCAGAACTGGCATACATAACCAAGCCATGGTCAGACCTCGCTTTTTATCCACCGCCGCCGGTTATCGCAGAAGGTGTCCGAAGTGCGCGCGCTGATCTCAGTCAAATATTTGAAGAGCAACTTAAGAAAAGGAACCGAATCAACGCTCTTGTCAGCGGACCGTTCCGATTGTCGCCGCGACAGAGCGCGAACGTCGATTCTGCACAGATTTTGTTGTCCGAAAATATGAGTGAAATCGCCGAGGGCGCATCAGTCTGTTATTCAGAAGTCGAAAAATGTGTTTCGCGAGTGACTGAAGTCAAAAAGAACCTCAAACGGATCGATGACACTCTGCTTGATGTTTACCCCGACACCTTTGCACAATGGTGTGATTCGCTTGACAGCGGAATCATCAGGAGTTCAGCCCAAGGCACTGTCGCCGCTTTGATGAACATTGCAAACCGCGAATTGGACCTTGGCAAGGTCGCCGACAAGTGCAGCACGGCTCAAAATGTTCTCTCCGACCTTCAGGATCTCGATCTCAGCGAAAAGGACATTGAGAATTTGTCTCCCCTTTCATCATTTAAAAACCTAAGGAAACTGAATCTGAACAGAAACAAGATTTCCGACGCGGGCCCGATTGCCGGTCTGACAGGGTTGCGGGAGTTGGCACTCAATGTAAATAAACTGGAGGACATTTCATCGCTTGCGAAGCTCACCGGACTTCAGACTCTGATGCTTTCAGCCAACAAAATCGAACGTATTACCGATATTTCCGCACTCAACAGGCTTGAAATATTATGGCTTGGCGACAACAAAATCGAGGATATCAATCCGCTTCAAAATCTTTCAAATTCAAGAATATTGAAGCTTGGAAACAATCGGATCAGGACAATCTCTCCGCTGACATCGTTAAAAAAATTGGAATCTGTCGATCTGTCCCGAAACTCAGTGAGCGATCCTTCAGTGCTGCTGACACTTCCACTGCTTCAATCGATTGATCTCAGCGACAACCCGTCAGAATGCCCGCCATTACTTTCCCCGATCTGCACGGCGCCGCTGTGATTTAAGGTCGGGAGAAACCTACCTGTTGATAGTTCGAAGGATCGACGCTGTCTGCTCTCAAACCGGAGAAGCAGACAGCATTTTTTGTAAACATCTATTTTAAAAATCATCAATTATTTCTGTGTTTTATATTAATTTTGACATAGCTGCTCAGCAGAGACTGTATATTTTTTTTAAAAAATACCGATATTTCCTTTTAACGGGACGGGGCAAATGAAAGACACGGACTCTACGGAAAAAAAACTCAAAGAAAAAGTCGACTCAATCGACGTTTTTTCATTCCTATCTGTGCAGGATTTTTTATCCCGTCTGTACGACCTTCTCAAAGAGGAATTACCCCGATACTCCTACCGGTCATACTCCAAAGATTTAGGCTTTGGCGAAACAAATTATCTGCATCTAATTTGCACCCACAAAAGAAAGCTTTCCATGCGCAGTGCGCAACAGGTCGCCTCCCACTTGGGACTGCATGGAGATCGCCGCACATGGTTTTTGTCGCTCGTTAAACACACCGCCGGCCGATACAGTGCGCAGCGCGCCGAAGGCATAAAAACTGCCTATCTGGTCAGACAAAAGACGGTCGGAAATGAGCTGACGCGCGACGAAATGGAATTCTTCGGACGATGGTACCACGCTGTCGTTCGGGAACTTGTTGCTCGCAGAGATTTTAACCCTGACCCCAAATGGATTTGCCAAAAACTCAAACCTAAAATCACTCCGGAACAAGCAAGGCAAAGCCTTGAGCTCCAGTTGCGGCTTGGCTACGTTGTCGTTTCAGCCGACAACAAATACTCGCTTTCGCATTCTCACATCCGCGTGCCCGAAGGCCTAAATCATCTTGCAATTCACAAATTCCATCAGGAAATGCTCCAACTCAGTGAGCGCAGCCTTAGCGAAGTCGACTCCGCAGAGCGTGACCTCAGTGCGCTGACGGTGCGACTGAATCCCGAACAAATGACGGAAGTCAAAACGATGCTGCGTGAAGTCAGACGCAGAATTGCAGAGATGAGCAGCGTCAACGACAGCGGTGTCAACATATTTCAAATGAATATGCAGCTCTTTCCAGTAACGGAGAGCGACAAATGACGTTCAAAACTCTTTTACCGCCCCTGCCTCTGCCCAATATCCTCGCCTTGCTGACGGCAGGCATAGTCAGCGGCTGCGGATTTGAGGTCGAAAATCCGGGAAATCCGGAACCCAAGCCAAAGACAACAACCGACGGTGCGGCAAAAGGCGGTGCTTCAGGACCCGACTCTGCGCCGGCAGGCAGCCCCGATATGAGTGTAAATCCTCCCTGCACGTTCACTGTGTCCAAAGGAACAGTCAACAGTTCTCAGACCGTCGGAGCTAAGATTTCGCTTCCTCAAAACAGCACCTATGCAGGGAAAACACTGGTCTGGAGAAATCCCTCTTCGAAAATGGACGAAAATGTTTCCGACTTGGTCTTCGGCTCTTCCTCTCTTCCGGCAGCCACTTATGAATTTACTTTTTCAACAGGCAACTACAGCTGTACGGCAAGTGTTGCGCTGACCGACGGAGATATAATCAACAACCTTAAATTGACACTCGATATTTTCTTTCCCTGAATGATTATATGGACCAAAAATCAATCCCTGATTCAGTAACCGATTAAAACCAAGAAAAAAACAAACTGACACTTTCAGACTTTTATCCTCCGGCCGAAGTCTGCCCGACATTATTGAACCGGAAAATTTTGCCTATCAAAATCAAAGTCTTTATTCCGAACTCTCCGACTCCACCAGCAGAAGTGCGGAGCGACTATGTCTAAGCTGACCGGATTGAGCATGACGGCTTTGTTTATTTCCTCAACTGCCTTGTTTCCTTTGCAGAGCGAGGCGGCAACAAGACGAAGATCCAGCCCGCCCAAGTCTCAAACTGCGGCGAAAGTTGAATCCTCATCGGCCGAAAAGCCAAGAAAAATGACAATAGGTCGACTTGAAGCGCACGAAGGTGCAAAACATTTTTACTTGAAGGTTGGCTGCAGCGAAGAGAAGCCTGAGTTAAGTACGACCAAAAAGCCTGCCAATCAGGACGAATCTGACGGAGGCAACCCAGATGAATCTTCAGGAGAATCTTCAGGAGAATATGCAGAAAACAGTTACGAGAGGAATTCCCGTTTAAAGAACTGCAAGGTCAGTGAGGATTTTGTTGAACGAATCACTGTTTCGCCCAAAACCCGTATCTCTGTCACAGATGAAAAGGAAGGCGGATTCAGAATCATCGGTTTATTTAAAAAGGGAAAATACACGGTTAAGATCGCAAAAGGTGCACAAAGTAAAACGGGTGCTGTCCTCGACGACTCATTCGACGAAGAAGTCGAAGTCCCTGCACGCCAACCCAAAGTCCGCTTTACCTCTTCCGGCAGATACCTTCCGCGGAAAAATCTGAAGTCACTGTCCGTTAACTCGGTCAATGCAAAAAAACTAAAAGTCGAAGTCCATCACATCCGCGAGGATAACATCCTTGCATGGCTCAGAGAATTTTCCGAAAATTCGACGAGCGGAATCGCAGACAAAATCGGTTCAAAAACAATAGATATCAGCGCCAAAGAAGATGAAAATTCCGTTTCGTTTATCGATCTTTCGGCAATTACCGGCCAGCCTCAAAAAGGTGTCTACCAAATCAAAGCGTCAGTCACTGAAAAATTCGGGTCCGAAGGCATTCTCAACAGAATCGCCTTCTGGGAAAACGATGAAAATGAACGTGCTGATGCACGAGCGGATGAGGTTTCGGAGTCTGTCGGGAAAGGTGATGTCAGATACATCATGCTGACCGATCTGAACCTTGTTGCGAAACGGCAAAACGGCAACGATAAATATCTCGTTACCGTGCTCGATGCGCATTCCGGTGCACCGCTGAAGGGTGCATCCGTCAGGGCTGTCACCAAAACCGGAAAGTTGATCTCGGAATGCAAAACATCTGAAACCGGCTGCGAACTGCCTGCGACTGATTCAACAGCTTTTGCGCTGATTGCAACTCACGCCGACGACCTTACTTATCTGCGTTTCAGCGATCTGAGAATGCAGATCATCGACGAAGACACAAACGGTCCCGAGTTTGCGAGCAAATCCCCTTATAAGGCCGCCCTTTACGGAGATCGTGATATTTACCGGCCAAGTGAGACCGTCCGCATCGTCAGCGTCGTCAGAGATCAGGACAATTCAGCTCCGCCCGCAGGAATGCCTGTAACAGTCAACGTGCTTGATTCACGCGGCAGACAGATCAAAAACTTCACTCAAAAACTCAATTCCGCGGGAATCTTTGAAAATGAACTGCTGCTCGACCCTTCCGCTGCAACCGGTACTTATAAAGCAGAATTGCTGATTGCCAAAAAACAGGTACAGACAATGGACTTCAAGGTCGAGGAGTTTGCCCCCGAGAGAATCCGGATTGTCGGCGGGTACAACAAGGAGTCTTACCTTTCGCGGGAATCGCCAAAACTCAAATTCAAGGCAGAATATCTCTTCGGAGGAACAGCAGCAGGATCACCTTTTGAAGCCATCTGTGAGCTTGAACCGGCACTTTTCAAACCCCCTCAGAACAGCGATTTCCATTTCGGAATTTGGCGTCCGGACACTGACGGCAAGCAACGCAGGGTGATCTCGTTGGGTTCCGACAAAGGAAAGCTGGATAGCGAGGGCAACGGAACGGCAAGCTGCCCCGCACCTCAGGGCAATGCACGCTTTGCGGGGATGAGTCAGGTCGTCACACGCACGTCCGTCATGGAAGCCGGCAGCGGAAGGACAACTCAGAAAACCTTTCGTGCAAACGTTCATCCCGATTCTTTTTATCTCGGACTTAAGAGTTCCTCTACAAAATTGAAGGACGGTGAAACTGCGGTCATCAAAGGCTTGTTCGTCGATCATTCGGGCAATGTCATCAATTCAAATTCAGAGGTCGAAATTCAATTTCTGACGGTCAAAATTGAATACAACTGGCTGTATGACAACTCATCCGAGAGATATTCTCTCAAGCGCCGTATGCATCTGCAATTCGAATCAAAAACAAAGCTGAAAGCAAATGCAGGCCGTTTTGAATTTCCTTTTGTTGCCCCCTCAAATGCCCCAATGTATCTGGTCCGTGTGCAGAGCGGAAACAGCAGAAGTGAACTGGAAATCGAGGGCACCGGTTCGGGTTGGTCATGGTATGATGAATGGGACAACGAATCCGGCTCAACCTCAGCACCTGCGCGGGCAACACCGCTCAAAATCAAAACGACTGCCGACATCAGCGAAGGAAAACCTGCTGCGGTCAAAGTTGCCTTTCCATATAAAGGTTGGGCGCTTTTTACAGTTGAAACTGACAAGGTCATCAGATCGGAATGGAAAGAAATCAAAGAGGCGGGCACTGCCGAATGGAATTTTACAGTCAATGAGTTTTATCCGAACGTTTATGTGAGTGCACTGCTTGTCAAGGATCCTCATCAGGAATCAGCGAAGAGCTATATTCCGGAACGTGCGTTCGGAGTGACTTCAGTCCGCATGTCACCGGCAAAATATTCTGCAGAACTCAAAATGAATTCGCCCTCCGAGGTTCGTCCTCTGAGCCAGTTGAACGTCACACTCGATCTCAATAACGGTGATTCGGAGAGCTTTGTAACACTCGCAGCCGTCGATGAGGGGATTCTTCAGCTGACGGGCTTCGAGACTCCCGATCCTCTCAAACAACTCTTGCAGCAGCGGGGACTGGGAGTTGAAACTTTTGAAACAATCGGATGGAACATCCTTGTTCCTTCTCAGGACACCCTTTCCAAAACCGGCGGTGATACCAATTCCGGACAGTCAAACAACGCTCCGCGCCCCGTAAAACCTGTTGCTCTGTGGTCCGGCTTGTTGCCTGTCGATAAATCAGGCCGTGTCACGGTAAAATTGAAAGTACCGCTCTTCAGGGGAGAATTAAGACTGATGGCTGTCGCAGTCGGGAAAAACAAAATTGCGACTGCAAGCGGAAAAGTGAAAGTCACGGAGCCCGTTGTTATTCAGACAACCGGTCCGCGTTTTCTCACGCAGGGAGACGTTGCACAGATTCCGGTTTTGCTGACGAACACCACCTCGACTGACAGACGTGTTGAAGTCAGTGCCGTTGCACGCAACTTCGATGTCGGTAACGGTGATTCAGCGTTTTCGGGCGGGTCGCAAAAACCGGTTTCCATCGTCGGACCGTCATCTGTTTCGCTCAATGTTCCCAAAAAATCATCGAAGGTTGCCTCTTTCCAGATCAAGGCAAACGTACCCCTCGGCGGAGCAAAGCTGACCATCACGGCAACGTCTGGAGAAGAGAAAACAACAGATGAAGTTGAATTTCCGCTGCAGAGCCCTGAGGCACTGTCGAGAACGCGAACAATCGTATCGGTCAAGTCATCGTCAAACACTCTGGATTATCCCAATTTCGAATCAGGGACTGAAAGAGCGACCGTTCTTCTGACAGGGAATCCTTGGTCTCCGGTTGTTGCCGAATTGTTGCCTGAACTGATGCAATATCCTTACGGTTGCATCGAGCAGACCACATCAAAGCTTCGTCCTTTGGTCTACCTCTCGGAACTGGTCGGCGATTTGGATCCCAAAATACTCAAATCAGATAGGATTCCGAAGTTTGTCGATGCAGGCATACAAAGAATTTTAAGCATGCAAACCGGCACGGGCGGATTCGCATATTGGCCGGGGATGAACGAGCCGAATCTCTTTGGAACGGTGTTCGCAACTCACGTGCTTCTGGATGCTCAAAAGGCCGGATACGCGGTACCTGAAAATCGGCTGCGCAGTGCTCTCCGATTCATATCAGAGCGACTGACAAACAGTTTTTCACGCACCCCGCCGCAGGAAGCATTTTCAATTCAGGGTTACGGCTGGCACATTGAACCCTAAAT
>RFOM01000061.1 GCA_009926615.1 Pseudomonadota bacterium
TTGATTTTTTCCTGCTGCTCACCCTGCGAACGCTCGATACGGCTTTGTTTTTCGCCTTCGGCATCAAGAATTCTGCTTTGTTTGGACCCTTCTGCAGACAAGACCTGAGCACGCCGTTCACGTTCGGCCTGCATTTGCTTTTCCATGGCCTGCTGGACTTCAAGGGGAGGAGTAATATTGCGCAACTCAACCCGGTTGACTTTGAGTCCCCATTTGTCGGCCGTTTCGTCGAGAATTGCCTTGAGACGGGAGTTGATTGCGTCACGGCTCGAAAGCGTGTGATCAAGCTCAAGTTCACCAATCAGATTCCGCAGTGTCGTCTGGGTCAGCTGCCCGATGGCCAGAGGCAGCGACTGAATTTCGTAGGCGGCGCGCTGAACATCGGTAATCTGAGTATAAATTATCGCGTCCACCGTTATGCCGACGTTGTCTTTGGTAATCACCCGTTGCTCGGGGATATCAAGAACGACTTCACGCAAATCGATTCTTTCGAGCGGCATGACCATGCCGTTGCGGACCCAGAGCATTTGCCGAGGCTGATCGATGAACGGAAAAATGATTTGCGGACCGGACTGCTTGACCGCATAGAACCGGCCGAGACGTTCAACAATCATGCATTCCTGCTGCCTGATGACGTAAATACTTTTGAGAAGACTGAAGAGGGCAATAAATGCGAGCGAGACAAGAAAGAGTGCGAAAAAGTCCATGTCCGATTTCTCCTTCAGATTTTTTCGATCGTGACTTTATTTCCGATGACCGACTTGACGCGGACTTGAGTTCCGGTCGGATACCAGCTGATTTGGTGTTCAGGTATCGAGTTTTCAACCACATCCCAAACGTCACCGTAAATCTTCACCCGCAAACTGTTACTTCCTTCATGCCGGTCGATGATGACACCGGTTTGTCCGACCGGTCCGGCAGCCTGAGGCGGCGCAGATTCATCCATTCTTTCGCGGAAGGTATTGATTGCGAGAATTGAAAGGCCGCTGCCGCAGATAAAAAAGACGGCATGAAGCCACAGGTCCGGATAAAAATAAGCCACCACGGCGGTCATCAAACCGGCGATTCCGACGGGCAGCAGCACAAAGCCTGCAGCAAAAATCTCGAGGATGATGAGAATTGCACTGATGACGATGTACCACTGATACAAATGCATGAGTGCCTGTCCTCCTGAGCGTTGAGCCCGAATCATGACAGGAATAAAAAAAAACCGCAAAGCGCAGTGCGCAATGCGGTGAGGAGGGCTCGCGGGATATTCGTGAGAACAACCCGCGGGTTCTTAAATTTATTTGAAGGCGACCACTTGCCGAAGAACAACCTTCTTTGAACGGATGCTCTCGTCCGAACGGAAAGTCACCCGAACAGGAAGCGGAAGTTTCTCGAGCGAGTGAGTCTGCTTGCCCGAATAAAAAGACGTTCTTCCCGCGCCGTCCAGAATTCTGACGAAATCGGAATTGCGTTCGGTATTCACGTCCATGTTGAAACTGATGGCATGACCCAGTTCAGTTCCAAATTGAGCGAGAGTCCGAACCTCGTTGTTCAGGAAGGGGCCGTAAGAACGTGTCGGCAGTTGAGTAATTGTATCCGACGGGAGATCCGGCGGCAGCGGAGCCGGATTCGGATCGGTCGGTGGAACTGAACCGCCGTCATTCAGGAATTCGCGGACCGGAGTGTCGAGAAGATATGTTGCGTAGTTCCATGGCACGCGGCCGCCGTCGTGAATACCGATGATTTTGAGCGACTGGTCGTCCAGAACAACGCTCCCGCTGTTTCCGGGTTCGGTGTCGCACTGGTGGCTGAATTCATCTTTGCCCCAATTACCGTTACTGCCGTTCTCGAGCGTACACGTTTGTGACCATTCGAGCGGCCGCAGCTGCGGGTGGCCAAAAATAGTCAGAGTTGTGCCTGTTTTCGGGCGTGCCGACAGGTCAAGTTCAATGGATGATTTGGGGGCAACATCAACTCTGAAAATCGCGTAGTCGCGATCGTCATTGAGCTCGGCAGCCAAAACCATCGTGCACTTCGAACGCAGGTAAGGAGCCTTGTCCTTGCGGTAACCCCAATCAACCGTGATGCCGTCGCAGGGCTTATTGTTGATGCGTTTCTCGGGAGCCTCAAAGCAGTGACCTGCAGTGATGACGAGTCCGTTGCCGATGTGGGTTGCTGTGCATCCCATCGAGATTTTGCCGAATGCATCAATGATCGGGCGGTATTTTTCAGGAATATTCGCGCCGTCGTTGAGAACGGGAGTCAGCTCGTTTGAGCCGATAATTTTTTCGATGACTTCGGGGCTGTTGTAGGAAGAAACGTAGGTGATTTTACCGTTTGGACCTTCAATACTGCGAACTGCACGGTCACTAAGACCTGTGCCGCATGCTGCGACAATAGCGGTTGCTGCAACAAGAGTGAGGCCAACCGAGATTTTTGATTGATTGCCGCGTGTCATGGAGGTCCCTTTCATCGTGAAGAGGGTAGACTAACGCCCATCATGGGCACAGAAGACCGGAGCTTCGCGAGCGAAAAATGTCACTAACAGTGCGCACCCTACAAAATGACTTTCCAACCCGCAAGCCGACTGGCCAGTTTTTTTATAATTCTTTTAATTTTGGTTATTTATGCTCGTTTTTAGGCCCTTAGGGCTCCTACGAGCGTGGATCAAATGCCTTGCGGACTGCTTCGCCGACAAAATTGAGACAAAGGATTGTTATAAAAAGAAAAACACTTGGAAAGACAGCCAGCCACCATGCGACCTGATAGTTCGTGCGGGCCTGATCCAGCAGTTCTCCCCAGCTGGGTGTCGGCGGAGGAACCCCAAAACCCAAAAAATCGAGGGTCGCAAGGCTTTCAATCCCGCCAATCACTGCGTAGGGGGAAAAAGTAATAATCGGCACGAGGCTGTTGGGTAAAATATGCGAAAAAAGCAAACGTGATTTGCTTGCACCGAGTGATGTTGCCGCTTCGGTAAAAGTCAGATTGCGGTTGCGAAGCGCTTCCGTGCGCATGTACTGGCAAATGCCCATCCATCCGAAAATACATAAAAACAGACACAGCAAAACAGGATTGGGTGAAGCAACCGAGACGATGAACAGCAACAGCATCATCACGGGAATCGCACTGAAAATTTCAATGAGCCTTTGCCCTATCAGATCAAACCATCCGCCGAAGAAGCCCTGCATCAGCCCGAGTACAATTCCGATGACGTACGTCACCAGCCAGTAACCGATGCCAAAGAGCAGCGATATTCTCGTTCCGTAGAGCAGCCGTGCAAAAACATCTCTTCCTGCAGCATCTGTTCCCATTAAGTGCGAGATGCTCGGAGGTGACAAATATTCCATCTGTTCGCTGTCGATTTCGACAGGATCCCACTTCAGCACCGGCCACACAGACCACGAAAATTGCGGCCGGAGTTCGCGGTAATCAATCGTGCCTGCGCCTTCGAGACCAAGAACATCACGTTCATAATTCACATAGGCAGGAAAGATGGTCTTGCCGTTGATGTGCGCGATGACAGGAGCAGAGTTGCTGATCAGTTCCGCTCCGAGGCCCGCAAGAAGGAGGCCGACAACGACAATCAGAGATGCCATGGCACTGCGGCTGCTGCGAAACATCATGACTCTGCGACGAAAATCAGGTGACATGAATGACCTCAGTCCCTATCCGAAAAATCGATGCGGGGATCGATGACCCGAAGAAGAATGTCCGACAGCAACTGACCCAAAAGACCCAATCCGGAGGTAATTGTGATGGCTGCCATCAGAATGGGATAATCCCGCTGGAAAGTGGATTCATAGGAAAGGCGTCCGATGCCGTCCAAATTAAAAATGCGTTCTATGATCATGCTTCCCGCAAAGGCCAACGTCAGAATCCCGCCGAAGCCCGTCGCGAGCGGAAGCAAGGCATTACGCAGAGCATGCTTCAGAATGGCTGCACGCTTGGATACTCCGCGCGCCAGTGCCGACCTCACGTAATCCAGTTTGATCTGTTCGATAATTGAGTTCTTCATAAGCATCGTCAGACTGGTAAAGCCGCCAATCATGTAGCACGTCAGCGGAAGTATCATGTGCCAGACAAAATCAACCGCTCTGCGCCAGAATGGCCAGTTTTCGGAATCCAGAGAAGTCAGTCCCTGAATCGGAAACCATTCAAAAAACTGGCCGCCTGCAAAGAAGTGAATCAGCAGGATTCCCAGCATGGCCGGCATAATGCTGTATGCAATAAACAGCACAAACCCGCTGAGAATATCAAACTGACTTCCGTCCCGAACTGCTTTGTAAATTCCGAGCGGAATGCAGATTAAGTACACCAGAAAGAAACTCGACAGTCCGAAGGTTACAGATACCGGCAGTTTTGAAGCAATAATATCAACAACCCGTTCGCCTTTGGTATGTGAGTATCCAAACTCGAAGCGAACAACATCTTTCAGCCAAAGCCAGTAACGGACGTGAATGGGCTTGTCGAAGTTGTAACGTTTTTTGAGTTCTTCGACGACTTCGTCGGTCACCGACTTGCTCGCCGCGGAACTAGTCCCCGACGAACCCTGAGCAGAACCGCGACCGGCATCTGCCCCGCCGCCCGCAAATCGCACTTTTGCAAGATAAGTTTCAACCGGTCCGCCGGGGGCGATTTGAAACACGCCGAAACAAACAACTGTGATCCCGAACAGCGTCGGAATCATCAGCAGAAGGCGTCGCAGAATGTATGCCGGAAATGTCATGGTGCACTTTTCGCTGCAGGGCGGCTCTCAGTTCTGAACCTGCCAGAACGCACGGCCGATTGAATAGTTGTATGTGTCTTTGTCTTTTTTGACGTAGTTTTGATGTGCGTACAGAGTGTAAAGCCTTTCGGTCAGGAAGACGTACGGCTGATCTTCATAAATCAGGCGTTGAAGTTTTCTGGCGATGTCCGTGCGGCTCTTTTTGTCGAGTGTTGCGCGGTGCTGCTCAATCAGCTTGTCCACTTCCTTGTTTGAGTAGCTGATAAAGTTGCTGCCCTTGTTGTTGATGGACTCAGAGTGCCAGATCTGTTTGAGATCACCGTCCGAGTCGCGGCTCCAGCCGAGTGCTGCTCCGTCAAATTTGCGGTCGTCAAGGAGCTTGGTGAAAGTTGTCCAGTCGATGGCCTTGAGGTTGATTTCAACTCCGACTTTTGCAGCCTTTTGTTTGAAGTCGACCAATTTCGGTTCAGTCGTTTCTTTGGATTGCTGAGGATAAATAATGGTCAGCTCAAGTCTTTGGCCGCCTTTTTCCAGAATTCCGCCTTTGCCCGCTTTGGTCCAGCCCGCGGCGGCGAGTCTTTCACGCGCCTTTGCAAGGTCATATTCCACAGGTTTCAAAGCCGGATCATGCTGTTCGCTTTTGACACTGTATGGCCCGACGGTTGGTTCCGTCATTCCGTAGTCGATTTTGTTGATCCACGTTTTGAGGTCGGCAATGTGAGAGAGTGCCCAGCGCACATCTTTGTTTGCGAGAATCGGATTTTTTTGGTTCCAGCCAATGTATCCGTAGCCTGTCGGCGTTTTGTTGACTGTTTTGACCTTCACAAGTTTCGATTTGAATTCAGGTCCGCCGGTCTGTTTGGTCCACTGTTTGGGAATGAGCCCTTTGAAAGTCAGGTCACCCTTGCGGAACATTTCGAACTCGACCGAATCTTCGGGCACGATTTTGTAGATATAACGGTCGTAATTCCAACGACCCTGCTTAATCATTTCAGCTCTGTTCCAGTAATTTGGATTGCGTTTGAAAATGATCTGGGTGGAGCCGTCCCATTTTTCGAGAAGCCACATTCCTGAACCGAGCGGGTCTTTCGTGACTTCGGCCTTGGTCATCGTGTTGTCTTTTTCATAGAGCTTGCTGTAGTGCTTTTTGGAAAACACTGTAAGGCCGGCAACAACGTCGAAGTTTTTGTAGTAGACTTCTCCGGTTGTGAAGCGGATTTTGTCCTTGCCCAAGACTTCGACCTTTTTGATAGCGGAATAGTACGGCCGCAAATGGGCTGTCATGATTCCCTTCAAGAAAATGATGTCGAAGCTGAATTTTACGTCTTCCGCGGTCACCGGAGTGCCGTCGGAGAATTTTGCATTCGGGTTCAGTGTGAAGGTGAACTGCTTGCCGTCCTTGGAAATTTCCCATTTTTCGGCAAGGCTGGGCATCCAGTCATAAGTATCCCAGTGGCGATCAGCCAGAGATTCGAAGAACATCTCCTGAACGGCAGATGCTTCGCCGTCATTGTTTGTCAGCGGAAACAGGCTGGACGGATTTGCTGAAACACTTTCCGTAAAAGTTCCTGTTTTTTCCGCTGCGGATGCCTGTGAAGGTGCAAACGGCGAAAACGGAACAGACATCTCGGGCGAGGAGGCTGCAGTTGTCAGGACCAGCCCACCCAAAATTAAACTCAAGCGCAGAGAATTCTTCATACAAAGTCCCCTTTGGTCGGGTCACGTGGAACACGGACGCGCGGAGACTACCAATTGTGCACCGAGATGCAATTGCCCCGTGCGATTGAATCCAAGGAAACCTCGCTGTACAACCCGTCTTTCACACAAGGAGTCCACGGTGGATGCGTTAAAAGCACTGATGTTGCGTTCGCTCGACTACGCCGGAGTTTTTCCGCCTGCACAGTTGCCTATGAATGATGCAGTTAAGGAATTCGTCCGCTGCCGTCAGGACAAGGATGAATGGTTTTTGGCGCGTTTCGTTCTTCCGGCGGCTCGTATCGGTGAATTTGTTCAGCTTGCGGGTGCCGAGCTCGCCGAAGCAGCCGCAGTGCATCAGCCTTGGAATCTGACCGGCCTGTTCCGCAGCGGAGCCTCGATTGACGAGGCTCTCGCAGTTCTGCGTTCGGACGGCAAGCTTCTTCGCGGACTGGTTGATACGCATCCGGATGCGTTGACAGTCGACTCGTGCGAGCTGCCGTTGCCCGAAGAAGTCATCAACAGTCACGATCAGGAAATTGCACGGGGATTTCTTGCTGCTGCTCTCAAAATATTTGACGAGAATAACTTTCATGGACCGGTTTTTTGGGAAGTGAACCTGAAGAAGTCGTTTGAACATGTTGCACTGGCGGCGCATCATGCAAATCTTCTGCAGGCGGGACGGGTCTGTCTGAAATTTCGCACAGGCGGTCTGACGGCCGCGTCAATTGTGAGTCCCGAGAATTTGGCGCGTGCTTTCAAAGTCGCGCGCGACGGGCACGTTCCTTTCAAGCTGACTGCAGGACTGCATTTGGGAATGAGACATTATGATTCTTCGGTCGGAGCTGATCTGTTCGGCTTTATCAATGTCTTTGCCGCGGCAGTTCTGAGCGCAACACACTCTCTTTCGGAAACTGAAATCCAGCTGATGCTTGAAGAAAAAGATTCCGCTGCATTTGTTTTCGCGTCTGGAAAATTGTCTTGGAAAAATTATGAAGCCGGTGTGACCGAAATCCGCAATGCTCGGACCTCGGGTTTGAGAAGTTTTGGTTCATGCAGTTTTTTTGAACCGATCGAAGATATGAAAAAATTAAAACTTTTGAGTTGAAGGGCAGGTTATGACGAACTTTATTCAGATTCCTTTCCGTCAGAAATCGTGGTTCGGCATTCCCCGCGACTCTGATTTCAGTCTCCAGAATCTGCCGTTCGGAATTTTTCGGACAGCCGCTTTGCCTGAAGCCAGAGTGGGTTTGGCCTTGGGTGATTCTGTGATTGATGCAGCGGTCCTTTTTGATGCCGGTTTGCTTGCGGGAGTGTCCGGACTGCGCCGCGATCATTTGGTCACGGATTCGCTGAACACGCTGCTTGCGGCAGGTCCGTCGGTCTGGCGGGTATTACGCGGACGTGTGGCTGAGCTTTTTACTGCCGGCAACGACACTCTTGTGCGGCAGGCCGATCTTCATTCGCGTGTCTTGGTGCAGGCGGGTCTGGCGCAGCTTCTGTTGCCGACGAAGGTGTCCAATTATGTTGATTTCTATTCCAGCCGTGAGCATGCTTCCAATGTCGGAGCCATGTTTCGTGATCCGCAGAACCCGCTTTTGCCCAACTGGCTTCACATTCCTATCGGCTATAACGGACGCAGCAGTTCGATTGTGCCCTCGGGGACTTCGTTCAGGCGTCCGTGCGGTCAGCTGAAGGCGGATGCCGATCCTGCGCCGGTTTTTGCTCCGACCAAGCAACTCGATTTTGAACTCGAGATGGCGTTCATCACCGGACGCCGGACGCAATTGGGCGAAACGATTCCGGTGACTAATACCGATGATTATATTTTCGGAATGACGCTGCTCAACGACTGGTCTGCGCGTGATATTCAGCGCTGGGAATATGTTCCGCTGGGGCCATTCCTCGGCAAGACCTTTGCTACGAGCATTTCTCCATGGGTTGTCACGCTCGACGCACTTCAGCCTTTTCGTGTCGGCGGTCCGGAGCAAACCGTTCCCGTGTTGCCCTATTTACAGAGTGCAGGTCCTCAGGCCTACGACATTCACCTTGAAGTGTGGTTGAAGTCCGAAAAAATGACTTCGCCGCAGAAAATCTGCCGGACGAATTACAGTCACATGTATTGGAACATGGCGCAGCAGCTGGCGCACATGGCCTCGAATGGAACCAATATAGAAATTGGCGACGTGTACGGTTCAGGAACAATCAGCGGCCCGACACCCGACAGTTTCGGCTCCATGCTCGAACTCTGCTGGAAGGGAACAAAGCCCATTGCATTGCCGGACGGGACAACCCGAACGTTCATTCAGGACGGTGATACTGTCATTATGAAGGGCTGGTGCGAAAAAGACGGGATCCGCGTCGGCTTCGGTGAAGTCTCGACCGAGGTGAAACCGGCCGGATAAAATGAACGGGTCTTATTTTCCGGTAATGAGCTTCCAGTCCGCAAGGGCATCTGCGTCCGTGTATCCGGTCGAGTAGTTGGGCATCGGCGGAAGGGTTGTGTACATCGCCTTGTATTTGTCGAAGGTGTCCGAACGGCTGTCACCGATTTTTTTGTCTGAACTGGCTGCCGAACCGTAGCCCGAGTCTTTTGGATGACAGGAAAGACATTTGTTGTTGAAAAACTCACTCAGCCCGTTGGGCTGCGCAGCGGGAATAAGAGCCGAAACAAAGTTGACAAGCGCGGTCCGCTCCTGATCTTTCAGCGGGGTTGCGTAGTTCGGCGGCATGGGGATGTTCTCCTTTCCGCACGTCGATGTTTTTGTCTCGATGCATTTTTTTACCAAGGTGAGAAGACTGTTTTCGGCTTTGAAAAAGTCCTTGGAACCGATGTAGTCCAGTCCGAACGCGGGAGTTGTTCCGTTCGGCAGCGAAGGGACATTTTGCGGCTTGTACCAAGGATTTGTCGGAGTGTGGCAAGTGGCGCATTTCTTTTCAACAATGACACTGACAACTTCTTCCCAAGGAGGATTGGCCAAATCTTTTTCATTGACCTGATACTCGTAATCTCCGGCTGAACCCAAATCATATGCGCTGCATGCCGAGAGCAGACATCCGGTTGCAATCAGTGACGCGCGCAGAGTCAACAGTGTAATTTTCATTTCCGTTCACTCCTTTATTTTACTTCAGTCGAGGGCTCGGCTTGTCTGCCGGTGGTCGATTTTTTGGAACCCGACTTTCTTTTGCGCTTCTTCTTCGTTCCTGTTTTTCCCGGTTCTTTGGCAGGTTCGCTTACGTTGGAAAACTTGTACTGGTAGATCAGGCTGACTCTGGGCATGATCAGCCTGTCCGGCACAATGTATTCGGATACGGCGACGTTAAAGGAGCTTCCGACACTCAGCCCCAATGTGACCTGCGAGGCCAACGGGATTTGTGCATCGGACATATTGTCGGTGCGCACGAATTCAGTTTTCTCGCGTGAGATGTTGAATTTTGAAAGTCCTCTTCGGATAACCACCATACCGTTGGCCCAAAGCGGAATGTTTCGTCCCGTCACTCCCTGACTCACGTGAAAAAGCGTCGTTGTGGAATCAAAAAAATCCTGAGCATCGAGAGCTGTGATTGCACCTTCGAGTCGCGCGTGTCCTTTTTGGAAACCGATGCTGGTCGTTAAAAACAGGCTCGAAAGGCGAAAGATGTTTTCTGCACTTGCACCGAAGGTATACTGCGTCAGGCTGGCATTCACTCCGAGCATTTTGCCGATCGAAACCGGTAACGGCAGAAATCCTGCCCATGCCGTTCCTGCAAGTGTGTATCGGCCGGAGGTCATTATCGGATAGCCGGCAACAAGCGTCGGGACAACGTGCAACGGAGCTGCAGGGACCTTTTCTTTTTTGCTGCCGACTTGGGGGTTCGGTTTCGGGAGCAGACTTGCAAGAAAGCGTGCCGAAACAAATCCGCTGTTGACCGGAACGGGCTCCGAAACGGACGGCCCGTCGAGCAGAGTTGCGCTGACGTTTTGCAGCCGCTCTGCCTGTTCATACCACCAGACGGCCGCAGCTGACTTTTGCGCCTGCGAAGCTGAAAGTGCAACGGCCAGAAGTAATGTCTGCTTTCCAAAATAACGAAACAGCACCTGCTTCCCCCGCAAATTCCGACAATCGCAATATACGACGCATTTGATTTCAGCGACAATGCCGGAACGGTTATTTTGACGTGTTACGCAGGCTGATATGAACGTCTGCGAGTTGCTTTTCCTTGACTGTTGATGGCGCATTCATCAGCAGATCCTGTCCCTTTTGATTGAGAGGGAAGGCAATAACCTGCCGGATGTTGGGTTCGTCAAGCAGAAGCATAATCATGCGGTCGATGCCGGGAGCGATTCCGCCGTGCGGAGGCGGCCCGAACGAGAACGCATTCCAAAGAGCAGGAAAGCGGCTTTCGATTTCTGCTTCCGTGTAGCCGGCTACATCAAATGCGCGCTTCATGACATCCCGCCTGTGATTCCGGATGGCTCCGGAGGAAAGCTCTACGCCGTTACAGACGATATCGTACTGGTAAGCAAGGATGTCGAGCGGATCCTGCGCATTGAGAGCCTCAAGTCCGCCCTGCGGCATTGAGAAAGGATTATGACAAAAGTCGATTTTTTTGTCGTCTTCGTTCCACTCGTAAAATGGAAAGTCGACAATCCAGCAAAATGCCCAGCCGTTCTGTTTTTCAACTTTTAATGTATCGGCAAGCCAAGTGCGCATCTTGCCGCCCAAGGTGAGGCACGTGCGCGAATCGTCGCCGACAATAAACACAACCGCGTCGCCGTTTTCGATGTTCAGCTTTTTGCTCAGCAGCGCGCGCTCGGTGTCGGTTGTCTGCTTGATCAGGCTGCCTTTCCATTCGCCGTCTTTGAGGGTGAGATAGGGCAGTCCGCCCAGTCCGAAAGTTCGGGCCTGCGCCTGCGCATCGTCGAAAAATTTGCGGCTCTGGGCGGCTCCGGACGGAAGCCGGATTGCACGCAGAACACCGCGCGGAGCCTGAAGAGTTTTTTGGAAGATTTCGAAGCCTGTTTGTGTGAAAATCTCGCGGACATCATGCATCTCAAGCGCAAAACGCAGGTCCGGTTTGTCGGAACCGTAAGTTTCGAGGGATGTCTTGTAGGGAATTCGCGGGAAAGGATCTTTGATAATCGGCCTGTCCGAAAAACGGGTGAACAAATCCACCATCAGTTTCTCGATCATGGTAAAAATTTCTTCCTGCGTCGCGAAGGCCATTTCAATATCCAGCTGATAAAACTCACCGGGGCTGCGGTCAGCGCGGGCATCTTCGTCCCTGAAACAGGGAGCAATCTGAAAATAGCGGTCAAAGCCCGAGCACATCAAAAGTTGTTTGAACTGCTGCGGCGCCTGAGGAAGTGCGTAAAAATGTCCGGGATGCATCCGGCTCGGAACAAGAAAATCGCGCGCACCTTCGGGTGAGCTGCTTGTCAGTATCGGAGTTTGAAATTCCATGAATCCCAATTCAACCATTTTGGTCCGGATGTAGTGGATAAATTTGGAACGGAAGATAATATTTTTATGCATTTTCTCGGTCCGCAGATCGAGATACCGGTACTTCAGACGCGTGTCTTCACTCTCTTCCTTCGGGTTGTGTGCGACCGGAAAAGGAAGGATTTCCGAAGTTGATTCGACTCTGAACTCCGAGCAGATGACCTCGATTTCGCCGGTCGGAATTTTGGTATTGACCGATTCTCTCCGGCGCACTTCTCCGCGGACGGCAATGACCGATTCGGAACGAAGTGTGCTCGCTTCCGCAAAAAACGCCTGTTCGGGGTGAATGACGACCTGAGTCACACCATAGTGGTCGCGCAAATCTATGAACAGCAACCCGCCCAAATTGCGCACGGCGTGGGCAAATCCCATCAGCCGGACGTGTGTGCCGATGGCGCTTGCGTTGAGTTCTCCGCAGGTGTGGCTCCGAAGGGATGTCATTTTACGTGTCCTTGTATCCGGTCATTGTTTGGGTCATGTCTAGTGCATAGTGCCTAAATACAGGCTTCTTTGTCTATCACAGCAAACTTGCCAGACAAGAAGTCCGAGTCACAGGGAGAGTCTTTGTCATGAGACCGCTTTTGCAACGAGATTTTGAATCCGGATTTTCGAATATCAAAGCCCCTGCCGACGGGCCTTTTAACGAGGCTTGGCGGCCGCTGCTGTCGCTGATCTTGGGTCACGCGAGGCGTTCGGGTGCGGATTTTGCTGAGATTTTTCTCGAACGTCGCAATACCCTGCGGGTGACAACAGAGAACGGCAAGGTGACCGCGGTTGCGCCCTCCTTCTCACTGGGTGCCGGTGTCAGATGCTTCAAAGGATTGCAGGATGTTTACGTCAGTACCAATGATCTCAGTCAATCCGGCTTGCGCTGGGCTGTCGATCAGGCACTCGGAATGCTTGGTTGTTCAGCACGGATGAGCCATTCGATGGGACGTGATGTCCAACTTGAGCCTTTGCGGGACTTTGCTGCCGCGCGCGGCAAGGACAACTGGCTGGCTCAAACGGCCGGTGTGGGCGAGATTTCCGAACGGCTTTTGAGCCAATCTTCGGTTTTGAGAAAAAAGGTCGGTCATCTGCAAAGCGACCAGACGTCCGCATTTCGCGACTGGCAGGAAGTGCTGGTGGCTGCTTCGGACGGTGTGTTTGCGCGTGACATTCGACTGCACCAGTTGTCCAGACTCGGAGTCAACTGTGCCGACGGAGCCGATCGCTCGTCGATGCATGAGCAGCGTGCTTCAACAGGTCTGCCGGATTTTCTGAAAACGGTCGATATGAATCCCGTGATCGATGAAATCAGCACTTCAGCAGGCATCATGCTGCGGGCCGACTACGTGACGGCAGGGCAATATCCGCTGGTCATGGCCAACAGATTTGGTGGAGTCATTTTCCACGAGGCCTGCGGTCACCTGCTCGAAACAACTCAAATTGAACGCAAGACAACACCCTTTGCCGAGTCACTCGGACTGCCGATCGCACATGAAAACCTGACGGCTTGGGACGAGGGAATCACCGAGGGCGCGTTCGGTTCGACCGATATGGACGATGAAGGCATGCCTGCTCAGTCGACGTTGCTGATCGAGAACGGAATCCTGCGCAATTTTATTGCCGACCGTGCCGGCTCGATGCGCTTCGGTCATCCGCGCACGGGCAGCGGCCGCCGTCAGAACTTTTCGTTCGCTGCTGCGAGCCGCATGCGCAACACGTTTATCGCCCCCGGCAAGCACACACCCGATGAACTGATTCAAGGTGTAGAGCGCGGCCTGTATTGCAAAAAGATGGGCGGCGGCAGTGTCGGCGCGACGGGTGAGTTCAATTTTGCCGTGGGTGAAGCCTACCTCATTGAGAAAGGCAAACTCGGAAAACCGGTCAAGGGTGCAACGCTGATTGGAACAGCGGCTGAAATTATGAAAAAGATTTCCGCATGCGCCAATGACATCGAGCTTGCTCCGGGATTCTGC
Source organism: Pseudomonadota bacterium (assembly GCA_009926615.1). GTDB lineage: Bacteria > Bdellovibrionota_B > Oligoflexia > Silvanigrellales > Silvanigrellaceae > RFOM01. Next base: position 13,854 of record RFOM01000061.1, read on the forward strand.
GGATCTGTCAGCGGAACGATTTACACGACCGTCGGACAGCCTCATCTCAAAGTTGACAACATCACCGTAGGAGGTCGCTCCTGATATGATCACACACGAACACATTTCCCGACTGATTGAATCGCTTTCAAAGGCTCGTCCGAATGTCCGCTTTGATATTTCGGGCGACAGCCTTGAATCGCAGACGGTCAAGGTAAAAGAAAATGAAAATTTCGAGCAGACCGCGTCCCAGCGGACCAGCGCACTGCTGAGAGTTTGGACACCCGCAGGCCGCATAGGAGTCGTGCAGGTGACGTCACTTGACCACAAGCAGTTATTGTCTGCGCTTGATGTTGCGGCCGAGGCGGCATCCCTTGGGCCTGCGGAAGACCTTCCGTCCATTCCTCTGCCTGCCGATGCCGGAACGTTGCCGGAATTGAATTCAACGTCCGCTGGCCAACCTGTATCGATTGAAGAATTGGGTACAAACCTGCTCGCTGCCGTCCGGCAACTGCGTCAGAGTCATCCGGATATCAGCGGAGTTCCGTACAATGCTCTTTCACAGCGCCGTGCGCAGCGTTTTTACGCCAATACCGAAGGTTTGATCAGGGAGCAGAACGGAGCCGTTGTTTCAACTTATCTGTATGCCCGCGGCCAGTCCGAAGGCCATAAGCCGCGTGCGGCCGGTCACTGGGGTGAAGAACGTTCAATGCAGTCGCTTGATCTTTCTGCGGTTGCCAAAACTGCAAGTGAGCTGCTGGTTTCGCACCTGAAGCCGATCAAAATCTCATCCGGACAATATCCGGTTATTTTTTCGGGGCGTGCTTTTCTCGATCTTCTCGGCGCATTTTCGAATTTGTTCAGTGCGCAAAATATTCTCGACAGGCAGTCACTTCACACCAAAGACAGTCTCGGTCAGCAGATTGCCGCTTCACTTTTGAACGTCGCAGACGATCCGCTTCATCCGGCCAACGTCAGTCCGGATTTGTTTGACGGTGAAGGTACCGCGGTGCGCAAACTGAGTTTAATTGAAAACGGGGTGTTGACAGGATTGTGGCATCACTCTGTAAGCGCAAAGACGTTTGGAGTGCCGAAGACCGGTCACGCAAACGTCGGAGCAAAGATGACCGTGAGGCCTTGGTTCTGGAACGTGTCTGCAGGTCAGGGCTTGGGCGACGCAGCACGGGACTGCGTCTGGATCGATGATTTGGAAGCTCTTCATGCGGGTGTGAATTCGCTGCAGGGTTCTTTCTCTCTGCCGTTCTTGGGTTACCGGATCGTCAACGGCCGGAAAGAGAGTCTTGAGGGCGTGACGGTCGCAGGTGATATTCTTTCGGTACTGAAAAATATTACTGCCCTCGACAGCAGCTGCGAGCGCGCTTCCGGCGGAGTTTGTCCTGCAGTTGCAGTATCCGCTCTGTCAATTACCTGTGAGGCGTGAAGAAAAAGAGTTTTTGTCAGGATGCACAGTCAAACACTGAATGACCCGCTGTTTTTTGAAACGGGCGGACTGGCCGGCGACTTCGCCGCACCCGCACGCATGGGCATTTATGTGCATGTTCCGTTTTGTCCGCATATTTGTCCATATTGCGATTTTGTCAAGACTTCGCGTTTTTCCCGTAAAGATATTGCCGCATATTTTTCGGGTCTGGAAAAGCAGTTTGATTCCTTTGCCAAGCTTGTTCCGCAGGATATTTCGGACGTGACTCTTTACTTCGGCGGAGGAACTCCAAGTCTTTTTCCTGCCGGATATTTCAGTGCGATCGTCGAAAAAATCTCATCCCGTTTCCGGATCGGTGAATTCACAGTTGAGACAAATCCGTTTTCCAATTCGGAAAAAATCTTTCGCGAATGGCAGATGCTCGGAGTCAACAGAGTCACCCTCGGCGTGCAGTCACTTGAGCCTGCTGTTCTCGGCTATCTTGGCCGCAAACATACACCTGATGATGTGCTGAAGAATTTGGAGGCTGTTCGCAGCGCAGGAATTGGACAGGTTCAGACGGATTTGATTTTCGGCGTAAAAAATTTGCCTGAGCAAAGGACAATTACGAATGAAATAGTGCGGCTGGAACAGGGCGGGGCAACGGGAGTTTCGTGTTATCTGCTGACCATTGAGGAATCGACCCCGTTCGCTCACGAATTCAATTCATCCGACGAGACAATTGAATCCGAGTATCAGGACATTCTTTCGGCATGCGCGGCTCTGGGTTTTGCGCAGTATGAGACGAGTAATTTTTCGCGTCATGCTCCGGTTCACAACCGGTTGTATTGGTATGGTCTGCCCTACTTGGGCTTGGGTACGGGAGCTCACGGGCTTTTGCCGGCAACTGAAAATCATCCTTTCGGAAGACGTTATAAGGTTGGTCCGCCGGTCCTGAAAAGAACTGCGGGTGATGACGAACTGCCATTTTCAACCGCTGCCGAATCACTTTTTTCAACCGATTTTTACGAGGGTAACCGAACGCGTGAAATGGCCCTTCAGGAGCTTTTGTTGACCCTTTTGCGCACGCGCGAGGGTCTTCCGCTGCGTTGGTTGAAAGCCGTCTTCGAAGATGCGGTCTTGAGCCGTTTTTGGAGCGATCCGCGTGTCCGCAGAGCTCTTGACTCGGGACAGTTCGAAATGAACACAACTCATTTGAAGCTCAGTGCTCCTGAAAGACTTCGCGGCGACGCATGGTCGTTACTTGTCGCCTCTCTGCTTTGTCCGTAATTTATCACCGCTTGCGTGAGCGGCGTATGGTTGTCATTATTAAAGTTTTGGTCAACTCGTGTTAAACGGCAGTAAATCCATGCCTAAGTACCGCAGTTTTGCTGTCGGCGGGATTTCCGGCCACAAAAACCAAAAGTAATTCTGTGACGACAGCCTGTTTTTTTTAACCTTACGGACACGGTGCTCCTGAAATTTTTCGCAGGGCATAATCGATAAGGTTTGCGCCGGCCTGTGGTACAAACAAATGTCCATCTGTCATGGTCCGCGGGATTTGGATTGATTGTATCTTTAGGTGTGCTTTGGTAATCGCAACCGGCGCGATTTGCCTATGGAACCTGTACAAAGGTTCACTCCGAGATGGCTTGGAAAGCTCTTCGAAAGCAGGTGATTCTTGAAATAGGCGAGGCGAGTGTTGATGGACTCTCTCGTCGCGATCTTTTCCGGCGATCCCTTCAGCAGAAACTTATATCAGATTTCGAATTGTGGGTCTTGTTTCTCGAGGCCAGAAACAGCACGAGCAACAATTACGACGAAACGAATGCAGAAAAAGTTTATCAGGTGGCACTTCGTTTTATACTTGAAGCACAAGCGCTCTTGGCGAATTTGAAAAAAGATAAGGATTTGAATTCAAAACCTCTTGCGGAATGCTCCTAATTTTATTTGAGTCGGTGGATCCGTCGGGTCTGCTGCGAAGATTAAGCGCTTCTCTGATGGTATAATAGTTTCTCGGAAAAGGAGCTTTGGGCTGACATTTGCCCGATGCACACTTCCAAGACACCGATGCCAAATTTTAGACTGTCATCAGGCATTTCTTAAATGTTGCTGCAGGTTTTCTACCGTCTGAAAGAGTTTCGCCAAATCCGGTGAGTGGCCGGAGGAGGCTCAAGAAAAACGGTTTCTTTGCCGAAGGCACCTTTTGTTAGAGAAGGGCCTTCCTTTTTCATTGCGCTAGTTCCGGAGGTGTTTGAAATGAAAATTTTGTTTGCAATCACATTGGTCTCGACAGTTGCTTCGGCACAGGCACTTGCTGCCAAATGCGGAGATGTGAATCAAGACGGCGTTGTTGGAGGTCTGGATGCCTCAATCATCGGGGAATTTGCCAAGGGCAAAGCCAAATTGATCGGGACCAAGAAGAATCTTGCAGACGTCAATCTCGATGGTAGGATTGACGAAACAGATTCAAAATTGATTTTGGGCTTTGATGCAGGACTGGTTAAGTGTCTACCCTGTCCGGCAAATCAGAATGCGTGCAAAACTAAAGATGCGCCGAAATGCGGAGATTTGAACGGAGACGGGATTGTTGGAGGTCTGGATGCGTCAATCATCGGGGAATTTGCCAAGGGCAAAGCCAAATTAATCGGGACCCAGAAGAATCTTGCAGACGTCAATCTCGATGGCAGGATTGACGAAACAGATTCTAAATTGGTTTTGAGCTTTGATGCAGGCCTGGTGAAGTGTCTTTCCTGTCCGGCAAATCGGAATGCCTGCAAGTCGCCGTGAGTCCTTCTCACGTCGACCTCCGTGATGGTTTTTTCGATAACCTGACTGAATTCAATTGTGAATTCTTGAGAGGAAAAGGACCTGCTAAGAACAATAGAGTAGCCCCGAAGGATCTGGTCCTGCCGGTCGAAGCACCCCGAACGTCCCTTTTCCAATGACAAAACCGTCCTCCGTCGGAGATGTCATTGGTGTTTGCCAGAAGCTCCTGTCCAACAAACTGTTCAGAGATTCGTCCTTCGTATGTGAGAGTCAAGTCACCTTCAAGAATCAGAACCGTTGGATTTGAACCTGCCAAACTCTGACACAATCGTGCAAGAACTCTTCAAATAACATGGGTCCAATTATTGCGAATGAAAGTCGACCAACTGAATTTGAGACTCGCCGCATAGCTGACAAGCTGTTTTGGTGACCTCTTCGGGCAACACGTTATTTGTGAATTAAATTTACGCAATCAATACTTGTAACCGAAGATGACATTCGTTCACTTCAACTGTTCTTGTCCGATTTCATGCGTCTCATCTTCTCAATAAACACAAAGAAGTTCGGCACAACAAACAAAGTCAAAAGCGTTGAACTCACCACACCACCGATGGTCGCAATTCCGAGCGGCATGCGCGCAGCACCGCCGGCCCCCCAGCCGGTTGCCACCGGCAGCATTCCGACAATCATCGCCACCAAGGTCATCAGAATCGGCCTGAGCCGCATGGGTGCAGAGCTGACGATCGCATCTGCTGCCTGCTCGCCCGAGCGAATTTTTTTGCATGGTAAAATCGATGAGAAGAATACTGTTATTTGCGCAGATTCCGGCAAGCAAAATAACCCCAGTGCCACCGTACAAACCGAGCGGGTGTTTATGAGTTTTTAAACGCGTTCCGTAAAATTTCCAATGGCCAACAATCCGGAGTTTACTGACCGGACCGGCACAAGGCGATGTTAATTGTCTGACAGATTGGGCGGGTATTGTTCGTTCTACGAGCAAATCACCTCGAAAGCTTGAAGACGTGGCTGGTGCGTCGCAAGGAACTCCACTCTTTCAATTAAAAATGACAAATATCCACCGTCTCGCATTCGGCCTGAAAGGCGAAATGCGATGGCCATACTGCTCTTAATGATGAGGTGAGGGTGAATCAGTCGGGGTAGAAGTCGCCGTCGATGAACGAGTGACTGTTTGAAGCGTTGTCACTCTCGGAGACATCAAACCCGTGATGGTCCCATGCCTCCAACGTTTGTCCTTCTCCCCAGAGTCTGGTTCGTTTGGCGGGGGCAATGGGCGTTGGGCGAGGTGAAAGGCCCATGGCTGTTAGTGTTGTTTGAATGGTCGGAGAGTCGCACACGACAGCGACCAAGCTCATGCGTGATTTACACTTGCTGCATTGCAGGACGTCAATGGCAAATGTTCTTTTTAAAAGTGCAGCCCAGCGGATTTTATGTGCGCGTTTTTTTCCGCCCGGTCTTTTGGATGGAGACAAGAGTTTATTTTTGCGCGGTGGAGTTGGCTGAGGTGATGAAGCATTTGGATCATCTGCATCATCTGGTTTGGGCGTGAACAGAGTATCCGCCGGCTTTGACACACGCATCTGAAGTTGCCTCAACGTCATCTTCCGCAGGCCACGTGCTGTGCGATGTTTTGATTCTGCGCACCGGTTGACCCGCCTGCGGACCAAAGGCAATTCTGTAGCCAACACTGGCACCCTGTGCTGGCAGATGAACATCATCACGTTGACTAGAGAAGATGTCTTCGGTGTTGCCCGGCACCGTGAGATCCTCAAACTCTTCAAGATATCCTTTTTTCAAAAGATGTTTGTTCACAC
>RFOM01000062.1 GCA_009926615.1 Pseudomonadota bacterium
CGCCGTCGTGCTGACCAAGGTCAGCGAACGGACGCGGCTGTCCTGCGCAGCGCAAGTCTGGGCAATCATCCCTCCCATGCTCACGCCCAAAATATCGTAAGAATTCAGACCCAGCGCTGTCGTCAGTGTCTGAGCAACAAATGCCGCATCCAATGCCATGGTCTGGACTGAAAGGTTGTCCAGTCCGCCCTCTGTTTCCCCTGCTCCCCTGTTGTCGAGTGAAACGGTCGCCAAATTCTGCATCTGAGTCTGAATGCGCTTGCGGAATGCTCTGAAATCGGCGCGCGGACGGGCGAATCCGTTGACCAGAACCAGCAATCCGGAGGCAGGTCCGCCGCTTTGCGGAGGCTCGCAGTCAAAAGCAATTTTGGCACCGTTGCGTTCGAGAAACTGAACTCCGGAGGAACGGACAAACGTCTGTGCCGCCGCAGGATCAATCGCAAACAAAAATTCAGACGATGACATCACAGGTTCACCCTCAGCGAGTTAGAAGCGTCATCCGGATAACGGCACGCCAAATCATCAACACCCTCAGACTGTGGTTTCATATCGATTCCATGATTGAATTGAAAGTATGGAAGAAAACTCTTCGCGTTCGCAGACAGTAAAATTTCCCTACGGTGAGCCGGTTGAACTCGTGCCGTCACTTTGGATTGTCGACGGTACATGGACAAATCCGCTGGCGCGCAGAATGACCGTGATTCGTTTGCGGAACAACGAAGTCTGGATTCACAATCCGATGCAGCTCGAAGCAAAAGATCTGGCTTGGCTGTCGTCCATCGGATTCGTGCGCGGAATTGTTGCTCCCAACGCTTTTCATGTTTCAGATTTGCTGTGGATGTCGGGACATTTTCCGCAGGCGCAAATCGTTTGCCCGCAGTCTTTTGCAAAAAACCATCCCGAAATTGCCGACAAAGTGGGCTTTACCACGGATGTTTCGCACATTACTGCCGACCGCGAACTGGAGTTTTTTCCCGTTCCGGGGGTTCGATTTGAAGAAACAGTGCTTTTTCACACCCTGTCCCGCACTCTGATCGTCTGCGACTTGATGATGAACATGCCTAAAGCGGAATCATTTTGGTCGAAGGCTTTTTACAAAATGAACAATATGGGCGACTGCTGTGCACCGACCCGAATGCTGCGCTGGGTGTTCACCAGTGACCGCAAAGAACTTTTACTTTTTGCAGAGCAGATTGCAGAACTCAATCCGAAGAGAATCGTCGTCAACCACGGTGAAATATTTGAAGGCGAAGGCGGCAATCAAATTCGCACGTCCTTCGCCTCATTATTTGGTTGAATCAATTTTGCTCAGCGGCAGGCGCCGTCTTTCACAGCCAGTCCGTGACGCGCATAGGCTTCGTTGATCATGCAATAGTTGGAACCGCGCACATCACTCCGTGTCGGCTCGGAATCCAAAGCCAAAAGCGCTTCGTACGTGTCTGTGTACTGACTTGCCGTGTAGAGCATCTTCAGGAACCACTGACGCGCCGTTGCCCGGCCCACTTCGTTGCCATATTTCTCAACCAGCGCCTGAGTCAGGTGAAAGTAAGCCGATCCAAAAATCAGACCTTCCTTGTGCACTTCGCGCTCATTGTCCTTAGGCGGATACATGTAGTTGCCGTCCAGATTGCGGACGGGGCGGCCGTCAGAAAAGAAGCCGGGACCTACGTCCGCCGAACCTGTAATCAGCTGAGAGACGGTGTCGCCGATGCCTTCGGAGAATGCACGGTCACGAATTCCGCCGGTGTTGTGGTGCAGGCCATGTCCCCATTCGTGGTAAACGACGTCGGCAATTTCGCCTGTGTTGGAGCAGCCGATTTTTTTGCCGTTGCTTGCCGAACGCTCGCCGGCCTGAAAGAAGTTCACGGTCCGGCCGTTCCAGAACGCATTGCAAATGTCGCCCATATTCACGTTCGCAACGACCTGAGTCGAGAACCAGTTCGGGTTGATCACCGGACGGGCCCAAGCCTGTGCGACCGACAAATGATAGAAGGTTGTATTTTCGGCGAGAGTCGAGTTCGTGCGGCCATCAAACAACACATCGCCGCCCACGCTTGCAGAAGCCGCTTGGCCGCCGTTGTTGACGACCTTGAAACGCTTGGAGCTCAAAGACGCACGCGCATTCTGACGGTCGGGAATTTGGACCACGCCGTTGGCGTCGGCATCGTAAATATTGGTACGGCCAAACCATCCGCCGGTACGGCTTTGAGCTTGGGCGTACGGCATACCGACGGTCATCTGATTCCCGCGGGGTGCGCGCTGGTTGACGACACCTTCAATACGCGCCTCAAAGAAAATCGTATTGGCATTCCACGAAAGAATCTTGTTGTCATTGACATGTGCGACAATGCTGAAGGTATCGCCGGTTGCAGAATTCGCCTCGAATCTGACGGCGGGTTCAAAAACGTAACGGCCGTTTTCAGCGCGTGGAACATAACGTTCCGAAACTGAGGCTGCGTTCAGTTCAGCTGATGGACCAAGGACGGCTTTTGCCGCGCTCAGTGCTCTGGCCGACGAAGACCTGAAGCCTTTCAGTCCTGCTTTTTCGGCACCGAATGTCTTTGTGACGACGCTGGTCAGCTGAGCATCAGTGAAACGGAATGTCAGCTCAGCGCCTTCGACCACCTTACCGCCCGCGGCCAAATAAAAACTCGCAAAGACGTGTTGAGCGTCTGCAAAAAAACGTTGGGCATCCCATTGCAGAGTCAGACCTTCGACGGACAATTCCGACGCGTGGACGGATGCGAAATGACGAAGTTGTTTTTCAATGTGTGCAGCGAGCTCGGCGCGGCGGGCCGAAGAGTTCTGCGCAGCTTTGACCCACTGATTCAGACGTTCCTGATTGCCAAAAGCCTGAGCGAGATTCAGAGGCAGCTGACCCAGACGAGCCTTGGGAGCCTGCGTCACAGGATCGACTGTTGCGACTGCGCCCAAAATTCCGGCAGATTCGCGGACAGGTTCGCCGCTGAATACACGGCCGATGGTGTGGTTTGGTGCGGGGATGTGCCATGACTGCATTGATTCGCGTGCGTCTGCGGATTTGGAGACTTTATCCTCAATAGGATTTGAAACCGCCGCAAATGCACTTGGAACTGCACACGAGGCCAAAACAGACGCAAGCGTCGTTAAACGTATTCCCTTCATGGAAAATCCCCCGCAAAAAGATTGGAGATCGATAATCGCGCACTCCTGCGCGATTCATATAAAAAAGTAAGGCCTGAACCGGACACTAACCGGTCGGCCAATTTACGTCAAGAATTTGACAAAAGAAAAAGATTATCGGCGGGAAACTAGATGAAAAGACTGCTGATGGAATCCGAGTTGTGTATGCGGCGAATAGCTTTTCCGAGCAATTCGGCAACGCTGAGAACCTGAATCTTGCTGCAGGCGGCGGCCTCGGGCCGAAGCGGAATTGAATCGGTGATCACGAGCGTATCGATTGCACTTTTTTCAATCCGCTCAACCGCAGGTCCGGTGAGAATTCCATGCGTGACAGCGGCTATTACGCGGGTTGCGCCGCGCTCTTTGAGCACATTCGCAGCCTGACTGAGCGTTCCTGCGGTGTCGCAGATGTCATCCACAAGGATGGCTGTTTTGTCCTTCACATCCCCGATCAGATGCATGACCTGAGAAACCCCCGGCCGGTCACGCCGTTTGTCGACAATGGCAAGTCCGCAGTCGAGAAGCTTGGCCAGCGCCCGTGCGCGTTCGACACCGCCGGCGTCCGGCGACACGACGATCGGATTGACAAGTTCCATACGCGCCAGATGCTCGAAAAAAACCGGTTTGCTGAACAGATGATCGACAGGAACGTTGAAAAATCCCTGAACCGCACTGGTGTGGAGTTCGAGAGTCAGTACGCGGCTCACACCCGCACTTTCAAGCAGGTCGGCCACCAGTTTTGCCGTGATAGGTGTGCGGGGCGCACTCTTGCGCTCCTGACGGCCGTATCCGTAGTACGGAATCACGGCGGTGATCCTCTGGGCACTCGCGCGCCTCAGAGCATCTACGATTATCAGCAATTCCATGATGTGATCGTTGGCCGGAGAACATGTCGGCTGAATAACAAAAACATCGCGTCCGCGGACGTTCGATTCAATCTCGACGCGGGTTTCGCCGTCGGCAAAACGCCCTATCAGAGCAGAGCCCAGCGGAGCATCGAGCCATTCGCAAATTCTTTTTGCCAGTTGAGGATTCGCATTGCCGCTGAAAACAAGAAGTTCAGTGTCCATTTGTGCACCACCCCGTGAGATGACGTTGATTCCGTCACTTGCCTGAGGGCCGTGTATAGGGCGAAAAATGGCAGCTTTCAACGGCCTTTGAAAATTTCACGGAGAGCGGCGAGAAGTGCTTCAATATCGTCATCGGTGGTCGCAGGCGACAGCGAAATACGGATCGCATTGCGGGCAATTTCGGCATTTGAACTCTGAGCCAAAAGAACATGGGAAGGTCGGTTCGCAGAACTGCTGCAGGCCGAGCCGCTGCTCGCATAGAAACCGCGCAAATCCAACTCAAGAAGAACGTCTTCGCCACGCATTTTTTTGCCGTCGACGCTAAAGTTCACCGTGTTGGGCAGTCCGCCGGTTTTCGGAGTGTTAAGCGTGACGTCCGGAAAAGCCGCCAAACTTTGCATGAGCTTTTCTTTGCGCGCCGCCATCAGGGTGACCTGCTCCCACCACACAGGATTTTGAAGCTGTTGCGCAATCAGCCCGAAGCTCAAAATTCCGCTCAGGTTTTCGGTTCCAGAGCGCCGTGACCGCTCCTGCGCCCCGCCCAAAATCAACGGCCTGAATTTTCGTCCCCGCCTCAGAATCAGAGCACCTGTTCCGCTCAGGCCTCCAATTTTGTGTGCACACAAACTTGCAGAATCGAATCCCAAACTCCACCACCCGCCGGCCGGAATTTTTCCATAAGACTGCACTGCATCCACATGGAAATGCAGACTCTGGAGCTGGGCCCGCGTGACGGCCGCGTTCAACCCGCGGGCCCACTGCGGCCAGTCCGAGTGCTGCGACTGCCGCCAATCCTGTCCGAGTGCTGTTTTCTTCCAGCGGGCCGAGTTCAACCACTCGGCAAACTCGTACACCGGTTGAAGCGCACCGGTTTCATTGTTGGCTGCCATCACCGAAATCAGTGCGGTTTCAGCGCGAATCGATGAAACGAGTTGCTCAGGCGAAATACGTCCGTCGGAATCGACGGGCAGGATTGTCAGCTGAAGACCCTGATGTTCCTGCAGGGACTTCAGCGGCTCAAGAACACAGGGATGTTCAACGGCCGACGTCACCGCGTGCAGTCCGGAGAGCGGCTTGCCGAAAGCGGCCAATACACCGGTTGTGGCAAGGTTGTTGGCCTCGGAACCGCCGGACGTGAAAATAACCTCCGACGGTTCAACCGTCAGCGTTGCAGCAATCCGTCTGCGGGCCTCCGTCAGGGCGACGCTCGATGCCCTCCCAGCCGCATGAGGACTGGACGGATTTCCTCCACACTTCTGCAGAGCCGCAAAAACCTCTGCAAGATGCGCAGGGTCAGCAGGACTGGTTGCGTTATGATCAAGATAGACGGCCACGTTTACCGGAAACCTTATTTGTTTTTGGGGACTTTACGCCGAACACCGCCTCAAGCACCTCTTCGACCCGCCTGACTCCCTGAACGACAATTGCCTTGCGGACACTCTCGGGCACATCCTGCAGGTCGCGCATATTGTCCTGCGGAATAAGCACCCTTTTCACACCATAGCGATGTGCTGCAAGCAATTTTTCCTTGATTCCGCCGACCGGCAGAACATCGCCGCGCAGCGAAATTTCACCGGTCATAGCCAAATCTGCGGGCAGCGGCCGGTCTGAAAACAATCCGGCCAATGCCGAAAAAATAGCACATCCGGCGCTGGGTCCGTCTTTTTTTACCGCTCCGGCCGGAAAGTGCACGTGCAAATCGGACGCCATTATTCTTGAAGCATCAGCTCCTGCAGCTGACCCCATTGACTTCAGCAGTCCAAGCGCCGTTTGCACGCTTTCCTTCATCACGTCGCCCAACTGCCCCGTCAGTGTCAGACCGCCTTTTCCACCGGTCACGGCCGCAGTTTCAATCAGCAGAACGTCTCCTCCGACCGGCGTGTAAGCCAACCCCGTCGAGACACCCAAAGGCAAACGGGCCGGCTTTGTTCTCTCGATAAATTTTTTCGGACCAAGAATTTTTTCGACGTCTTTTCTTGTCAGGGCTTTGCGTCGGATTTCTTTCTTTTTGGATGCCGCAGTTGCCGGCTTTGCAGTGTTGCGCTGAAACTGCGGCGACTGAACATACTCGGACACAAGGCCGCGCACGAGTGATGACAGCTCGCGCCTGAGCTGCCTGACTCCCGACTCGCGGGTGTATCCTGCAACGATGTCTCCCAACAGGAGATCGGAAAGACTCAGTTCGAAATGTTCTGCAAATCCGTTTTCTTCACTGACCTGAGTCAGCAAATGTCTGCGGGCAATCTGCACTTTTTCTTCCGGCGTGTAGCTGTCGAGTTCCACAATTTCCAGTCTGTCGCGCAGCGGTCCCTGAATCGTCGACAGGGTGTTTGCCGTGCCTATGAAGAGCACCTTGCTCAAATCCAGCGGCACGTTGAGATAGTGATCCGTAAATGTGTGGTTCTGCTCCGAATCCAGAACTTCAAGCAGTGCAGATGACGGGTCTCCGCGGAAATCGGCGGAAATTTTGTCGATTTCATCGAGAAGAATAACCGGATCCATGCTTCCTGCTTTTTTTATTGCATCGGCGATTTTACCCGGCAGGGCTCCGACGTATGTGCGCCGGTGCCCGCGAATTTCGGATTCGTCGCGGACACCGCCCAATGCAATGCGCTGGAAGTTTCGGCCAAGCGCTCGGGCCACCGATTTACCCAAGCTTGTCTTGCCTACTCCGGGGGGGCCTGCCAACAACAGGATCGGCCCTTTGAGTTGCCCTTTGAGCGCATACACAGCCAAAAATTCAAGCACGCGCTTTTTCACTTTTTCAAGTCCGTAATGCTCGGCTTCCAGAACTTTACGGGCCTCGGTGAGGTCCACTTTCTTCTGGGTGGTCACGCCCCATGGCATATCGAGCAGACTGTTCACATACGTGTGGCTGACGGAATACTCCGGACTGCCCGCCTGCATGACACCCATGCGGTCGATTTCGCGCAGTGCGGCCGTCCGAGCTTCCTCGGGCATTGCACTTTTGCCGACCCGTTCGCGCAAATCCTGAGGTTCCTGTCCCTGAGTCGAAGTTGCTCCTTTGCCTTCGAGCTCTCCGAGTTCCTTTTGCAAAAGTTTGAGCTGCTCTTTGACGTAATAACGGCGCTGCTGCTTGCCGACCTCGCCCTTGATTTCCGACTGGATCCGGTGCGTCATTTCGAGAATTTCGATCTCGCGTGTGAGATATTTCTGCACCAGCCGCAGCCGCTGCTGCACGTCACTGATTTCGAGCAGCGCCTGCTTATCGCGGGTTTCGATACTCAGGTATGGCACAACAAGGTCTGCCAGATACTGGGGATCACCCACGTTTTCGATGAAGATATTTGCTTCGTTGGGTATATTGGGACTCAGGCTGACGGCCTTCTGAATCAGCTGCTTAAGCCCGCGTTCAAGTGCTGCAAGTTCAATGCTGTCTTCCGGCGCCGGAGTTTCGGGGAACTCAACCGCTGCAATAATCGGCCGTTCCGGTTCAACATGGACCTCGCTGATCCTGAACCGGCGGGTCCCCTGCACAACTGCTCCGGAGGTTCCGTCCGGAAAACGTATCACTTTAATAATTTTGGCTTCTGTGCCAAAGCTGTAGAGATCCTCGCTGCGCAGAGGATCACCCGCACCCTCGCGAACGGCAACGATCCCCAGAAGAGTTCCCTTGCGGGCAGCCTTTTCAAGAGCTTCGTGTCCCCACTGGGATGTCGGTGTGACAGGAACAACATTGTGCGGGAACAAAACCGCATTCTTTACAGGTAACAGCAGCAGTTTGCGGCCTTTTGCGAGGGCTTCGTCCTCGACCTCCGGCTGCCGGCCGCTCCGGACGACGGGGACCAGCGCACCGGCCGGTTCCGGAGAATCCCTCAAATCCTGAGAATCTTTTTCGCCACTTGCCATAACACCCTCCACACCGCTCAAGGGCGAATATGGACGCCGTCGGGACCCTGTCAACTCTCTCGGGTACTTCATCCCCGAATGGACTTGCATTTTCTGAAATGCGCTGTTAACCACGGGGGTCCAACGACGTGTCGATGATTAAGGGGTTTCTCATGTCGCGCATTTGTGCATTTTCACAGAAAGCTAGCCTTGTTGGTAACCGTGTTTCTCATGCCAACAACAAAACCAAAGTTCGTCTTCAGGCCAACCTGCAGGACAAGAGCATTTACGTTCCTTCGCTCGGCCGCAGCGTGCGTCTGCGCGTGAGCACGTCGGCTCTCCGCACAATCAACAGGATTGGCGTTGAAGCTTACGCTGCAAAAGTCGGTCTGAAGCTCGGCTGAAAATTCCCCAAACGTCTGACTTACGGTAAAAGACTGAATTTTTAATTCGGTCAACGGTATCGGACTGAGGGTGAGGAAAATATGCCAACATCAACGGTTTCTGCTTCAATGCGGAGACCGTTGTTTTTTTGCGTCTCTCTCAGAACTGCGAAAAAAAATGGACCCGCTCTCATGCAGGTCCATGTCACAGTCAATTTTTTACTTTTCCTCTTCGGAATTGGACGGAAACTCTGTCAGGCGCGAGCATCCTTGAGGCGCTTTTGCGCATCCGAAAGAGCGCAGGTCATAATGTCGACTTCCCAAGTAGTTCCCTTAAGGCAGGCTTTCAAACTTTCGAGCCATTCAACAAGCCCCTTGGCATGTTTCTCGGGAGTTGCATTCGGAGAAAGATCATCGCCGCAATCCTGATCAACAAACGACTTCCACTGATCGTCCTTGGCATCAAGCAGGTTCACAATCCGGTTGATTCGGACAGTCTGTTCCTGACTCGCCCAGTCTCCGTTCACCTGAAAAGGGTACCAGTCGCATTCGGACCGGTGCAGCCACAGACTTGCTCCGTTACTGAGTGTCACTCTTCGAAAATCTTCAGGCAATGAATTGTGAAAGCCGTCCGGACGTTTCCAGATCAAATGCATGCAGGAGCCCCCAACATATAACTCCGAATTACGGAACGTTCATTGGGCCGGAAATTAACACGTTTGCTTATTGAAAACCAGAACTTTCACCTGCAGCTCAAAGATGCAGCACAAGTTCGCAATGAATAAAAGCAAATCCAATAGGCCGCGTGAACATGTGCAATCCGCAGATGTTCACAATTTTCACAAAAGCCTTCACAAATTGTTCACAGACCCACTTTGCATGTTATCCACTGCGGCTGTAGCACCGTGTCGTGAAAAAACTCATGACGATGACCGGAGGACTAAGACAAATGAATCTCATTCGGATTGCTTCCACAGGAATTCTGGCACTCAGTCTGGCAACGGCGACCGCAAATGCGTCTACTAAAACAAAGACGGTTGCCGGCGCAAAAGAAGCTCTTCCCGTTTACAAACCAACGTCGGGTGTCAGCGGTACACTCAAATCCATCGGCTCTGATTCAATGAACAACGAAATGGCATTGTGGTCGGAGGCGTTCCGCAAGTTTTACCCCGGTGTGAAAATTGAAGTTGAAGGCAAAGGCTCAGCCACAGCTCCTGCCGCGCTGATTGCCGGAACTGCACAGTTCGGCCCGATGAGCCGGCCAATGAAAGGCGAAGAAATTGCGGCCTTCAAAACCAAGTTCGGATATGAGCCGACAGCGATCAAAACCTCGCTCGACGTGCTTGCGGTTTACGTCCACCGTGACAACCCCATTAAAGCTCTCAGCCTGCAGGATGTTGATGCCGCGTTCTCCAAAACCCGCAAAGCCGGCGGAACGAAAGATGTCGTCACGTGGGGAGACTTGGGTCTCACAGGTGAATGGGCGAAAAAGCCGATTCAGCTCTACGGACGCAACAGCGCATCGGGAACCTATGGCTACTTTAAAGAACACGCTCTTGCCAAAGGCGACTTCAAGGACAACGTCAAGGAACAACCCGGTTCGGCTGCCGTTGTGCAGGCGATTGCCAACGACAAGTTTGCAATGGGGTACAGCGGAATCGGCTACAAGACGGACGGCGTGAAAGCTGTGCCACTGTCACTCAAAGCAGGCAAACCTGCAGTTGAAGCAAATAACACAACCGCCCTCGACGGCTCGTATCCCCTCGGTCGGTTTCTTTTGGTCTACATCAACAAAGCTCCCAATCAGGAACTCGATCCTGCGCGCCGCGAATTTTTACGCTACGTCCTTTCGGCCCAAGGACAGGAATCTGTTGAAAAGAACGGCTACATTGCATTGCCTTTGAAGATTATTAATCAGGAACGTGCCAAACTTGGCGTCGTCAGCGGAGGCTAAGACTCTTGTACAAAACACGCCGTCGCGTGCTGATTCTCGACCGGATCTCTTCGGTCGCCATCACTGTTGTAGGCTTGAGCGTCATTCTGGCAGTTGCCGGAATGATGCTTTTCCTCATTGGAAGCAGTCTGCCGCTTTTTAACAGGGAAACTCTCGATAACACCGGCCTCCTTGGAAACACGGGGCCTGCGGACAAAATGAACGCCGGCGAGATGCTGCTGGATGAAAATGCTCCTGTTGCAATTCTTTTGCCTCACGCCTCGGGCGGTCATTGCAAAATTCTTGCCCGAAGTGTGATTCCCGCCGCGGGAAGTGCGAAGCCCGCTGACTCTGTGTCGCAGACCTTTGTTTTGACGAAAAGTGCCGCCGATGCTTCAGGTCTTCCGCTCACTCTTGCCAAAGTCGACGAAAAAGCCGCAACCGCGGGAGAATACTCGTGCAGCGCGCAGGGCGACGGCAGGATGCTCGTACGCGACGGCCAAAAACTTCACCTCGGGCAACTCAAAATTCTCCGAACGTTTTTGTCCGGAGAAGATTTTCGCAATCTGCCGGCAGATCAGCGCAGCAGACTGACCGAAGAAAAATGGTCGGTCAGCAACGACGAGATTCTGGTGAAACCGTCCAAGCAGTCGCCTGCTGCCAAACTGAGTCTCCAGTTCGAAATTGAATGGAGCATTGCCGATTTTTTTACAACCAACCCGTCCGCCGAACTCAAGTCTGTTCAATTTATCAAACGACCGTCGAAATCAGACGGTCTTTTTGTCGTCACTCCGCAACCTCCCGCTTCGGGCGCACAGAATTCCGCAGAAAATCCGGCTCAGGTTAAATACATTCTGATGAGTGCAACGGAAAATGCGGTGACCGGCGAAAAATCGACTGCACTCAGAGAATTGCCGAGCAAAACAAATCTTTCCGCGGGACAATCAGTTCGCGGGAATCCCGCGTGGATCGAAGGACGTTTTCTTCTGATTCCCGCAAGCCCGAAATCCTTCACTGTGTTTGACGCCGAAGACGGGCAGCTTTCCTCCGCCCTGCTGACAATCCCCGATGAACTGGGAAGTGTCGCTGCACTGTCGGCAAACTTTGGCGGAGCGGCGGTTTTTACAGAGTCCGTCGCCGGCGGACAGACATTTTGTGCCTCTCTGGATGCCGGACGCGCAAGCCGGCTCGCTTTCGGTTCGGCCGATCTCCGCCTTCAAATTCCTGTTTTGTGGGCTGACAAATGCCGCTCTTCAAACCGGTTGATCCCGCATCCGCATCAGCGTGCAGTTTACCGCTTTTTGCCGTCGGACACCGGCGGAAAAAATGCGATCCTCGAAGCACGGGAACTGACAACCGGCCGGATAGCTTCAACAGCCGCGCTGCCCGCCGAAGCATTTGCTTCTGCGGTGACCGACTCAAAAGGTTATATGCTCGCATGGAACACTGCCGGCGCGCAGGGCATGTCACTGCTTAAATTCAATGCCCCGCATCTCGAAGTTTCGCTGAAAAGTCTGTTCGGCAAAATCAGATATGAGAGCTATGAGAATGCATCTTATTCGTGGCAGAGCACTTCGGGAACGGACGAGTTTCAGGCCAAGTTTTCACTTGTCCCGCTGATTTGGGGAACCGTAAAAGCAACTCTTTATTCATTGCTGTTCGCCGTTCCACTTGCAATTTTCTCTGCTGTCTACAGCAGCGAGATCCTCGACAGGCAAACACGCAACGTCGTCAAGCCCACGCTCGAAATGATGGCCAGCATACCTTCTGTGGTTCTTGGATTTCTTGCAGCAATTGTCATTGCTCCGTGGATCGAGGAGCACATTGTCAGCGTCCTGCTCATCGGAGTTTCGATGCCTTTTATGCTCTATGCCGCCGGTGTTTTTCTGCAAATACCGTCTGCGCGGCATTTAACGGCCCGCGGACTTTATGCATCACGCCGCCTGCTGATGTGGGTCGTCGGCGGGTTTGCCGTTTCCATCTGGCTATTGAGCCGTGCGGGCCTGTGGCTTGAGAACACCGCATTCGGCGGTGACCTCAAGGCCTTTCTCTCAGGCGGTGCAGGAACTGAGGGCGTGCTTTGGGGACTTCTGTTTTTGCCGCTGGTCTTTATCAGCCTGTGGAGCCTTCCGGTCCGGCGTGCGCGCAACTGGTACCGCATTGCCGTGTTTTTGCTGGGGCCTGTTGTTTCTGTCTGGCTGGGTTCAATTGTTTCGGGTCATACGACCCTCCGCAATGATCTTTTAGGGCAGTACGCGCAGCGCAACACTCTGGTGATTTCCATTGCCATGGGTTTTGCGATTATCCCGATTATTTATTCGCTCGCCGAAGATGCGCTGACATCAGTCCCCGGAAGTTTGCGCGCAGGTTCGCTGGCCTGCGGCGCATCTGTGTGGCAGACCACCGCAAGAGTTGTTCTTCCGACGGCCGCCAGCGGTCTGTTCTCGGCGGTCATGGTCGGTCTCGGCCGCGGTATCGGCGAAACAATGATTGTTGTCATGGCCACCGGAAACACCGCGGTCATGACGCTCAATCCGTTTGACGGTCTGCGCAGCATGGCTGCCAACATTGCCGTTGAACTTCCTGAAGCCGCTCAAGGCAGCACGCACTACCGCATTCTTTTTCTTTCGGCGCTCGTGCTTTTCATGTTTACCTTTACCCTGAACTCTTTTGCGGAATTCCTGCGCTCCCGCTACCGCGCCCGCAACAAGGCACTTTGAGGAAACAATGTTCGGTTCATCAAAAATGAAATCTGACTCACAGAGCCTGTCCAACGGTGCGCCAAAACCTTCCGTTCTTTTTAAGACCGCTGTCCGGATCCGCTCAAAGGCGCACAGCAATGCGACCGAGGGAGTTCCGTGGATTTGGGTGTGCGCCGGTGCGCTGGTCACTATTCTTCTCCTTATTGCCGGAATGTTCGGAATCATTATTGCGCAGGGTATCAGTGCTCTCTGGCCCAAAAGCGTCATTCAGCTTCAGCACGACAGTCAGACGGTCGTCGGGATGTCCATGCGCACCGAAGATTCGGAGAACACCGAAACCGGTCAGCCGGAAAGCAAAGTTCTTGTTTATCAGGCCAACCGTGACTTCGGGATGAATGAATTTGCATTCGTACCGGCTGCCAAAATCGGGACCTCGGACAAACCGGCTCAAATCTGGTTTGCAGAGCGCGCCGAATGGGGACCTTTCATCGGCCGGATTGTCAGTCCGGAATCTGCAGGAGCAGCAGATTTAAATGCAGGTCAAGTTAAAGACCTCATTGGTTCTGCAGCCGTCCGTTACAAAGAAATCAAAGCACTGGAAAAAGGTCCGCTCGCGGACCTGAACACCGACATTGAAGAACTGCGACTTAAAAAACGTGCTACAGAGAGGCACCTTGAACTCGGCGAATTATCGGCCGCGGAAGCTTCGGCCAAGATCTCCGCCATTGAAAATCAGCTGTCTGATCTTCAGACAAAACATGCGTCGGTTTCGGAAAAAGTTCAGACCCTGCGCGCTGCAGACGAAGCAGTCAAGGCGACCCTCATCGCGCCCAACGGCCAGACAAAAACTCTGCCGGCAAGTCAGCTCCTGAACGCCTACCTGCCGAATCAGTTGTCTGTTCCGGAAAAAATCGGAATTTTTATGAGCCGGCTATGGTCGTTTGTTTCCGACGAACCGCGCGAAGCAAATACCGAGGGAGGAGTCTTCCCTGCCCTGTTCGGCACTGTTGCGATGACGCTCTTTATGACGATGGCGGTTCTGCCCGTCGGAGTCATGAGCGCCGTTTACATGAGAGAAATCGCACAACAGGGAACGCTCGTCAGTCTGTTGCGCATCGCGGTCAACAATCTGGCCGGCGTGCCGTCCATCGTTTACGGAATTTTTGGTGTCGGATTCTTTTGCTACACCGTCGGCGTTTCAGTCGATCAACTTTTCTTTCAGGACAAACTGCCCAATCCAACGTTCGGTACAGGCGGCATTCTTTGGGCCAGTCTGACTCTGTCTTTGCTCACCGTGCCGGTGGTCATCGTAAGTACGGAAGAAGCATTGTCGGCCGTGCCGCGATCACTGCGCGAGGCGTCCTACGGATGCGGCGCAACACGCATGCAGACGCTGTGGAATATCGTGCTACCCAAGGCTGTGCCGGGGGTCATGACAGGCCTGATTTTGGCCATGGCGCGTGCCGTAGGCGAGGTTGCTCCGCTGCTGATGACCGGAGTCGTCAAACTCGCTCCTGCACTGCCCGTCGACGGACATTTCCCGTTTTTTCATCTCGAACGCAGTTTCATGCATTTGGGTTTTCACATTTACGATCTGGGTTTTCAGTCACGTTCGACTGAGCTCAGCCGGCCCATGGTTTTTGCTTCCACTTCGCTTCTCGTAGGCGTTGTGCTTCTTCTTAATTTCGTTGCCATCAAGATCCGCTCGCAGTTGCGCAAGCGGTTCGAAGGTCGAGGTGCATTCTAATGCTCAATCCCAATGATTTGCCGGCACCGTTTTCTCATCCTGAAATTCTGACCGGACCGGCGCAAATTTCCATACAAAACTTCAACCTTTGGTACGGAAAAGCACAGGCGCTGCACAACATTAATCTGCCTGTGCTGCAGCATGCCATCACGTCCTTCATCGGCCCCAGCGGCTGCGGCAAATCCACTCTTCTGCGATCAATCAACCGACTGAATGACCTTATCGACAATATTTCGGTCACGGGCGACATTAAAATCGGTGAACGCTCGGTTTACGAGAGACATCTTGATGTAACTTCGCTCCGCAAACGAATCGGAATGGTCTTTCAAAAAAGCAATCCGTTCCCGATGAGCATTTATGAAAATGTCTGCTATCCGCTGCGCATCAGCGGCATCAGTCAACGCAACATTCTGGATGAAGCGGTTGAAACAAGTTTACGTTCAGCTGCCCTGTGGGATGAGGTCAAAGACCGCCTCAAACGAAGCGCACTCGACCTCTCGGGAGGCCAGCAGCAGCGCCTGTGCATTGCGCGGGCCATTGCCGGCAATCCTGAAGTACTCCTGATGGACGAACCCTGCTCGGCACTCGACCCAATCTCAACCGCAAAAATCGAGGAACTCATTGCCGAAATGCGCGGCCGGTTCACGGTCGTCATAGTGACTCACTCCATGTCGCAGGCCTCACGCGTGTCCGATCAGACCGCGTTCTTTTATCTCGGGCGACTGATTGAAGCAGGTCCGACAAAAAGGCTTTTTGAAAGTCCGCACACCAAAGCAACACAGGACTATATCTCGGGCCGCTTTGGTTGAAGATTTTCATTTCTTTAAGGCGGCGTTGTTCCGAGTTTGTTGACCGTCAGGGTCAGATTTGCGCTGCCGAGCAAAAAGCCCTTTGCGTAAATCACATTTTTCCCTTTCACGGCATTCCAAGGGTCTGATACTCCGGATGTCAGATTGATTGCCGAGCCGTCGTTCAGCCGGCCCGAAACAAAGCAGGGCTCGCAGCCTTTGCGCGGTTTTTCCAGAATCGTGATCGGGCCGACCACGATAAATCCGCCTCCGCCGGCTGCTCCGCGGTTCTTGAGATATTGGCTCAATTCACTTGCTTTTGAATATATTTTTGTCGAACTGCCGACTGCCACCGGAGGCGGTGTCGGTGCCGGTTTTGATGCAAGCGCCTTTCCTTTTTCCGAATTCTTTTTGACCCGACGGACGTTCGCCGCTCTGTCGGAATTTTCAAGCCGCGTGCGCGCGGGTCCGGTGCGCTGCAATTCTCGGCGCTCGGATTTTGCCTCCGGCGATGTTTCTGTGAAATTGCGCGGCTGAGATTTTTCGTAAAAATAATAGCCGGCAAAACCAATGACGGCGATCATGACAACCGCAAAAATAACCGTCAGCAGTGTGGATGACGAGTCGCTCCCGCCTGCAGCCGAGCGTCCGCGTCTGGAAAAGGCAGCACCGAATTTGAAGACCGGATTTTTGTTTTTTCTGCGCGGTGCCGTCGGATTCACGCGACGAAATTTAACCTGCGTTGATGAATTTTTGTTAAAAAGATTGACTGAACCCTCGCTCGCAAGGGCGGGCGACTGCACTCCTTTGGCCTCAGGCCGGTCAGACAAACCGATTTCCAGTTCACCCGATTCCGGTTTTTGCTCCCTTTCCCCGCCGCGGCCGCGTTCTTCAAACTCACGAGTTTCACGCTGACCGTCTCTGATTGCAGCCTGTACGACGAGAATATTCGGATCCTCGCGCGGCGGAGGGGCAGCCGGCGGCGGAGGAGATGGAAACTCTTTTGCCGCAGCAGCCGGAGGAGGAGATGGAAACTCTTTGGCCGCAGCAGGCGGAGGAGGTTCAGGCGGAGGCGCAGGAAGGCGCTTTTCCGGAATCGGCGCAACCGGAGTGAAGGCTGGCTCTGCGGGACTTTGACTGAAAAGGGCGTCCACACTTGCCACCTGAGTTGCATCATTCATCGGACTCGAAGGCAGTCCGAACGACTCTTCAATTTTGGGTCGCGGCACGGCGGACGTCCATTCCGGAAGCATCCAGACGAGCGGCCGGTAGACTGAATTATCTTCGGGACGCACGTAAACAGAAAGAGCGATTTGCCCTGCGCTGACGCGACGGCAAAGCTCCTGTTCACTCAAAGGACCTGATCTGGTCCGGCCATCCCAAACGAACCACATTGCGCGTAATGCTCCGATAAAACCCCTTCATCCAAAGCGGTTATCGGAATAATCCGGATACATTTTCGCACGGGAGTCATTCAGCTGACGGCAGGCAGGACACCCAAAAAGATTGGATTGGCCTGCGAAGCATCCTCGCCGGCAATGCCGTGGCGACCGTCAATGAGCCGGTTGCTGATGGAAAGATCAACATATCCAACCCAAGTCTCGGGAATATTCCTGCTGTTCAGTCCGTACCGGAGGGCAAAAAGTGCCGTGCTGTTGAACTGCGGCCGGCCGGGGGGTCGTGCAAGCCGAATCCCGAGTTCCTCAATCGTCCGCGCGCCCTTGCGCAGGTTACATGCTTTGCAGGCAGTTACGATATTTTCCCAGCTGGTTTTTCCGCCGCGTGCGACGGGAATCAGATGGTCGAGAGTCAGGTTAAGTGCCGAGCCTGAGTTCAGACAGTATTGGCACCGAAAACCATCCCGCAAATAGACATTTTGTCTTGAAAAACGCGGACCGTGGGATTTTCTGAGTCGGGGGGCGCAATTATGCAGACGGATGATCCACGGAACGGTGAACGAACGGGTTACGCTGCGGATGAGTCTCGGGGAATCGAGAACCGGTGAAGCCCTGTCGGTAAAAAGAAGAACAAAGCCAACGTGCAGGCCGACAATCTTAACGGGTTCGTACCGCGAATCGAGAACGAGAACTCGCCTTTCAAAGCTTGCCATGACACCACCTTTCACTAGTGGAATCGGAAGAACACTTATAAAATTGAGTCCGAATCACGCAGGATGCACTGAATTCAACAACAACCCTGCCGCTGTCAGTATCTTCGGCCGTCCGGCCAAAGTCAAGTTTATGCTTAAAAATCAACGCACAACAACAATCCAAAGACCGGTAAAAAGCGCCGCAAGTAACAGAACGGTAAAAATGATGCCGGCGAACTTCCGCAGACCGTCAAATCTGCTGCTTCGGGACTGATAGAGTGCCCAAAGCTCCGAAGCCTGCGGGGTACCGGACTTTAGTTCTGCGGCTTTTCCGGCAGGTTCAGTTTTACCTTCTTCCCGACTTTCATTTGCCGCCATTTGCAGTTCTCCCCTTTTGACAGTCCATTCTCAAAGATTCACTCACGCTCGGCTGCCTGACCCGTGTGTCCGGCTCCGGCGTATACCCAATCCCATTCGGGCCGGTGAGTCAAACCGACATCGTCCTCGGGAAGCTGCACGACGATGTCATCCAAAGCTTCAATAAATCCCACCCACGTCGGAGCTCTGAGAATTCGGGTCGTCAGTTCGGGCGCAACTCCCAAGCCGCTCCTCAGATAATTCCAAAGCATTTTTCCGCGGGCAAGACTCGCACGCCCGAGAGTCCACTGTGCAGGATCTTCGGGATTAAAGTTCGCCATCGACGGAACTTTGCAGAAAACAGCATTCAGCTGCTTAAGAATAAATTCGCGCAGGTTGCGACGTTCAGATTCTGAAGGAAAAGCAAAAATTCCCCCGCCGGCCAACTCCGGCAACGTTTCGGCAGCGAGAGCCTGAACTTCCTGAAGAACGATGAACTGAATGAGCCGCAACCTGAATTCTTCTTTTCCGACCCTGAGCGAGGGATCGCGGAGTCTTGCAAAAATCCACGGATCGCGCAGAGCCCCCCTGCCGATTATCACTCCCGCAACTTGCGGAGCATCTTTGTAACGCGTCTGCAAAGACGATGCAGAAACAACATCACCTGAGCCAAAAACAGGATAAGGGAGCCGTCGCGCAGCTTCGCCGATAAATGACCAGCGCGCACTTCCGGTATACCGATCGGCACGGGTCCGCCCGTGGACGGTCAAACGGGCAAGCGGCAGGTTGCGCAGAATTTCAAGCAGGCGGGCAAACTCGTTTTCGTGATGAAAACCCAGTCGCATTTTCACACTGATTTTTCCGGCACCGCAGGCCGAAATAATTCTTTCCAAATATTCGGAAAAGCGATCCGGATTTTGCAGAAGACTGCTTCCCGCGCCATGTCCGACGACAGTCGGCGACGGGCATCCGCAATTGATGTCAATGAACCCGACCTTTTCAAGAAAGTGGCCGGCAATCCGGATCAGGTCATCCTCGGAGGAGGCCATCAGCTGCGGAATGCAAGGCACAATTCCATGCTCTTTTGACAATTGAATTTCGGGCAGAAAATTTGCTGAAATACGCTTTGAAGGGTAGTCTTTGGTGACCCGCAAAAACGGGGTCGTTGTGAAATCGGGTGCTCCGTTTTGGGCAATCCAAAGCCGCGTCGCAAAATCTGTGACTCCCTCCATGGGAGCCAGTCCGACGGAGAGATTCGAAATCTCTTCCTCTGTTTTTTTTGCGCTCATCCGGTGACCTGCAGCTTTCAGTCCCAACATCTCTTGGAACAGGGTAAAACAAATGGCCAAGCGATCATTGAAAAACGGTGATAACACTCTCGGCGACAGCTCGGCTCCGGAGGACTCACTAACTCCGCACGACACCGAAGTCTATTCAAAAATCGGCATGACGGGAGGTTCCAGCTTCCGCGGCCATCTCATTCTGAAAAGACTGGCCGAGTTGCCTCACGTGCGCGAAATTCACGTCTTCGACATTAAGGCGCCGCTTGTACACGCGGCAAAAGTTATTTTTCACCGCGTCGATCTCACCCGAGACGGTGCCGACGAACTGATTGCATCGCTCCTCAAGAAAAATGAAATCAAATGCCTCGTTCACGGCGCTTTGTTTTCGGGCCCCGGCCGCGGCGGTTCGAGCCGGCGTGAAGTGGAAACGATCGGGACATTTC
>RFOM01000063.1 GCA_009926615.1 Pseudomonadota bacterium
CCAGTACGAGTTCGTCCACGTCCGCAAACTCATGACGTGCGTGGTGCGGCTTCTGCCCTCGGAGGCCCAGCACCCGGTCGCGCAATTCTGCGCCATGGTCGCGTTTGCGGGCTGCGACTTTGCCCTCAGTCTCCCGAGACTCGGGCCCAAGACACTGTGGAAGCTGCGCCACCGCCTTGCAAAGCTCGACTTGTCACAGCCAGCGCAGCTTCTCTGTGCTATGTGCATCCTGTACTGGGACATGTTCGTCATGAAAAACACCATGCCAACAGGCGTCGTGAACTCGGCCGACTTCTTCGCAAAGGTCTCTGTGACGGATGCCGAGAGGTGTTACACCTCCAGTATGCACCGCATCAAGAACATCAAGACCATATCACCGCGGATCATTTCCGCGCTGTGGGATCCCGATCGCGCCCATGCCCATACGCTCAACACCCAGTGGACACTTGCGTACTGGAACCAGCTCCAGAACTTTCCCGACCCACACAGCAAGAACTTCGGGTATCTGCGCGACTCACACGGGCGCACGCATTTTGCTTTTATTAAGTGAGCTGACAAATTTTGTAATGTGTACTTGTGGTTGAAGTTAGCTACCACATTTTTTCTAAGTCGAGTATTAAAGACGTACAGCAGTATGGCCAAAGGAAGCTACGCTAGTCCTCAATATGCATTGCAACTTTTGGTCATTTCTGTTATGACTTTATCTTTGCTAATGTCAAGGCCATTGGAGGAAAAACAATGGCTCGTACCTAACAAAATATGGCTTACTAGGTTAATCGACCCTGTCATACAAAAAATAAACTGGAACACGAAGACCACACTGCCGGATTTCACATTGACTGGCACTCAAAAGAACAAGGAGACAAGAAACTTGCATGAGTTTATCCAGAAATATACACTGCCAGAAGACAGCGACAAATTAAATTTCGAGGAGATCTCCAAAAATCCTTTGTCTCCCATCACACGAGTTATGATTATGATTGGATGTTACGGAGATTTGAACCTCACTGCGAATCAAAACACTCTTCAGATGCTGACTTCAGAATCGAATGCTGTACTGTTTAATATACTTCTAAATGTTTTTGAAACGACTTACCGTCCACTCATCAACTCCCAAATGGTTGTCCACGATGTTAGTCCCAAAAACGACCACAGTGTTTGTTCGTGCCTGAAAGATTTTGCAAGCCCTGTAACTGTCAATTACAATCCAGATACAGAGACTCCATATACTCACGACACATGTACGATACAGAATGTTGTGGATTATACAAGTGTCCAGAAGAACAATATTGATCCTCTGCTCAGTGAACTCAATGCATATTTCAAGGCATTTGAAACGAAATATTTCCGGATTACAACAGACCCACTTGAAGCAAATTTTAACGGATCGAATGCCTGGAAAAAGGTTTTAGTTAACGTTACGAAACAAGATTACGGAGGGTTCAAATCGTTTATGGAGATATTTGAATCAAAAACGCAAACTTTTAACACTTTAGGAGACCTAAAGATTTACTTGGATGAGTATGTGACAACAAAAATGTTTTCTCATAATAAATTGCGAACTCCCAAGTTTAATTCTCAGGCAACATTTGATAAACTACCATTGGAGATGAACTCCGACTCATACGGAGTATATATGCACAAATACAGAAATGCTTATCAAGTTTGCTCGGCCATGGGAGTGCCAAAATACGAAGTTCGACCAATCACCAAAGTTTATGCTTCCTCTTACAGGAGAATTGGCATAACATTCTTGTTACTAGCCACCATAGTAGGATTTTCCACTGTATTTCAAAGAAAAAAAGTCGAAGATTTAATCACTGATAGTTCTGAAGCACAAGCATCATCAAACCCAATGACAATTGTACTACATATATTGTCATTGCTACTCAAGTTTATTTTGATTTTGTCATTGATCCTATTTCTGGCGATAATATCAAATGATAGTGTAGACGAGAAGCTTGTTATTGAGAAGGAAAACAGCATTAAGTTTGTTATTGCACTCATATGGATTTTCGGATTTGTTACAATATTTTTTAACGTGTATGACGCCTACGATACCTATAGGAGGCAACCTGACCAAAATTATGAAGGTTATGAATTGTGTTTCAGACAGATTGGACAGGACGTCTGCATTATTATTGGACTTGCAAGTCTGGCTGTTGCGTTTCGACTTCAGCGTGGCGATAGTGATGAATATGTATTTTTATCTACGTTCTCACTTTTTCTTGTTATTGGCTTGCTACAGCACATGTCAAACCTTGTTCGTATGATGCAGCAATACACACAGGAAAAACTTTTTGTCAGTGATAAAACTGACACTGCAAATGAAGTTCGAGGTTTTATGGAGCAAAAACTTGCGGAACAAAATGGAAATGGAGAAGGGAATGACCAGAACAACAATGAAGTTGTAGCAAGTAACACGGCACATATGACTTACCATATTGCATACAATCGCGTAATTGTTACAGTCATTATAATTTTCGGTCTCTTAGCATACTTGACGATGGCTTCTTCAACTATTCAAGAATGGACGCCGGATATTATCTATTCAGAGCAACATACGCGTATTTTTGCTGTTTGCGCCTTTTTTATTCTGTGTGCATATGACATCTTTTTCGAGGTACTTTCGTTTAAATATACACAGGCCATCTTTGAACAACAGCATCCTCGAAAGATGATGTGGACGAGTTGGGCGATAATAGTGTCTATATTAGTGCTGAACTTTCATCATTTTTTTGCATTGTGTCATGGAAGACAGAAAACAACTGATGCCAGTTGTAAAATTGAGAAGTATGTGTTTGGGGGTTAACTGTATAAATAAACATACAACAAACTCATAGAAATTTTATGTATATTATAAAAATCCACGAGCTTATTTTGAATGTTATGTTATTTTGTTAAAATTTATGTGTTTCAATAAAATTAAAGATTTGAAGTTTTATGCAAACTACTTCTGATTATGACACGAGTTAAAGATGATTGCCGTGAGCTTACCTTGATTTACACAATGTTTATTTTTGTTTAAATATACTCCAATTATTTTCATAAACTCATAATCTAGTGACAGTAGACTTTACAGACGTGGTATATTTAGGACAGAACATTTTATGGAAAGTACGTATGTACAGATGCCTACATTGCAAGTTAGTATTTACATAGACCGAACTACCACAAAAATGCCGGATGGTGCTTTCAGTACTACTATTCTTTTGCCATCTAAAAAGCAGAACATGATTATTTCAAGAGTCGAAGGCAACACTTTTCAAATACCACCTACAGAGTTGATCCTCGAGGTGGGTGCAGGTGTTTATACAAAACTATCACCTTGTTTAAGTATTCGAATCACGGCCCCTGGCAATAAAATATTGAATCCTGCAAATACTACTGGATCCAACTCACCAAATCTACAACAACACATGTTCACTGTGTTTGTGGAGTTACAGAAGCTCTTGTATTCTATTCACAATGGCAGTGTTTATCACGTTAACTTCCAAACAAACGAGGATGCACGATCGTACGACTTGTACATCAAAACTGTAAACTTCTCACCTGAAATCAAGAAACAGGTGTATGAGTCTTTACAAAAGCTTTCGTTGCATATTCAGAACTTACAATGCATTCATGGGATGAGCTTGATGACAGTGTCAGAGGCGGTAAATATATGCAACAAAGAAAGACAACAGAGGTGGTCCGATATCAAGAATGCTTCTCTGAAGCTCTTTGGGAGTGAAAAAAATGTTGCTGAATGGTTTCTGTGTATGAACAGGATGTTTTCTGGCTTAAAGATCGACATAGCTCAGTCAAATTACATGCGCAAACATGCTGTGATGCTCAATCCCGAATTCAATATGACCATGTTAATGTTTATATGCGGTGGCATCATATCAGAAATTGTCAACAATACAAACACCCTTATTTCGTGCGAGAAATCGGTAAGGAATCAAGTGGATGTATGGTGTACACAACCCGAAGATGTCATTAAGAATATCTTTATAGTGCATCTTGTGCGGCATAATGCGACTACGACAGCATATCTCAGCGACGCGGGTTGGGATAACAATGGTCAGACCTTGGTATGCTCAAACGAATCAAAGGAGGACCAGCTTCCATTTGCAGGATGGCCATTCGAATCAATTTTAAATTACATGCTTTCTGGCATTGCAATCAAAGTGGGAGATTGTGAAGATCTCACTGCAATGATTCAAGGAATCCTGGACTTGTTCGACATTCCACGGGAAGAGTTCTATCGTTTGGTGATAACATCTCTGCAAATGATCCCAGTTTATTACAACAACTCGAAGGCAGCTTCTGACTATACTGTACACCAGGACAGTTATAAAACAATATCCTTAAGGTTACGGCAAATATTTGAGCCTCGAACAATTGAAAACAATACACAGTTACGTAATGTCCAAGACATTTTTGACCAGTGTCGCAATTTATCAGACTCGGGTATCTTTTCATATGAGAGATCTGCTGCGTCCATCCTCGCAAAAGCCAGCAGAATTGATGCAAACTTTTCTCCTCTTGCGCAGAATACGAGTCCCGCAACAACTTTACTTTCAGACTACACAAGGGCATGGCAGCAAAATTTGGCGAACCCAGGGAAAGACAATCTTTATCAAGGCCATGCATGCGCAATGATATCTAAGGAAATTTTTCTCGGTACAGCGATGAACGTGGATGTGCACTTAGTGAAAGATGTCAAAATTTTGGAGTCCACTTCAAACGCACGACAAGATCCAAAATATCCACCAGTGAAAGCAGATTTCGGAGACACTACAATACAGCGTGAAATGATCACTCTGAAACTCGGCGGCGGCACCATACTGCCACGGACGTTAACGGCTAACATCGAAAGTACACTCCGCTCCTTAGAATTAGCTGCGAAACTGCCAAAAGAAACTGGGGTGTTTGCATCGCAGGTTTTTACCCTCGGCAGCAATACTAATAGTGAATTTTACGAATTAAAACTACAAACAAATGGCTGTGCTATGTCTTTGCAAGACTTGGGCAGTGGTAAATATTTTTCAGCCCCGGGAACGTCTCTGAATACAGAGTTGCCGAATTGTAAGAACCTGCGGCTGTCGGCGAAAATTGGCCCCCAGGAGAAGGAAGCGCTCGAACTGCTAGGAAGTGTTGGCGCGATGTCCATGTTAACGTTAGAGAGGATGTCCGTCCAGAAAATGCTAAGTCCTTTGAACCCCCTATCCTCCAGGCAGCGACTCAGGGTCGGAAACAACGGCGAAATGTCTTTGGCGCCCCCTGAGCGCCTGCTTCAAACTCAGTCGAGCACGGGGTGTGTGATTAAGTGCCTGTACGGTGGGAATGAACACCTACAGGACGTCGAGTCATTTGCCAAGAATGTAGCTAAAAGTGCTGGTGAGGTTCTGAAAACAGACTCGCACATGATCATGGGGGCCTTTTTAGGAGGCGTGACTCTGGAGGCGCCCTTGTAGCGCCGCCTCTCGCGAGGCCTGTACCGCGCGTGCACGCCCTGGAACCTTCTCACACTGGGAGCCAGGCGCGGCGCGGGCCGCGCCGCGCACACCGGGCTACTCGAGGACACGCAAATAATAAACGTCATACTTTATTGAAACTGTTCACACATGCAATTCGATACGATGCTATATTGTTCGCTAGTGCGCGATAGACCACGCGAGGCTGATCAGCGTCTTGTCCACAAGCCCGATCGGCGGCATATTGGGCCACGAGTACACGGGCCAGATCCAGTACACAGCCGCGTACTGCTGTCGCACCTGAGCACGCACACTGCGCGAAAACGGCCGTGTGAGCGCGGCGGTCCGGAAGCGGTGGAGCAAGTCCATGTCGGAGCTCCCAAAGACGTTCTCTAACCATGCGACGTCCGCGGCCACGTTAGCGGCATCATCGGAGGCGTTCACCTTGTGCACGAAAAAAGTAGCACTGCCCGGGCGCTGCAGGCCGGCCGGACCCCAGTCGTGCGTCGTCACGCAGGCTGCACCAGTCGGTGTTTCCGGCGTCTTCAGCGGACACGCGTGCACGAGCTGCGGGTCTAGTGTCAGAGTCGAGCGGCCCCCGCCGCTGCCTTTCACGACGTTGGACACGTGCGCGGGGATTGCCCCGCCGATCTTTGCATGCGACATGTAGAGGTCGTCGAGGCGCAGTGTCTCGTCTGTGTACGTCTGGAAGTACTCGAGCGCTTGGTCTGAATCGTCTGGTCGCAGCACGAGAGTCACCAGCGCCTCCGCCATCGAAAGCGCCGTGTCGTTGTGCATGCTGAACGTGCCCGAGATCTTCTCGTACACGAGGTTTGAGCCGCGGTACACCTCCGCGCGCACGTGCTGCGTCGCGTCGAACGCGGTGGTCTGACTCGCCTGGCACGCGACGCGGGGCGTGTGGGTCGTCGCGAAGTTCAGCGTTGAGAGCATCAGCATGTCGCTGGCCGCGTCTCGGGTCCGCAGCAGCGTATTGAACTGGATCGTGCGCGAGGTGTGCCACGCGGGGATCGGGAACACGATCGTCGCCCAGACCTGCATGTTCGCACCAGCGCCGTCGACGTACACCGACGGCCTGCACAGCGGCTGCTTGGTGAGGCACGTGCTATCGTCCAAATCGTCCACGAGCGCCTGCATCGCCGCGCAGTCGTCTTCGTCGATTGCGCGCATCGTCATCGGCGTCAGCGCGTTCTCGTTGAGCGCCGCCGTGATGTTCTCGAGCGAGTGCCCAAAGTCCAGGAGATACTCGACCGTCGCAAGGCGTACCCGTGCGTCCTGTTGCGCGCTCGCCGTCCAGAACGCCACGTGCGTCGCGATGCTGTACGCGCTCTGCTTCACGATCGCCACCTCGTCGAACGTGTTCTCGATGACCGAGAAGCTGTTGAAGATCAAGATGTTGTTCGCAGCCCCGTTGTAGGCGTTCAAGACCGGCACGAACACCATGCCGACCCCGAACTCCACGGTCTGAGTCGAGCCGTAGAGCGGGCTAACGCGCGGCGTGAAGCGCCCGAAGGCCCTGCGGATGTCCTCGTGCCGCACGCGCAGCGTCAGCGTCTGCAGCGCGCTTCCCGCCGTCGACTCGAGCGAGGCGTTGACGCGGCACGCCGCGCTGCACCCGGCGGCGCCCTCGGGCCCGCACCCTGCGGCGCACGCCGCGGGCAGCACCAGCGCCGCCCCCGGCGCCGCAGCGACCTCTCCGAGGAGCACATAGTCGGCCTCCAGCGCCGCCCGGCACATCTCCAGCGACGTGTTCTTGTTCAGGCACGCGTTCCGCGTGTCCGCCTGCGCGTGCTCCGTGCCGTTGCGAGTCAGGTACAGCAGCCGCGAGTACGCGTTGATCTGGTCGGGCCCGGACGCGTCCACCTGCATCGTCTCGAACACCAGCGTCCACACGGCCGTCTCGTTGTCGAAGCTCACGCCGTCCAGTAGCGACAGCGTCGGCACGCT
Source organism: Pseudomonadota bacterium (assembly GCA_009926615.1). Lineage (GTDB taxonomy): Bacteria > Bdellovibrionota_B > Oligoflexia > Silvanigrellales > Silvanigrellaceae > RFOM01. Next base: position 7,428 of record RFOM01000063.1, read on the forward strand.
TTGCACGGCCGTCACCAGGTACGGAGCGGCGTCGTCCACCACCTGCGACTGCGTGCCCTCCACGGCCCCGAGCACGAGGCCCCCGTGCGTCAGCGAGTCCATGTCCACCGCCGCGGTCAGCGCGTTCATCGTCTCGAGGTCCGGCGTCGAGACCGTGACCACCGCTGGCTCGCTCCTGCCCGCGAGCGCGCACGCGGCGAGAACCGCGCAGAGCATCGCGGGACCCGCGCGCATGCCACCAGGCAGTTATATACAAGGAAGCCCTGAATGCACGGACGCCAAGCTGCGCCGGCCCGGCGCGGCCTCCACCGGCGACGCCCGCGCGTCCTCGAGCAGCGCCGCGCGCGCTCACGCGTCCTCGAGCAGCGCCGCGAGCGCGCGCGCGTCGAGCGCCGCCGAGGCTTGCATGCGCGTGTCCACGAGCAGCACGAAGTCGGCCCAGAGCACCCAGGCCCACGCTTGCCGCGCGTGCGTGCCGCGATGCCCGGCCCCCGTGTGCTCGAACAGCACAGGCACGTCCGGCCGCAGCTCCAGCAGCAGCGCCAGCAGGTTCACCGCGGGCGGCCCGCGGTCCCTGCCCTCCGCGTCCCGCGTCGTGGACTCCAGCAGGCGCGCGAGCGGGAGCTGCAGCTTGCGTTGGTAGTTCGGGCTGTTGTAGTAGATCGCCTGCGAGATGCTGTGGAAGAGGTACGCGAACTTGTGCGCGTACTGCGCGATCGTGCCGACCACGCAGTCCGCCGTCATCGAGTGCGTGAAGAAGACCTCCCCGCTCGCCTCGTGGTGGTGCGCGGCGAGCACCACCCGCGACGCCGCCTCCGCGTCGTCGCGCGCCGACGCGCGCGTCAGCAGGCGGTGGAGCCCCAGCATGCTGTGCAGCGCGTCCAGCATGAACACCGCCGCGTCCAGCCGCACGCAGCAAAAGCCCTCGGCGTCGAGCGCCGCGTGCCCGCGCAGCGCCTCCCGCGGCATCTCCATCTCCGTCGGCGCCGCGCGCGTCGCCGCGCCCGCGCCGCCAGCGTTCGTGCCGTCCCGCCAGCGCACCGCCAGCCACTGCCCGAGCCGCGCGAGCAGCAGCACGCAAGCCTCCTCCACGTCGCAGCCCGCGACGTAGCCCTCTCCCACCGAGTACGAGTACATGCGCGTGAACTCCAGCTGGAGCGCCGCCACCGCGTTCTGCACGTCGTCGAGACTGTACTGGTCCAGCGGAGTCTCCGTCAGAATAACGGAATCGTGCAGCGCGCCGAGGCTGCTGCGCAGGCTGCTCGTCTCCTTGAGCTGTGGACTCCGCCCCAGCAGCACGCACAGACACGCGCCCACGACGTGCATGTCGTTCGCCACCGGCGCCTCCGGCGGCTCGCGCAGGGGCGCCCCGCGGTCCGTGTCTTCGACCCACATGTCGAAGACCCGCTGGAGCGCGGAGCCCTCGTGCCACGACAGGCAACTGCCTGCGCGCAGCGCGCTTGCCAGCGACTCGAGAGTCTCCAGAGAGATTTCGGGAACCGCCATACCGAGGAGACTTGTTGACTGCATAAAGGACAATGTTATAAAAAGGTGTTACTTAAACACGGAACAACTATTAACGAGGTCAGTCAGCATGGCATCCGAACGATGGAGCACTGGAGTTTTCGAGCCCAGCAATGCTTGCAGCGCAGATTGCTGCGTTGGTTGGTTTTGTCCGTGTTTCGCTTTCGGCCACCTCGTGCACATCGCGCAAAAAAATGGAATAGACATCGGAGATGTAAAAGATTGGGGGCCCTCCGCGTGTTCAGGGTTCGTGGGCGTCCCGTGCTGCATACATTTGTTTTTAGCGAACATTGGATTGCCATGCATTCCACCGTGCCTGGCACGGAAGGGATACCGCGAAAAAGTACTGGGACGACAAAGCTCAATTGCCGTACTTGAAGACGCTTGTCTCACTTGCTTTTGTCCAGGCTGTGTTTACTCACAGGTAACATTTCACCTTCCCGTCGCGCATTTGCAGTCCGTGCACTGACGAGCATGCCTTTTATGACACACGCTGACACGCTGACACACGCTGACGTGCACTGACACGCTGACATACGCTGACACACGCTGACACACGCTGACGTGCGCTGACGTGCGCTCACGCGCACTGACGCGCACTGACGCGCACCGCAGCAAATGCACGAGACTGCGTTCCAGCCTTTGAGCATGCAGCAGAGGACGGAGGCCGCCCTTTTCATGCCGCTCACGGATGTCAACATGTCGCGAGCTTGAACACTCCAAAATTTGCAGAATGGAGGCGCATTAGACAAGTCTATTTAACCAGGCCACGCGTATGGTCTTGGTCGCTCTGGCCGTACTCTTCTTTCTTGCGGCCGTTCTCTTGCTCCTGCATCATTGCTGGAAGCACGCACGAGAGGACCCGGCCACCAGCATCGCACAGCGCGAAAGCTGCATCGAAGTATGCTACTTCCAATGCTCGGACGTCGGCAATTTCAAGACCTGCAATCACGAGATGTGGATTATTTTGTTCTTCTCGCTCGCCCTCGCATGCTACTTCTGGTCGATGGTCTAGCTCGCGACAGTCACTGGCAGAAAAAAACATTCCGTCTGACCCACAGCCGCGGCTTCCGCCGCCATCATGAAAGCGATCAACCTATCTGAGTTCGAAATCATCAAGTGCGGGGTGGAGTTTGTGACGACCGCTGTCGCACACCCCGGCGTCGAGGACCTCCTCCCGCACATGGAGCGCAACGAGAGTTACGTGTACTGGATGCAGCCCAAGTGCGGCACAATCGAGCAGCAGCAGGCCTGCATATGCGTCAACGGCACCTACTACGCCCTTAACAACAAGCTCGAGAAAGCGATCTTTCGCAATGTGCGTCTCACGCGCGACTTCCAGAACTTTGAGCGCCTCGTCGACGGCACGCGCAAGCTCGTCATTCCGCAGCGACTCTTCCAGGAAAAGATGCGCACGTCGAACCGGGTGTGCCACCACGCGCGCCCGCCCGCCCGCGCCTGCGCAGCAAGAAAATCCACAACTGACAAATCGCTATTTCCACAGAATATCTCTATCATGCGCAAGATCAAGGGCAGAAGCGAGAAGTCCGACAAGCCGAAAGCAGCGCCCACGCCCGGCGCTCCCGAGGTCGCCGCACCCGCACCAACGTCCGACAGTCCCAAGGAGGCCTCCTCGCAAAGCCACCGCGTGGTGGCAAAACGCGTGCGAAAGTCTAAGTACAACTTGCACATGGACTGCGTGATGCACGGCCAGAAGCGCCGCAAGTTCAACCTCGAGTCAAGCGATGTGCTCAAAGAGTTCTCTCAGGCATTGGGCGCCGAAGACTACCCGCTCATACAGACCCCAAAAACGTTTTTTCGCTCTCTGTGCGATTTATTTCAACAGCAATTTCCAAGCGTGCTCTCCGAGCAGTCCATAAGCTCTGTGCTGAACTCATTTGACGCGGGCGAGCGTGCGACGCGCGGCGCGCCCAAGTCCGCGAGCGCATGACGTCGAGTCGAAGCGCGACCGCGCGAGCATGCCATTTCCTTATTCACGGGTAAACCGTATCCTCAAGGCACTCGACTCACGACCGTGCCGTCCACACCGTTTCCAACCGCATGCACCCTGCCGCGGCCTCAAGCGCCTTCTTTGCCTTCAGGGTCTTTGCGACGTCGGAGCCCTTGTCTTTACACGCTTTACACCACCACCAGTCGACGGGCTCCACGGCCCCCTGGAATTGCACAGGAGTCGCTCGGACCACCGCGGCACACTTGCGGCACGCAAAGCCGCGCGCGTCGTAGTCTTCGAGCTGCCGTCCCTTCTCGAGAATCATGTCGCTGGCATAGCCAAATGGCACGCCGCGCGGGTTTATCTTCCCGTCTGCCGTCCACGGCGCCTCTGCAAACTGAAAGCACAAGTCAGTGTCTGCCCTTGCAGCCCGCAAGTGCCCGTGCGCGAACGCCTCGTCGGGGTACACACCATAAAACGAGCGTCGCATCCAGGCGCGCGGTGCACGTGCTCGGCAGCCGGCGTCAACCCGTTCTGCAGGCACCACCCAAGGCGTTTGCGCACTTCTTCGTCATGCATTAGGCGCCGCGCGACCTGCTCTTCCGGCGCGAGGCGGCCAAAGGCGGCAGTGGCTCCAGTGGGGCTCGTAGGCGCAATCACACACGCACTGCTGGGATTGACATAGTGGAAGTGCTGTCTGCCAAGCGCAGCGCGCGCGTTACGCTTGCGCACGATCCCCTTGCACTTTTCACACACCAAGCCACTCTGTCTTCCGTTGACATCGGCGGACTCGGCAGTCCATCTGCGCGTTAGTGCGCCGATTGGATGCCGGTGCCACGCCTCTTGACATTCATGGCAAAGATTTTCATCACCATCGCACTGGTGAAAAAACATGAGCGTTCCAGTATCATTGCAGCGCGACACACTCAAAAACTTTGTTTTTTTGTGTGCAAAATAAAATGAAATACATGTCCATTGAAAACATTCATTTCCACGTTTAAAATTCTGATGTCATACAACACACCCAACGGCTCAGAAATTTCCCGAATTCACTTCTACACACCCATGCCGTCCATGAATTTCCCGGTCTACTGACTCTCAACCCCGCGTATTCTATGCTGCTTCTAAACACCGACCTATCTAATTTTATACCCCCTCAGAAACACTCTCCCTACCCAACAGATCTTGTTTGAGGGTCTCGATGGTGGTCATAAACTGTCTGAACTTGCTAATCTCCAGCACCAACTTCTCATTCTGAGCCTGGCTCTCCAGCAGCTTCTGGTTCAAAGCCGTATTCTCGTGCTGCACCTGGGCCAGCGCTTGAGTTACCTCATCTTTTTTGACGGAAATCTGCGAAACCTCTGATTGCAGCCGGCTAATCTCCATCTCCATGTCGGTAACCTGCTTCTTAGCAGCCTGCATCTCATTTTCATGCTTCAATATTTCGTTGTACTCGCTGGTCAAGTCGCATCCGATCCACATGATCTTCTGAACGCAGTTCTCGTGGTCCCACTCACAACCGACCGCCTTCAACGACACCAACGCTTTTTTTTCCAGTATCTGCAAATTCTCGTCGTAGGTGCGCAAAAAAACGCGCATAGGTTGCACATCGACGCCTTGCCTCTCCTGGGACTTCACAGTGCAGATCGCCGTTTCGACGACATGCCTGTCATAGAACAAATCGAACATTTTAATGCTATGCTGTGACATCTGCTCGATCCCCGTGACCTGACGCGCGATTTCACCCCATTGCAAAATGCATCCTTCTGTGCTAGTGACCATGAAAATAGTCGTTCTCAGGAGCATCTGGGCCTGCTCCAAGGACAATTTCACTGCCAACAACTCACGTCTCAGTTTCTCTTGTGCTTGGTCACGCACTTGCTGCGTCCTCTCGCTTAGCATCATTTGCCGCGAAAATCCCGCAATCAATTGCTCGTTCATATCGATCATGCTCTTGAGACCCGTCTTCGATATCTCCAATGATAAAACAAGCCCGCGCAAATCCTCGCGCACTCGCATACTCTGCTCGTCTTCCCAGACAATCTCCTTGTGGTTCGTCACTGCATGCACCAACCAGATGACAATGCGCAGCACAGGTGGAAGCGCCGGCACAATCGCGCCCTCAATCTCACCGCGTATCGCAGCATCCGATCGCTGTGGCCTTGCAAAAGACGCCTGTGAAGCATTCGCCAACGTCATCATCACGTCGTCCACTGTCTTCTTTGCTTCGTACACAGCGCGCTCAATCAACGACAAAGCCTGTTTCTCCTCCAAAGTATCTTCGTCGTTCAGGAAATCTCGCAGCTCTTCGCTCATATTGTGCAGCATGCTCTGTAGTATACACACGCCTCTCACCGCCCCCAACTCCCTGGTCTCCAGTTTATCCAGGGCAGCCCGGACCATGCGGCCGAAAATCTCGTAAGTGAGCGCGCAGGGGGAGATGATGTCCACATTGAAGGAGTCGTTCGTTCCACCCAGCGACATGGTAGGGTCGCGTAGCATCGAGACTAGTCTCGCAAACATCACCGAAAGCGAGGAACTCTGGGCGTTTAGAACAAGATCAAACGCAGCCCCCGACGGTGGACCAGGCGGTGGCGGTGGCGGAACAAAATCCATGCTGGTGTATCGTGGATTTTGTGTTTGCTTACAATCGAGAACCAATTTGCATATAAAGAGGAAGTTGGAGACTTTTTATTCAATAAAATAATCAGTTAACATTCTAGTACAAACAATTCATGACTGGAAATTTTCAGATACCTTCCAGAAGATCAGAGGTACAAATAAAATGCAAAGATAAAAATGTCAAGATACTAAAGGTGCCACTAAAATGCAAAGATAAAAATGTCAGGATGCCAGAGATTCAAGTAAAGTGTAAAAATAAAATGTCAGGATGCCAGAGATTCAAGTAAAGTGTAAAAATAAAATGTCAGGATGCCAGAGATTCAAGTACAGTGTAAAAATAAAATGTCAGGATACCAGAGATTCGAGTAAAGTGTAAAAATAAAATGTCAGGATACCAGAGATTCGAGTAAAGTGCAAAAATAAAATGTCGGGATACCAGAGATTCAAGTAAAGTATAAATATACACAAAATATCTTCAAAAATTAATGTGTATCTTTTTTTTTAAGAAAGACATTTCAATTATAACTCGTCATTTCAAATACTTTGAAAATACGGAGAAAGAATTCACGCGTGCAAATGTACACATTGGGCGTGGATACATGGATGGACGCAGAACAGGCCGGAGCAATGTCAGTGATGAAGCTGGCTTTCACACCCAGGCCAAATCATGTTCAACCTTCAAACTTTACACAACTAGAGAAAGAAGCAGCCAGACATATGGTGGGAATGCGCTATCCAGATCTTAATTGCTCTTTATCCCTGTCCTTGTACAACGACCCCGTGATGACCTGCGACGGGTTTGTATACGAGCGAGCATGCATCGAACATTACTGGTCTACCACAGGACACATCAGGTCGCCGCTCACCAACCTGGAACTCGAGAACTTCAGTCTCCGACCGGCTATTATCGTAAAGGGCTTTGTCGAAAAATTTTTGTCCGAGTACATAGAGAGTGGAAAAGCAGCCGCGCTTGTCGGATGCGACATTTCGTTCAATGCCCGCAAAGCTAAGGAGATCGAAAATGTAATCGCACAGATTTCCGCACAGCCAAAAGCCCCTGCGGAGGTCTTAATCCTTACTCTGCTTCGACTTGTGGACAATGTTTACTTGCGGGACTTCGCCTCTCGCTGTGGCGCTCTGTCAATAGCTGCCATCTACTTTGCAAACAACAAGAGTGCTATTGCCACCGAGTTGCTTATGCGAATGATAGCCTTCTCGCTTGAAAATCAACAGCAAGTGCAATTTATTGCATGCGAAGCAGAGGCTGCTGTGTTTTCAGATGATGTCGAACTCCAAACGCGCGGCTTTCATGTGCTTGCTGCACTTATCGCCGACGGTGGAACGTTACAAAATGGTCTTGAGATGCACCTTGATGCTTTGATCAAGCCCATTGTCAGGAATCTTAAAAATGTGCCAGCAAGCCTTTGTAAGGGCATCCTCGTCTTTGCCGTGCACCTTTTGAGACACAGGCGCGCAGATACCTCGAAGTTGGTTTATGAAGCTGATGTGCATGTCCTGGCAATGTTCGTCCTTGATCACATGATGACTGATAATGAGGCGGTCACCCTCGTCTGCTGGTTCTTTTCGCTGCTCTCAGACCTACCCAACGAGCTTAAGAAGACTTTCCAAAACATGCCAGCCCTCGAAATCAAGCTTTACACAGCAGTGACCACATGTGGCAGCTTCGGTCTTGCGGCTCTTACGGTACTCGTTGGTCCGCGGCGTTCAGTGATGCGCGCTGTCGAGGTTCTTACAGATCCCGTCAGCGACCCGCGCGCTCGAGCTGCGGCCTTCAACGTGATGACGGCCGCCACAATGCATGACACGCGTGACCAGGCTGAGTTCGGCAGACGTCCGCTGATTATCGATGTGGTCGAGTACATCTGCCGCAGCATGCGAGCGGTGTTGGACGCTTTAAACAGCGAAAATGATTCTTACACGCTTAAACAGGGTCTCCGGCTCCTCAAGAACATCGTTTGTGCAATCGACAACCTGGAGACAGGCTCCATCTCTCCGGTACCGAAAGCAATTTTCCTGCAACACGGCGTCGAAATTGTGAAGATCATGTATTCGAGCACCGAGCGCATCGTGATGGACATCTCCAACAATTCCCACCCACCCGCGTTGAACCCCATGGACGTCGAGATGCACGCGTCATGCGCCGAAGTCTTCGGGTTTTTCCGTCATTTCATCCGCCTGCTGGCCGACGACGACTTTTCAAACGTCATGTCGCAGGCGAAGGTTAACGTTGTGGGCGCCTGTATCGACGTGCTCCTCTTCGCAAAAGCAAAGACGTCGGAGATTTCCCTGCAGCTCCCCGAACACCAAGACGTGATCCGCGACATGGTCAGCGACGCGCTCGGCATTCTTGAAACTTGGTGTACACGGATCGAGTATCGCGAGCTCGGGCATGCACACATCTTGACGCCCATGGTGGACCTCGTCGTGTACAGCGCCGACCGGTTCACGAGGTTTGCGAGCATGCGGGTGCTCGAGACGCTGCACGCGCTCGTGTGCTCGCAGGAGGCCCCGGTGCACTTTTGCATGCTCCGCGGGGGCTCTGCCACGAACCACGCGTTTCGCAGGGAGATCGTCCGCGACAAGATCCACGTCAAGCTCCTGAACATGCTCGCGTCGAAGCGCGGCACGAGGCAGCAAGATCTCGCCGTGCTTGCTTTGCTCCGAGACACGGTCGCGGAGATCAGAACACACAGCAGGGCCGCCAAGCACGCCAAGTTCCACGCCCGCCTCGTGCCCGTGCTGCTCGCGAAGATCCACGACAGCATGAGCTGCGCCCCGGGCTGTCCGCTCACTGTGATGGTGTGCACCGAGACCATCGCCAACCTCCTGGTCGCCGACGCCGTGCCGCGCCTGCGAGGCAGCCTCGCGCTCTGGGACACCATGCTCGCGACGCTGAGGGTCTTCGGCGTGCAGAGTCCGCGCCCCACGTACGTGCTCGAGCAGGCACTGCGCGTGGTCGTGCTCCTCGTCGGGAGCCGGCGCGCCTGCTGGGCGTCGAGCCCCGCGAGTTTCTCCGAGGTGTCACACGACCCCCGCGCACTCCAGAGGCTGCTTGCCGCCTCGCCGCAGGGCGCCCCCGAGGCGCTGCAGACGATCGCGACGGTGCTCTGGCTCGTGCGCTCGCGAGCGCCGGAACTTTCCTGCACGAGCCGCTGGTGCGGCTTCGAGCACCTTGCGCGCTCGCATGCCGCGCGATGCGCCGAGCTCGTGCTCACGCTCACGCTGCTCGTGCTCGGGGAGGAGCCGACCGAGCGCGTGGTCGGCGCGTGTGTCGACGGCGCGCTCCTCGAGGCCGTCTTCGCGGCGCTCGGGTGTGCCGACAGCTTGCCGCACGGCGCCCTGCTGCGGCACGCGCTGGAGCGTCTCCTCCCCGTGCTGCCCGCCGCGCTTGCGGCGCAGGGCGCGGCCGCGTTGCGCGAAGCTGGGCACGCGAGCCCCGCGCGGGCCGGGGGCAAGCGCAGGCCCGCTGCGTAGCGCGGGCCCGCTGCGTAGCGCGGGCCCGCTGCGTAGCACAGGCTAAACGCACAGCGCGCTGTAAACGCGCAGCGCGCAGTGAACGCGCACCGCGCGTGCAATAAACGCAAAACGTGTGCACTCGTACGCAACCGCCGCGCCCTCACGGCCGCGCCGCCTGCGCGTCCGCGATGTCCGGCCAGTCCAGCACGCGCGCGCACGTCTCGGCCCCCACGTACTCGACCACATGCCACGCGCGGTGCTGCGCCACGACCGCGTCGACGCTGCGCTCGAGCAGCTCCGCCCCGTGGCACTCCGCCGAGGGCCCCACGCACGCGAGCGCCTCGCTCACGAAGCGCGCCGCCCGCAGTCCGCTCACCTTGCTCGAGTACCGCACGGTGGGGTGCGCGAAGCGCGCCTCGCCGGTGATGTGCGCAAAGCGCGCCTCGTTGCGCGCGGCGACCGGCGCGCGCGCCTGGTCGTGGCCGTCGTCGGACACGAACGTCTGCATCCAGTGTAACGGGCACCGCCAGCTCACCTGCGCGCCGTCTGCACGGGGCGCCGCGCGCAGGAACTCGTACAGCTGGTGCTGCTCCGCGAAGTCTGCCTCCGCCTCCGCCAGCCACGCCACCGGGGCCTGCGCGCCCGCCGGCGGCTCGCTGCGCATCAGCACGCTCTCGAGCCGCAGCACGCCCTCGGCGCTCACCCGGAAGTGCAGGCGGTGCCCCCCGATGTCGTGCTCCAGCAGCCGCAGCGCCGTCGCCTCCTCCGCGAGCGCCGCGTCCTCCGCGCCCCGGAAGAGCGAGCTCGAGCGCCGCCACAGGCCCTCCTGCACGGCCGCGACGTCCTCCGCGTCCGCCAGGTCCTCGACCGCGCGCCCCACCCGCCCGTGCAGCAGTCCGTGCGCGCTCTCGCACGTCGCCGCGCTCACGTCCGGCTGCCGCTCGCAGAGCAGCGTGCCGAGCATCGCCCCGAGCTGCCCGCGGTGCACGGCGCTGCCGTCGAGCGCCGCGCACTCCTCCGGGAGCGTGCTCCGCAGCTCCTGCAGGTAGTGCGGGTGCCGCGCGCACACGTCCTGCCCCCCGCCCGTCGTCTCCCCGCACAGCGTCGAGAACACGAGCAGCGAGTTGTCGGGCCCCGAGCGCCGCATGTCGCAGCCGTGCGCACGCCGCCCGGCCTCCATCACCGAGCTCCCCGAGTGCGCCACGTCGAAGAACTCGCCCCAGAAGGGGTGCATCACGTGCACCGCCCCCTCCGCCGCGCTGCCCTCGCCCTGCTCGTCGCGCCCGAAGCACACGCGCCCCGTCAGCGGCGCGTCGGCGCTCGAGGTCGCGCCCAGCAGGTCGCGCAGGAAGGTCGCGGGCGCGCCCGCGCCCGCGCCCGCCCCGAGCGCCGCGAACGCCGGGTAGAAGCCGCCCAGCAGCAGGCGCGCGGGCGCGGGCAGCGCGAGCGAGTGCGCGCCGCCGGCCGCGCGCCCGGGGATCACCCAGCCCACCTCCTCGCGCATCTCCTGCGCGCACTGCGCCAGCAGCAGGTGCTGCACGTTGGTCACCTCGCCGAGGTCCACGCTCGCGCCCTTGCACTCGGCGCCGGACTCGCTCAGCGTGTTCATGAGCGCGTTGATCTCCTTGATCTCGGCGATGCGCAGCGGATCCGCCGCCGGGCCGAGGCCCTCGTCCTCGAAGAGCTCGGAAACCTCCTGCCACCCGGCGCGCGGCACGTGCAGCGCCTCGATGCTCCCGACCACGAGGTTGCGCAGCGCGCCCTGCACCAGCACGAGCACCAGGAAGAGCAGCTCGCGCCGCCGCAGAAACGGCAGACCCAGCTCGCGTCGGGAGAGGTAGTCGTGCACCCCGGACGCCAGCGTCTCGCACGTGAACACGTTCAGCTGCCCGGCCTCTGCGCACGTCGCGAACGTCGCTTTGCGCACCGAGAACTCCGGCTCCCGCAGGAAGAAGCCCCTGCGCCGGGGAGAGCCCCTGAGGCCGCACGCCTCCCGCGACACGTACTCGCCGTACGTCGGGAGCTTCGCGGCCCCGAGCACCTCGTGCGCCCGGAACGCGATGTCGTCCAGGCTCTTGAACTCGTACATCGACCAGTGTACCTCTGTCGCGTTCACGGGCTGCACGAGCTCGGGGTCGCGCTCCGTCACCAGGTCCTGCTCGAGCAGCTCCTTCAGGGTCAGCTTCACCCAGTTCTTCGCGGCGGCGTCCCCTACCAGCCAAGCCCGCACGTCCCGGTGCACCGAGAACTCGCCGCTGACGTCCGGGATCTCCTGCTTCTCAATCTCCGCGTTGTACTGCGCGACGCTCAGCGTCGGCTCGAGCGTCCCCCAGCGCACGATCATCGACTTCGCGAAGTCGACCACGCCCTCCGTCGTCAGGAACTGCCCCAGCGCCTCGTCGGCGGGCCGCGATGCGTCCACGTCGACGCTCTCGTTCACACCGACGCACGCGAGGTCGGGTCGTCCGCGCGCGCCCAGCAGGTCGAGCGCGTACGAGACCGCCGTGTCGACGTCCCGCGTGATCGTGTTCAGCGTCCACACGTTGTCGTCCGCGTCCTCGACGACCGTGAAGAGCTGGCGCGCTGTC
>RFOM01000064.1 GCA_009926615.1 Pseudomonadota bacterium
CCGACTTCGAGTTGTACGCCTGTGATAGCTAAATAATCATTTGTAGCGCTAAGGAAGTTTGTCTGAGCAGAGTTAAATACAGCACGAGTAGCGGACCAAGAACCCGCTGCTCCTGTTAACCAGCTCCCGTTATTACCAATACCAAAAGTTACAGACATTCCTTTGCCATTATTACTTAGCCATGTACCCAGAGTATCACCTGTAATGGTAATTGTTTTGCGCTCCCAAGTTGCTGCTTGTGTAATGCTAACTGTTGCACCGTAAGCCCTATCAGTTGCGCTATTTTCAAAAGCAACAGAAACGGTTCCTGTTTTATTAGATTTAACCCAAAAAGATAAAGTAATCATAGCAGCACTTGCTGTACCAAAAGCAAAATCCGCTACGTTATTGCCTTCGATATTATGAGTAATAAATGAACCTAATTTATTGCTATCAAACGTTATATTTTGCGCTGCCGTAACTCTAAGGCTATTTGTGAACCCAGCGGGGGCATCTGTTGATTGTTGAATATTTAGCAAAATTCCGCCTGGATAAGTTGTTCCAAATATTCCAGCAGTCCATCTATCTAAGTTATACTTGCTTTCGCTTCCTACATAAGATAGAGCTGCACCGCTGTTTCTCTGGTCAATCCGCATATCGCCGTTAATAATCCTGTTCCTGTAGCTCAGAGGAGCTTCGCTCACAATATTCAGGCTCGAGGAGTCAATCGCCAGTGGTAAGGACGCGCCGACTGCCGGGGCATTGAGCGAGTAAGTCAAGCTAGCCGAGCTGAAGTTCGTCACGAGCGGCATTGTCACTTGCAAGTTATTCGAGGCCACATCCCAGCTAGGCAGGGTCGTGTAGAGCACGTCGTCTCCGGTGTAGCTCGCCGAGACTTGCCACACGCCTGCGCCGTTCTTAGCAGCCTCAACCGTGTAGTACGCTCTCTGGTTTCCACCGGAGCTTCTTGTCACGTTGAGCTCGCCTTCGAGCTTCAGGGAGTTGTAGTTCGTCACGCTGACGACGTTCGTCGCTTGGTTATTTCCGACCGAGATAGTCGTACGGGCGTTTGCAGCTCCTACGACGACGCCGCGCTTCGGAGCGACGTACAGGGTCGAGGCGGAAGACGCGACGCCGACGGGCAGGGAGACCTGTCCGACTACGCTTGGTTCGACAATGGTGAGTTTACCTGGGTTAAGCGGGTCTACGCCCAAGAAGTACACCTCTCCTGGGGTCAGGCCGGAGAGACCGGAGATTTCGCCTGAGAGTGTGAGTTCAAATGCGTCGTTCGACACAACCTTGGAGACGACACCGACGACTTCTGCCGTGTTGGCAGCCGTGGCAAGTGCCTTAGCGTACGTCGAGCCGTTGAGGTAAACTGCGTCACCGACAGCAAAACCGTGTCCTACCTGAGTGATTACATCGGTTGTCCCGCCTCCACCGCCGCCCGCTCCGCCGGAAAGACGCCACTTTGAAGACGCTCCGTCGTAGGCTGCTGCAAGAGATGTACCGGCTTTGAAGGTAAATGCTGCGCCGGTCCCCGTAACAATCTGGTTGGCGGCCGTGCCGGTTTCGTTACCGATAGTGATGTCCGAAGCCGAGGCGTTCATCAGGATGTAGTACCGGCCATCTTCTGGACTTGCGATTTCATTGAAGTTTGCAGCTGTTGAAATACGCTGTATGACTTCTTTACTTGCTGACGGCGTAAGGACGCTACTTGCAATAGTCGGAGCTGCACGTGCGACTTTAAGCGAAGTTAGGTCTGTAATATTTGTAAGTATTTTTGAAATAATATTTTGAGGAAAATCTACGTTTGAAAGGTCAGCACCAGTACCGCCGCGTACTTTACTTAGCGTGGCTTCGGTTCTCACCTCTTTATTTGTATCAGTAATAACTACCTGACTTGCTCCAACATTTGCACCGATGTCGGCCAAAGCGAGCTTATTGATGTTATTGATTGAGGTTGGAGCTCCGCTTCCGCCAATAGACCCGCCAAGGACCGAACCTGTACTAAGAACACCGCCGGATAAAGTTTTATTATAAGCAGTCTGCGTTGAGTTTAAATCAACCATAGTCTTGTAAGTGGCCCCACCGCCTATACCCACAGTCAATAGGTTATCACTAGTATTCCAAATAAGACCACCAGCCGTGTCGTGAGCGGTCGGCATTTGTGTGTTATTCTTTAATGGTATAACTATCTTACTACTTGAGTTTAGCGCTGCATCTGTAATTGTTGGAGTAGTTAATGTCTTGTTTGTCAGGGTCTGTGTGACAGTACGCAAGACTAACGTATCGGTACTAACCGCACCGCTTGGAGTAAGCAAATCAGGAATAATAACAGTAACTTCTCCGGCAAAAGTCTGGTCTTGAGCCTCAAACTTAATGGTATCACCGTTTGGTCTACGCAATGTAAGTGATGATAATTCTTGCAAAGTACCGTAGAGTTTCATTTTACTAACTCCTAAAAGTCTAAACCAGGCGCTGCCTAGAGCGTTGATTAGACTCTAGCATCTTACCTTACCATTTTTCTACATCTTAGTGAATAATTACACTATAGCAATAAAAAAACCCACCCAAAGGGAGGGTGGGCTCTTTATCTTAGAATTCTTGGAGGAACTCCCAGACTTCCGCAGCTTCTTGCGGCCAACCCCAGTCAAGTCTAGGTACAATCTCAATGGGTTCGAATGCCATAGACCCGCCTTCGACTTTAAGGAATTTTTGCCCGGTTGCTGTGTTTTTAACTACAGACCCTGCGTCAAGCGGTTGTCCGTTTTTAAGAATCTCAACAACCGTAGGGTTAACTGCAACAGCCGCGACAGCCTTACCGGAAGCCAGCGCTACAACAGTACCGACCACGTTAAGCGATTCGCTACCAGAGCCGCCTCCGCCTGAGTTACCACCGCCGGAATCTCCACCGCCTGAATTACCGCCGCCGGAATCTCCACCGCCTGAATTACCACCGCCTGAATTGCCTCCGCCGTTGCCTGACTCGGAGGCTACATTTTCCGCAAAAACATATTGGTTATACAGCGGTATCGTTCTATAAATCCCGTGGGTGACAGTATAGTTATAATTATCTATATCTTCCCATATTGTGATACCAATGCCGTTTCTACCAAACTGTAATTCACCTTTTCTTACAGACCGGTCGGCGTTCATTAGTTTTAATGAAAACTGGTTGTATTGGTTAATTACAAATTTTGCATAGAGTTTTCCGCGATATAAACCCAGTTTGTCCGTACCATTTATGCTATTATTTGTGGGCCAAATAGTCTGCCATGGCCAGACTGGAAAATCTGTTGCTACAAAAGTCTCTCCGTTAATAACAACGTATGTTCCGCCGCTAAAGTCGATATTGTGAACAGCCGTATCTTTTGTACCCTGTACGGACACTGTCGGTGGCAACCCATCTGTTGTTTTGATGAATACATCAATACTATTGGGTATAGTTCCACCCCAGACTTCTTGCTGTGTCAGGTTGTGAATACGTTCCGGTACGACTTTCCATGTTACAGGTCCGGTTGGAGTAGCCCAAGCCGCCGGAGGTTCGGTTACTGTAAAAGACACAAGATGGTCTGTGGAACCTAAAGCATTGCTTAGCCGAACTTTAACTGTGTGTGTACCCAGCGTAAACGCACCGCTTGCGCTTTTGATGCGAATTCCACGAAGATTGACCCCTGTATCTAGGTAAGTGTTGGTATCAGCCCATATCGTGTAGTCGCCTGTTGGATATGTACTGGTCTCTATAAAAGAGGCAGTAAAACCCAAAGCCGAATTAACTAAATAGGTCAAAACTACACAGCTTCCAGCACTGTCATTTAAATCCGTATTTGGAGTTTCTAATGGAATCTCATTGATTGGAAATATAGTAGCATTAGAGATAGCGACTGGAGTAACTTGAGCAGGAGGTGCGCGATGGATAGAAACCATAATCCAACACGTTTCTGTTACTTCTCCTACAGTAACCTGAAGCTCCAAAACTGGTTGCTGCTCAGCAGATGTTGCCCAAGATGCGCTTTCTTTTTTTCTAATCTCGTTGCCAACCAGCTCAAACATAGGATGCGTTAAGCTGTAACTCGCTGAACCTGAAAATGCTGTACTAAGCGTCGCTACTACCGAACCTGCAGGTGCGTCGCCAAGAAAATATACGCCGTTAGTTGTTTTAAGATATTCAGGTCTTGGACAGATTACATCTAAAGATACTCCGCCAAATACGCCCGGGTAATTTTGATTAACAAGATTGACTGGGTACGATGTACCGGCAACTACGGTAAAAGTTACCAGATAGTCCAGTGTGCCCATCTCGTTTGCGAAGCGGACTTTGACACTACGCTGCCCCAAAGCAGGTTGAGCAGTAAAACCTATATGCCCGTCAGCTGTGATTTTCAAACCAGTCGTTGGGTAGTTAGTTGTATCAACAAACTGCACAGAAGCAAAAGGTTGTTCAGTCTTGCCGTGTAACGTATCAAAAACAATGCGCGACGCTGGCTCAAAATCATACTCGGCATACCAGTCGTCTTGATATATTTGGCTTACACTCACTTGTCCTGACGCACTGCCGGGAGCATACCCATAAACTGCGGCTACAGCTGGTGAGCGGCTTAATCTAAGTGGGCCAGGGAGATACAATGTATCAGTGCTGACTCCGTCGGTGACTGTGATGGCTAGGTAGTCTTGCATGCTGTAGCCACGCGCACGCCATTCCCACGATATCTCATCGGTTGAGCGTTTAAGTTGCCCGTTTTCTAGTCTGTAGAAGAACGGAAGCCCATATCCACTGGTCAACTCAAATGTAATGTTGGGATTACTTGAACTAAGGGTAGCAATTACAGTCTCTACCGGAGCGTTTGGGTCTACACAAATAGTAGTTCCGTAGCCTGCCGCAATTACTGCCTGGTTTTCTTGCCAGGTCATTTCAAATGTATCTTCGGTGAACACTCCGGACCAGAGTTGCTGTGTTGTCGTGGTCATGTTTGTTTATCCTTTCTGATTAAAAAAATAGGGAAGAAGAATATTCTCCTTTCCCTAAATTGGCTTATACAATTAGTTAAGCCATATAAGAGACATATACAACATCGCCAACCGCCAGTTGTTCTTCGCTTGGGCTTACCATGTTTCCACAGAATACCAGACGACTTTTGCCTGCAACAACCTCAACAAAGAAGTCATCGGAATAAGCAGACAACGATTGGTTTTGTACCTTGTCGCATTCGTGAATCATCAAACGACCGACGGCGGCTACGATAGATTTAGCTGTAGCTTCGTGGTCGAGTTCAATATGACCTGCACTCAACTCAGCTGAGGTAATAACAACTTTTTTCTTATAAGAAGTACGAGCCTCGCTGGCACTGAGACGGCTGTCAAGTGCAGCTTCTGCAGCTTGCGCTCTGGCAGTTTCTGCAGTCAAATTGGACTGAACAGTGCCTACCTGTCCTGCAACTGTAGCAGCAAAGTTAGCATCATTGTTAATTGCGTCAGCCAACTCTTTAAGGGTGTCGAGTACTTCAGGAGCAGAGTTAACCAGGGCAGCAAGTCTTGTGTCTGCATAGCTATTGGCAGCAGCCAAGGTACTGGCATCGCCTGCAATTCTGGCATTTGCTTCCGTCTGAATCAAACCCTGAGCTGCTGTACTGATTTCTGTAGCCTGCGCAGCGCGAGCGGCAGACTCTGCAGTCAAGGCTGCTTGCAGTGCAGCGTCGCCGGCAGCGCGGGCCACTTCTTCTGCATCAATCTCAGCTTGAAGTGCTGCATCAGCTGTTTCACGAGCCGAGGCTTCTGCAGAGATTGCAGAGCTTCTCGACGCAGATTCTGCGGCGATAGAAGCAGAGAGGCTTGCTTCAGCCGAAAGAGCTCTGGATTCTTCTGCGTTGACATCCGCGATGCGAGCAGCTTCCTCTGCAGAGATAGCGGCAGAGAGTGCAGCTTCGGCAGCGAGAGCGCGAGCTTCTTCTGCGTCGAGGTCGGCAGCTACTGCGCCTACCTGGCCGGCAACAGTAGCGGCGAAGTTCTGGTCGCCACCGATTGCGTCGGAGAGTTCTTTCAATGTGTCCAGAACGGCAGGAGCGGAGTTAACCAACTCTGCGATTTTTTGGTCAGCATAGTCTTTAGCGTCTTGCTTGGCCTTGGCTACGGAGCCTTCGCCTGCACCTTCAACTGCGTCCAAGCGACCCGAAAGCGCAGCATCAGCTGCTTCGCGAGCGGCTTGTTCAGCAGAAACTGCAGCAGCACGGGCAAGTTCTTCTGCGTCGATTTCTGCCTGAAGAGCTGCTTCGGCTGCCTGAGCGCGGGATTGTTCGGCTGCAACGGCGGCTGCTCTGGCAGCGGCTTCGGCAGTGACTGCGGCTGCACGGGCGGCTGCCTCTGCGTCAATATTAGCCTGAAGTGCTGTATCAGCTGCAGAACGGTCGGAAGCTTCTGCTGAAATGCCTGCAGAAAGAGCGGCTTCAGCGGCGGCTGCGCGTGCGGCTTCGGCGGTCAGGTCGGCTTTCAGAGCGAGTTCGTCGCCGTTAGCGAGGATTTCGCCGTTAGGGCCAATCTTCAAGAGTTCAATGTCTAGGCCGTTTTCGTCCGTCGCACGGAGCGCTTCGCCTTGCTTAAGTTTGAGCTTGGAGCCGTCAATGGCTTCGCTCTGGATAAATTTACCTTTAATTTGTAATGCCATGGTCTAGTCTCTCCTGTGGAATGGACGGCCAACGCGGCCGTGCAGGGAGAATATATGCCGGCTAGGTCAGGGTGTCCAGTAGGAGATACGGAATACTTCGCCTACGTACTGGCTATCGCGAAGGTTTGGACCAAAAATTAGACGAACATCGCCGTTTTGAGCAATAAAGATTTCATAGTCTTCATCTGCTCCCTCAAAAAGAGGCAAGCGGTCAAAGAAAGCCACAACAGATGAGCGAATTATCTCGCTTGAAGTTAATGTAAGATAACCATTTAATATATCTTGATTAGTTATTATAAACTTTCTTTTGACCGCAGTCGGTGCAGGTCGGAACTGGACCCAGTCTGACGGACCGGTCTTATCTTTTGACACATAAAGGACCGGCGGGTTAGATAATTTGTCGATGACGATTTGGCCTTTGGTCTCAGGAACGAAGGTCGGAGCACCGTCGATAAAGTCCGCACCGGTAATGGCGTCGACTGCAGCCAGGAAGTCTGTGATTTGCCCGGATGTGATGGCGATTGGTTTGGCTTCGATGCTGGTTACGCGGCCCTTTTTATCGGCCGTCAAGGAAAGGGTTGTAGAAGCAGACGTTGAAGTAAATGCGGTTTCCCGAACTGACTTCAATGACAAACCGGAAGACTCGCTCGCCTCGACGTCTCCCAGTTTAGTCGTGTCTACTTCTACAATTTCTTCCGAGTCGTTCCCGACATAGATGTGCCGGGGACTCAGTTCGACAAGAAACTCGGCGAATCGGTCAATTGCGTACAGATTGGCTTTTGCCTCTGCCGTCAAGTTGTCCGACACAAAGAGTTTTAGGTTTTTGGTACGAGTGGTTGTGGTAGCCACGGCGAGATAGTCTCCTTTGCACTCACCGTGACTGTACTTGAGAGGTTGCCTAAGTCAAGCAATTAAATTCGTTTGATTAGTACACGCCAACCAGAACCTGTAGGACCTTGGTTAGATACAAGGTCAATACTACTCAGGGTTGTGCGTTTGACGCTATCAACCAATACATCCTCATAATCATCTTTAGAGTAAATCTGGATAATCAGGTCTCTTGAGTTGAGGTTGTGCATGATTTGTTTGTTTGTACCGGATAACCAGTCTTCTGAAAAGGCCGCTCCGGATAGTTCAGTAATGGCTTGCACTGTTACTTTTTTCAGATTACTGGAGTCGGATGAATCTGCAACTAATAAGTAATCTTCATTAGCCGGCTGAACTTCTACTTTACCGGTAATAGCTTGTTTTTTTAACGTAAAAGTTAAACTGGCGGTAGGCTCGTCAATGTACGTACTTTCAATATCGGTGGAGCTGGTTATTAAGCTACCGCCTATTAAGTCCTGTACTGCCTCGACAAAATCAGTAACTTGAGTAGATGGGATAGCTATGGATACTTGGTTAGCCAGCGCTACACGGCCGTTTGCTGTTATAGTTACTGTAGGTACTGTGGTAGTTGAACCATAGTTTCCGGCCACTAAACCCGGGATTGTTTTGATTGTCAATCCAGCAGTGACAGAAGCTAAGACATCTCCTAGAGATGCAGTATTTGTGGGTTTAGGAGTTCCTGCATCACCAACCAGAATGTAATCTGTAGGAAGAACCGTAGCGCCTGTGTCTATCCAACCCAGAGGTACCTGGTTGGTTTGACTTGGCTGAAGCATCGCAAGAACTTGCCCCGGAAGTCCTGCTTTTTCCGGCAGAATAAATTCATAAGTTTGAGAAAGGGTTGCTGCGGCTCGTATTTGCGCCCTATTTCCGGTAGAATTATTACGGACAGAGACAAAACCGGAAGTTATCAATTCCTGACTTGCAAAATCTGTATTAACTTTTGTGCCTGCAAGTTTATCATTAACATCGGAGGACCAGTCAGCGTTCTTTAATTGACCTGTCAGGTCTACCTGGCTATAGGTCAACTTACCGGATGACGTAGCAAAATCTGTAGCCTTAATTGAGTTGGTCAGATTTAACTTGCTGTATTGTATACCTGCATTTGATGCGATGTCGGCATTAACGATTTTGGCTGTCAGGTCTACGGAACAGCTGGAGTTAAGGACTTTGTTTGACAGGGTCTGGACCGAGTCAGTATTGACCAGTGTCTGCGAGCCTGGCAGAAAAGTCGCGGTGACTGCTGCGCTCGAGGTCAGACTGATTTCCTGTCCGACAGTCAGATTGCCGGTTAACGATAGCGTCCTGTCGGCGGAACCTGTATTAATCGTAAGGGTTTGTTTGTTCGTATTGGCCGTCGTAATGGCCAGTTTGTCGTTTACGACGATAGGCGCTTTGAAGACGGCCTCGGAGACCGGCCAAAACTCCATGGTCAGGACTTTGTTGTTAGCCGTACCGAGATAGAATTTACCGTTGTTTTTCGTGCCGTTGACGTTCTCGTCGCCGGGCTGCAGGACGATGTCGGTCTTTGAGCGGAAGGTGATAGTCTCGGAGGCGTCGATGTAGGTCGTATCGCCGAGTCTGTCAATAATTTCAAGGTTGGCCCTGGCTTCGGTGGTCAGACCGGAAGACAGGAACAACCGTAGATTACGGGTTCTTGTGGTTGTGGTCGCCATGAAGAGCGTCTCCTAGTGAGAGGAGAGCCCCTTATGTGATGGCTCTCACAACGATGTACTGAAGCACGGTAGCCGCACCTGGGTCTGCACTCAGAGTCACGGTAGCGCTTGCTGCACCTGGGAGAGTTTTTACCACATGTGCTGCGTTAGTGGAAGCTTGAACTTGAACCAGAACAATATCAGTTGCTGCGATTGCTGCGTCTGAGATTGTGGCAGTTGTCGAACCGCCGGCAAAGTTAGACTTGCCTGCTTTGACGACCGAGAAGGGGAACTCTGCAGCGACGGACTCGAGGAGTTTGCGCTCACGTTGGCCGAACCGGCGGGAGGGGTGTGCACCTGCGAGGTCTGCTTCTTTCTTCATATTGATAGCCATGGTCTGTCCTTTCTAAGGGTTATTACGCAGCTAGACTAGGGTAGCTGCCACCCGTCTGTGACTATACTTACTTTTTCTTGGACTTGCTAGGGGGCATGCGCTCTTTCATTTTGTCGTACCTTGAGCGACCGGCTTCGGACAGGGCAATTGCAATCGCCTGTTTCTGGGGCCGGCCGGACTTCATAAGTTCCGAGATGTTCTCGCTGACGACCTTGTCTGACTTACCTTTTTTGAGTGGCATGGTCTTATTTCCTACGTTTTTTGGGAAGTTTGATTGCTTCCCTTATCTTGTCCAAAGTGCTTGGCTTTTCTTTTTTCTTTTGTTTAACTGGGGTAAATGGTGCAATCGTGTCCGAAGTTAAACCAAGCCCTGGTGCTGGGGTTTTTGGAAGTGCAGGATTACCTGGACCTGCAGTGCCTGTAGAGCCTGGCGGTGGAGGTTCGTCTATATCAGGTCCTGGGACAGGAATTGCACTTACTGCTGCTCCACCAGAAGCCACCATTTTTCCTGGATATTTTAGTGGGTCTTTTTCTACAGGTTCGGAGGGAGCTTGAGGTAGTGATTTAATACTCTCTCCTCCCGAAGCCACTGTTTGTCCTGTTGTAGGTTTATCTTCATATTCTTCTACTGTGGAGCCTCTATTTGTGTACGTTTTGCCAGTCCCACGGCCACCTCCAAGCCCAATGACTTCCAGAGTACCAAGACCTGTATGCTTAGCTGCGTCTACTATGCCTGAGCCTGTTGTTTTTAGACCACTTAGTACTCTCTGACCATCTGCTGTAACTATTCCAGCAGCTGTATTAAATAGACCTTTGCCCATATCAATAACTGCCCCCGGCATTTTATTAGTAAAATATGGAAGAAATTCGAAGTTATCGTTACCGCCGGCGTTTGCTTGTGGTTGGTTTACAGCGCCTTTCAGCTTATCGCCGATGCGGTCTAAGGCTGCTCCACTCTGCTGCGCTGCCGGTCTGACTACGTCTCCTGCTTTTTGTATGGCAGCGCCGGTGTCTTTAGCAGCGTCTTTCAGGCCTTGTCCGACGTTGTCTGCTGCCTTCTGCGCTGCATTCTGGATGTTCTGCACGATTGCAGGCTTGGGCATGGGAGGCGGGGTGACTGCCTGCACTACTTTTTCTGCTGCTTTTTGTACAGCCTTTACTGGTGCAGCCGTTGTGATAGGTTTTACGGCGTTATCTGCTTTTTTCTGTACATCGCTTACCCACTTGGGTTTTTTCCAGGCCATGTTTGGCTCCTAAAAAGAAGGGGGCCCGGTTGGACCCCCGATTTGCTAGGTTAGTCTAGCTTATGCTGGTTCGCTGTTCGTGAAGTTCTTAATCTTCAAGCATGCCTTAGGATGCTGGTTAACCATAACTCCGAGACCGAACATGTAGCTTACGAGTTTCTTCTCGTGTCCGCCGCCAGATGTAGGACGGAGGTGGAACTTGCTGGAAGAACCAGGAGCTTCGACCGTCTTAAAGTCTGTACCGATGAACTCGACGCATTTGCTTTCTTCGCCCTTTCCGCTTGGGAGAGCGATAGCTTCGTTCTTGCGAGCGAACTCGGAAGTCACGAACTCAACTGCGTCTTCTCCGTGCTGGTAAACGAACTTGCGGACACCGCGAGTAGCGTCTTCGATGGAGTTGAAGCGACGGTCGGTTTCGCGGCCTTCGATGAGACTGTCGAGCATTTCAGGAGCGCAGAGGAGCTGGTTGTACTTGTAACGTCCCTGTCCGACTGCAGTCTTGACTTGCGAGAGAGCCTGCTGGATGAAGGTTACGTCGATAGGCTGGCCACCGCAGTCTTTGACTGTCGAGCCGGTTACACCGCCCATTGTAATTCCGTGGACCTGACGGCCGTCGTTTGCAACGAGAGCGCCAAGACCCGCGATGATTTCGGTTGCAGTTCCGTAGTCCTGTGTGACGTAGTTGCCGCCGATGAGAAGACGAGGAGTTCCATCTGTAAGGTCGACGCGGCTGTGCGAAGCAGCGGTCGTTCCGCGATAGAGGAGGTCGGCTGAGTCGATGAGTGAAGCTGCGGTGTTAGCGAGGGCGACAGGGGCTCCGTTAGCGTCGATAGCTTGGAGAACCAGTTTGTTGTTTTCACGGTCGATGCTCACGACTTTCCACGCAGCAACGCCTGTAGGCATTTCTACGTTTGCAGTGATTGCACCGGCGGGAGAAGCTTTGACCAGGAGGTCGTCATACTCGAACCAGCCGATGTGGCCGCGAGGAGCGACAGCACTGATAGTCAAACCGACTTTACCTTGAGCAACACCTTGGTCTGTCAGAGCGTCTGCAGCCACAGTACCGAGAACGCCGAGACCGTCATTATAGAGGTCAGCAGCGACACGGCGCTTCAGATACACGAGTTTGTCTTCGAGTTCCATAGCCAAGCTATCAGCGTATTTAGCAGGAGCCATCTTGAGACGCTCGAACAACATGTAGTCGATTTCGATTGTCGCGTTGAGCTCTTTGAAGATAGCTGTCTTTTCTTCCACTGCTGAGCGCTGAGCTGCAGGGAATGCACCAGAAGCGCCGATTGCAGCGTACTGGATAGCAGCAGGTCCGCCGCCGACCTGGAACATGAAGCGATGCTCACGTCCGCCGGGCATACCGACTGTCATTTGTTTTACAGATTCCCAGTCACGATGGTCACGGACCAGCTGACGCCGGAATCCCTTCGAGAAAGTAATCTGAAGCAGTTTACCAAGTACTAGTTGGTCAACGTTATTAATAGCCATGGAACAAAACCTCCGAAATTAGAGCCGAAAATTACTGGCCCCGTAGTAAGAGCCGGGTTAAACCTCTGATATCTCCGGCATCAACCTTTGCATTAACACTTTCTTGCATTTGCTGTCTAGTGGGGTTAGCCACAGAAGTCGCTTTAGCTGCTACCTTTTGTTGAACTTCGTTCTTCTTGGTGGCGGTAGCTTGCTGGACTGCCTGTTTCTGGCTAGCCTGGAACTTATTGCGGACTTTCGAGGAGACATCTGCCATGATTTGCTTAATGGCTGCGTCCGGGATGTTTGGATTCTTAGCCTCGAGCTCTGCCAGCTGGTCGATAGACTCGCGCCAGATAGCCCGGTTGACGAAGTCTTCCAGCTCAGAATCACCGAGGATGCCGTCGACCCGGATGGAATTGAATTGACGCTCAAGACGGGAATAAAGGGCGTCTTCCTGTGCTTTCGCTTTCTGGGCTTCGATGGCTTGCTTTTCTGCGTCAAGCTTTTTACGCTCCGACGCTGTAAGTCTTGCTGTTTTCTTCAGCTGGTCTTCGCGGTCCAAAGCCGCCAGCTCGGACTCGGTTGCGTATTTTCGTGTTTCGCGTCTTTCTATTTCGGATTCAAGGAGTTGCTGGAAGCTTCCCGGTTTACCGTAAAGCAAATCGACCAGCGCTTCAACGCCTTCCTCAGCTGCAGTCTCGATGTGCTCGAAAGCCTGACGCATGTCTTGGAAGTCTGGGTTCATTTGCGCGATTTGCTGTTCGAGGGCCTGGGCTTTGCGGGAAGCCGCGTAGTGCTCGGCGATGAAACCTTTGATAGCTTCTTTGTCGTTGAAGTCGAGTTTGATTTTGGCTGTCTTGCCGCCTTCGAGCTGGACTTGGACGACGTCGACAGGGGAGTTGTTCGGCTCGGTCTTTGGCGCGGCTGCGCTGACTTCTGCGTTTTCTTCCGGGGAGTCGACTCCGTTTAGTTCTTTCTCAATGTCTTCGTCGGACATCGGAGAGTCGAGGTATTCCGGCTCGAGTCCTGCGTTGTTGTCTGGATTGTTTTCGATTTCGCTCAGAGATTCGAGGACGATATCGGACATATTGCTTGACGGTTGCGTTGATGTGCTCATGGTGTTGTGGCCTCCTTTGGGCCACTCTATTGAAATTCGAGACTAAGTCAAGCGGAAGGGGGTGCTCCGCCCGGCGTTCCGCCGCCGCCGGGAGGGGCTCCGCCCAGAAGCGCTGCTAGGGGATTGGCACCGGGTGTTCCGCCGCCTTCCGCGCCGCCGGCTGCTGCGCCTGCGTCGGCTGTGGACTGCGCTGCGACTTGTTCGCGTTCTTTGATGTGCCGTTCGATGAGGGCTTTGTCTTCCTCGGGGAGTGCGTCGAACTCGGCAGACATGACGTAGGTGTAAGCCTCTTCAAGCATTGCACGGTGTTCTTGTAGTTCGCGTGGCGGTATGTAAATCTTGTTTGCCAGCATGCGCTCGAATATTTCCCGCTGTCTTGAGGATGCGAGTTGTGTTCTGTCGATGAGGGAGTCGAGCTCGTTAAGTCTGAGCATTCCGAGGATTGCACGCGAGGTCATTCCGGCTTCTTTAAGTAGGGGTGTGAGCTGCATGATTTCCTGACGACGTGCCATTGGGTCGAGAGAGAAACTTGTACCGTATTCCACAACCAGGTCGAATCCGCCTTCGACGTCCGAGCCTTGCAGGTCTACGGTTTCGAATGCTCTTTCCTTGCCCAGCACTTTGATAGTACGTGGGGTATCCCAGTATTCTTTAATGATTCCGAGATAGGATTTGTAGATATGCTCGACAAAATTTACGTACTTGTTGAACAGGCGACGTCGAACCATGTTGGACTGCTCGACTGCGTACTGCATCGAAAAGCCAGACGTCTCTCTGGACTGCTGACCCATGAGTGACTCGGTGATACCCATGATGTCGTCGAGGTTCTGCTTCATACGGTCGCGGATATTTGGCAGTGCTGCAGGCATTGGCAACGGTTCCATGAAGTTCGGCGGGATAGCACCTGTGTACTTCACGATGTCCCAAGGAGAGTTTGTGATAGAGCCTTTGGCGACTTCGGATGTCTCTGGAATAAGAAGCCGGGCTACGCCGTGCGCTGCGAGGATGTCGAGCATGACGTTGTCGAGACGGTTCAGTACGTCCTGAAGCGCAGAGGCGTAGGCGACGACTGACCGGCCCCAGTAGGTACCGGGGACGTCGATGTCTGTCAGAAGGTGGTACGGCAGTTTGGCGTAGGGTGCGCCCTTCGAGCCGTCCTTGTTTACTGTATGAAAACGGTTAGGACTAACAGAAAGCGGTGTGAGCTGCGTTCCGTCGAGCAGACACCAGCAGTAGCGACCTTGCATACCGTTCTCGGGTGTTCCGGTTTCCCAGTATTGGTAGACTCGGACTACATCGTAGTAGGAGCGCTGAGCGATGACGGATTTCGAATACGCCGTGTTGGCCGATTCGTCCTGGTTTTTCATGCGGTATTTCTGCAGTATGTCTTTTTTCTCGGGAAAGAGACGACATGCGGTTTCGTAACGCATGGCGATTTCTTCGAAGACAAAACGGACGTCGTCCCAGGTTGTCGCGTCCGGGTCTGGATAGACGAACCAAGGAGAAGGAACAGTGTAGGAGAAGTCGCCTTCGGTTTTGACTTCGTTGGTTTCTTCGTTGTAGGAGACGATTTCGCCAAGGTCCGGGTCGAACAGGGTCTTTGCAAACCCGTTGCCGTAGATGAGTGTATTGAGGTTTACCTGGTCTTGACGTTCCTGCATTTTGTACTGACGCAGGCCGTAGCGGACACAACGGTCTGCAGCGTCGGCACGGCGGCGGTCTTCTCTGTCGGATGTCAAAGGTTTAGGCGAGACTGTCGGAGGGTTCGAGGACATCTGCGAATGGAAGAATCTGATGTTCTTCATAATGTAGTTGGTCGCGATGTTGTTCGCCGCGCCGTCGACAGGGGCGAGGCCCAACTCGGAGACGGATTCGTAGGACATGTTGACGTCGCCGCCCGAGAAGAACTCCTCGAATCGCGTCGCGAAAGCCGCCCGTTCGTTTTCTTCCCACTGGCGTTCGTGGACGAGCCGTGCTTGCTTGGCAAATTGCAGGCGTTTTTCTAGTTCGAGTTTGGCTTTATCTTCGGTATCCCAAAGGTCAAGCATATAAGTAGGCATTGTTTACCCCTTTTTCTTCTTGCCCTTGACCTTACCAGGGAATCGGATTTGAAGCAACTTAAAAAGGCTTTTGCTTTCGCCTTCTTTGGAAGTAGTCTTGCTGGATTCGTTTGACTCGTTCGCGGGAGAGCCCGACCCAATCGCCATTATCATTAGTGACTTTCCCTTTCGCGGCTTCTTTTTGCACTCCTGGCATCCGCATGAACCCTCGTCGTGCATAGATAGTTCCTCCTCTAGCCCAAAAGATATTGCGCTTCAGCTGGTCCAGTGCCTCGCGTTCCCGCTGGAGTATCCGCTGCTTTTTTTGCAGTTGAAGTCCAAGAAAGGCGGCAAGCAGGACGAGCGCGAGCGATAGTATCACAGTAATTACCAACGAGTCCATGGTCTACCCCACGCGCTACGCTTTACTCGGGACTGAGTTTCTTGCTTTTGATACTTCTGCTGGTTGTACTCTCGTATCTGTTGGTCCCAGGTTTTCCTGTGGTCGACCTGGTTTCCTTCGTATTTCGGGCGGTTGTCTACGAAGTAGTTTAGCGCGTCGGTCAGATGGTAGTCGTGGGCATGGGCTATCTTGGTCGGGTTGACTTCGGACCATTGCGCGGCCTGAAGTTCGTCAACTAAATCAGTGCACCAGGGGGCTACGAACAGGTTAAGCCCGAGAGCCTGGTTGGTCGCGGCTATCATGTCGAGTTTGCGGTCGGACTTCTTGTAGACCGCCATATAGTTGATGCCCTGCGCTGCAGCGATTTGCTGATACCAGGTCGAAGCGCTGTCGTAGATGCGGCGGACGATGTTGAGTCCGGCGGTTCTGCGGAGGACTTCCTGCAGGGTTTCCATCGGGTTCTTAGTCTTGATGTAGTCTGCACGGACGATGTACCAAAAGCCTGTCGCTGGGTCTTCGGCTGCCACGATAAGGCCGTGCTCAGAGGCGGCTGCAGGGTCTGAGGACTCGACATGACGCCAAGCTGCGCTGTAGTGTGATGGGACATCGCGGATACAGCCTGGGGTGTAGTTGTAGACCCCGCGTTCACCGACAAGCCAGTCACCGTGGAGAATGGTGTTCATCATGGCTTCACCCATGACTTTGGCCGTGTCGAGCTGGACTTGCTTTTCTTCGTCGTCGATAGCTGGGTTCTCGAGCATGTTTAGCCGGACTGTCATGGCCAGTCGTTCTGGCAAGGAGTCGAGGAAGTGTTTGACTCCGGGATTAGGGACCTTCGGTGTAAATGTTAAAAGCGTAGGTCCGCCGTTAATCATAACGCGCTTGGAGAGTTCCTCTATGATTCGTTCGCTTAGCGGGAGTTCGTCACACCAGGCTGCATGTCCGGTGAAGGACTGCACGGCCTGCTGGGCCTGGTTGGTATTGTGGTGAGAAAAGTAAAGGATTGTGTTGCCGTTGTGCTTGTTGATGACTTTCTGCAACGCACCGCCCTGCCTGACCTCCCGGATAGCGTCCGGCTCGAAGACCTGACCAATGATACGGCGGTGGAGGGATTCCTCGACCTGCTTTGAGGTGCGACCAAGGACATATAGCTGGAGGGGTTCGGTCCACTCGGGAGGGCGTGTCCAGGTGATGCCGTCCTCGCGGAACATTGTAGCGAAGGCTTTGGCGCCGGTGGAGGATTTTCCTGACTGATTACCCGCTCTTACGACAATATACCTTGCCTTCCGGTAAAGGACGGCGTCGATGATTTGCTGCTGGGCCGGTGTCGGCTTGGACCCGGGGCGAGTCGGGTCGAAGGCTTCGAGCAGCTCTCTGGTTTTAAGTTGTTCTGCAGCAGCGGCGAGCTGGCGGAGGAGCAGGTCAGTTCCCTTGGCCATTGGCTTTCTTCTTTCGTGTGGGCTTTGTCAACGCTTTGTGGAGTTTGTCGATTTCCACCATGGAGACGTCTCCGATAGAGCGAACGTCGACAGCGTCCAGTGAAAGAACTTTACGTTTGTCAGAGTAGAAGTGGTACGCTGTGATGGAGCCGTCTTCGCAGTAAACAGCTTCCCAGGTTTCTGCTGAAACCGTGAAAGACGCACCGTTTGACAACAGTACGGAATACTGATGCTTGATTTTAACTGGGGTCTTCAGGGCTGTTATCGTCTGCATGGTCTGACTCCTCCGAGGCTTCCAACATACCCGGTTTTACTTCTTCTAGCAATGGGCGAATTAAGTGCGCGTTTTGTTTGAGGAAGGCTCTGAGCTGGGCGACATCCATGGAGTCGAACCTGGTGTTTGTTTTGGTCTGGATTTCGGCTGCCTCGTACTGCAAGAGGATTCTGAGGATGGCAACCTTGGAACCCGAGGCGCGGGGGTCCGGGTCTTCCAGGACCTGGGTAGCCGCCTCGAGGGCCTTGTCAGTCAGGTATTTGATTTTCTGCCTGGTCTCGTCTTTGTTGAGGAACCAGGCCTTAAAGCCAGGCTGCTTCCACCAGGTATGCAGGGAGTCGTTGTGGCACATGGTAGCGGCCTGACCGGCGTTTACGGCTTTGACGTCGAAGATGGCGCAGGTCGGGTCGGAGAGCGCCGCCATGAAGGCTGCCTTGGCCCTACGCTGGGCTTCTGTGGGCCTGAACGTGTCGTTGATGAGCCGGTTGATGATTACATCGGGCTGTGGCCTTTCCGCGTCTGCAGGTCCTGAATCGCGTTCGAATAGTGGCTTTTTTCGTTCCATAGAGGTTTCTCCACCTGAAAGATTGCTTTACCGTTGAGAATAGTCAGATTGTTGATTAGACCCCTGGCTGCCAGGAATTCGAGGTCTTTGCGCAGCCGGAGTTTGTTCATTTTGTAGAAGGTAGCAAAGCCGAAGACCCGGATGCGCGTGTAGCCTGTACCAAACCGTTCGATGTAGTTGTTCTCGGCGTAAAGCAGTAGAGTCAATACTTTGAACGGGCGCATCGGGGAGAACTTAGGCTGACCGCCTTTGCGCTTTTCGGAAATGGCATCTTGCATACTTGGCAGCCTCTTTGCGTCGCTTCTCGGTTAGCCCCTGGAGCCGGGAGACCCAGCCGTTGAAGGCGGTTTCGGAGTCGAACCGGTTGAGGGCCGAGAGCATGTCTTTGTAGAACATACCGGGTCTGACGCTGGAAATCAAGGGTTTAGAAGGCTTATGCGCTGCCTTATGTGCTTGGATAGA
>RFOM01000065.1 GCA_009926615.1 Pseudomonadota bacterium
GAACCCGCCATGATCGCATCAATAACGCCGCGGAACCAAAATTCGGGGCCATGGTCGGTGGCCTCGGTGGGTCTTGGTTTGGGATATAACGAGATCCTTGCAGCAGGTTTGTCCCTGCAGAAAAAAATGCCTCCCTCGGAAGTTAATATTTATTCGTTTGAGTCGCGCCCCGAACTCAGGGACGCATTCAGAAAACATTTTACATTCGCCGAACAATCCGGAGTTCCCTCGGAGCTCGCGGCCGTTTACGACAACATCACCGAACGGACTGCCAGCCGGCTTGCACTTGAACCCCATGCGCTCCGAAAGACCCTGCGGGATTTATTATTGTGCGGCTCACTCGTCCTGAATGGCGCCGTCCAGCGTGGACTGTCGGAAAACTGCGACTCGTCGCCCGCATGCCAGTGCATCTTGTTTGATGCGTTCAGTCCTGCATCGAGTCCGGACCTTTGGAGCGAAAACCTGCTGACGACTCTGATTGTGAATTTGAGCGGCAGAAACTGTGTTTTTTCGAGCTATGCAAGTCGAACCTTGCTGAAAAGGACACTCAAAAAAAACGGATTCATTCTTGAAAAACGCTCAGGCTTTGCGGGCAAACGGGAATGCACATTTGCCGTCAGAAAAGAACTTTGAGGAAATAAAAAAGTCCGGCCTAAGCCGGACTTCCTGAAATCCCCCGATTGAAGTCGGGAGATAACCAGTCTCAAATTACTGAGCTGGAGCAGCAGCAGGAGCTTCAGCAGGAGCAGCAGCAGGAGCTTCAGCTGCAGGAGCTGCGTCTTTCTTGGCAGCCTTCTTAGCAGCCTTCTTAGCCTTCTTAGCTGTCTTCTTAGCCTTCTTCTTGCCAGCCTTGTCTTCCTTGGCAGCAGGAGCGGCTTCAGCAGCAGGAGCTGCAGCAGGAGCAGCAGCAGGAGCTTCAGCTGCAGGAGCAGCTGCAGGAGCAGCAGCTTCGTTAGCCATAGCTGTTGAGAAAGCGAAAACGGAAGCGAGAGCAACGATTGCTAATTTCATGAGAAACCTCCAACAAAGAACATATGTCCAAAGCCACTACAGGAACTTTTGGCTCCATGCCTCAGACCCGGAACAGCTTCTGACCGGTTTACGGTCGAGACTTCTGTTTTATTCCACATCCTTTTTTTTTCCAACCTCCGGATGAAAAAAAGCTGCCCACAGGGGGCAGCTTTTCAACAGGAACAGGCGGAATATCAAAAGTACACTTACGCCTTGGCGTTCTCGACTTCGACTTTCGCAAGGCCCACAAGGTGTTTGAGAACTTTGTCCACCAAAACCTTGCCGCGGAATTCCTCGATCACCTGCTGACCGTAGTTCTTGAGGAGATCCTGCGGACGCACTCCGGCTTGCATTGCAAAGGTCGTCAGTTCCTGACCGACTTCTCTGTCATCAACAGTCAGACCTTCCTGACGGGCAATGTGACCAAGAGCGAGCACACCTTTTACTTCGCTGGTTGCCCATTCGCGGTATTGGTTGCGCACAGTTTCGTTGTTGGAGTCCAGCTGGCTGCCCTTTTCACGGCGGCTGTTGGCATCGGCGACAGCGCGGTCGATGGTGCCTTCGATCAGGCTTTCCGGAACGTCAAAGGTGTTTTTGTCGAGAATCTGCTTGATGATATCGTCCTTGAACTGGGCAACCTTGTTGCGCTCGTTCATGTTTTGAATCTGATTGCGCATCGTTGAGCGCAAAGCGTCGAGATTTTCAGCTCCGAAGCGCTGGGCAAACACGTCGTCAAGCTTGGTCAGGTCAAAAACGTGGATTGAATTGAGAGTCAGCTTGAACTCGGCAGTTTTGCCTTTGAGGTTCTCGTCGCCGACAGTCTCGGGGTAAACAACCTTGATGGTCTTTGTCTCACCGGTCTTCATGCCGATGATACCCGCTTCGAGCTCCGGCAAAGTGCTGCCGTCCAGATGCAGAGTGACTCCCGCCGAAGCGCGTTCTGCCAGTTCCTTGCCGTCAACGTTGATCTTGTAGTCGACCTTGACCGCATCCTGTTTTGCGGCGGCGCGGCCGGAGGTTTCTTCAACCAGCCGGTCGGCATCGGATGCGAGCTGGCGGATTGTGCGGCTCACCTGATCGTCGATTTCCGGCTCTTTTTCTTTGGTCTTGAGAGTGAGCTCTTTGTAACCCTGAATTTCAACTTTCGGGTTGATGTCGACAGTTGCAGTATAAGTAAACTGCTTGCCTTCTTCGAACTGGCCTTCGACGTCGATCATCGGAAAGCTGACAATTTGAAAATCTACCGTCTTCACGGCTTCACTGTATGAGTCGTTGACTGCTTTTTCGTATGCTTTCTTGGCAACGTCCTGAGCAAAGAATTTACGGACAAGGGCAGAAGGAACTTTGCCTTTGCGAAAACCTTTGATTTCGGCAGACAGCTGAATTTCGCTGACGGCAACATCAAACGCCGACTTCACAGAGCTTGACGGAACTTCAATGCGAAACTTGCGGCGGGTAGAATTAACTTCTTCAATCTGTGGTGTCGTCATGGATAAGCTCTCACTTCCAACAGGGTTTCTCGCGTCCAGATACGGGCTGACCCCGCGCTGGGTTTGGATGACTCAAAAACAAGTGCTTAAACCACGATGAACCGGTTGGCAACGCGGCCCGCAACGTCCGCCGGTTCAACCCGAAGCCGGCGCAAAAGCCGTGAGGCTTTCCCAAACTTTTGAACGCCACTCAGGAAATGCCTCAAGTTCACGCACATCGGGAAGAACCAGAAACTCCAGCGGCCCAAGCCCATCAACCTCGCAAGGCACCGGCTCAAAAACCTCCGGCGGAAAGGCATAAGGTTCTCCGACAGCCACCGACAGGGCCAAGCCTGCCCGCCACCCAAAACACACGACCCTTCGCATGCCCGACGTTTCCAGCCGGCCGCGGATGTTGGTCACCGTGCTCTCCATTTGCGCCGCCATGTCCGGAGACTTGGGTTGAGCGGCAAAGGCGGAAAGAACGTGAACACTGCTCCCCCACGGCAGCCTTTCCAAAAGTCTGCCGAGAATCGCAGGAACTGCGTCCGGCGGATGACTGCTTCCGGACATGAAATCAAACAGAAATAAAGTTGCGCCCGAATGACGCTGCGCGGCCGATGAGCGCTGCACGGGCTTGGGCAATCGTTGCACGCCCGAAGCTCTCAGTGCATAGTACACATCCAGAATCTGCTTCACAGAAGGTTTTTCAGCCATGTGTTTCGCGCCCCTTCCCACTTGCGCAGGGTAAAAAACATGCTTTTGAACGGTCTGAATCTCACGGACGACGAAAAACTTTTTCAAAAATCAGTCGAGGTCCTGCGCGGAGTTCTCAGCCGGCCGTCCCTCTTCCCTGTAACGTCGCAACGGGTCACGCGCAACTGCGCAATCCTCTCGGGTCTGGCCGAAAAAATTGCAGCCAACGAAAACCGGCTGGCCACCATGATGGTTCAGCAAACGCACCGGCCGCTGACAGCCTGCCTGACTGAAGTCCGCCGTTCTGTTCAAACCCTCGGCAAAACCCGCGACGCAGCGCATCGCCTGTGCGAACCGAGAGCCTATGATTTTTCGGACGCACTCTTGGGCGGACATGCTGCAATGTCCCAGCGGTTTACCTACGCACCGCTGTTTGCCATCACCCCGTTCAATTTTCCCCTCAACCTGACTCTCCACAAAATCGCGCCGGCCGTTGCTCTGGGTCTGCCGTTCGTCTGCAAGCCGCCGCTGCAGAGTCTGGAACTTTTCTCTCTTGTGAATGACTGGCTTGCCGAGTCGGGTGCCGATCAGGATGCATATGCCTTTTACTTTGCCGGCAACGAGGGTGTCGCCAAAGCGCTTGAGCGACTTCCGGCGCCGCTCATCAGCTTTACCGGCAGCCGGAAAGTCGGCTTCGAACTCAAACAAAAGTACTGGGACCGCAAGCTTATTCTTGAACTCGGTTCAACTGCGGCCTGCCTGATTTGCAATGATGTGCCCAAATGGGAACTTGAGCGACTGAGTCAGGACATTGCCCGAAGTGCATTCGGCAATTCCGGCCAGTCATGTATTTCATTGCAGCATTTGCTGCTCGAAAACGAAATCTGCGACGACTTCGTGTCTCACCTGAAGCACACTGCGTCCGCAATGGCGCGTAGCCGCGATCCGATGTCGCCGGACACTGTTTCCGGACCGCTGGTGGGTCGTGCGGCTTTTGAGAAATCAATGAATCTTCTCAATCAGGCGCTCGAATGCGGAGCGCAGGTCTGGAGCGCCGGAGAACACAACCCCACCGAGCATCATCTGGCTCCTACCATTGTGATGTATCCTGCTTTGAACGCAAAAACACTGGATCAGATCGCTCTGACCCGTGAGGAGGCTTTTTCTCCGATCGTCTGCATCCACCGAATCCAGAACACCGTCTCAACGGAAAAAATTTCGGAATTCGTGCAAAAGTTTGATTCCAACATCCATGCCTCGATTTTCACCTACCAGAACAAGCGGGCGAAACAATTCTATGAACTGCTGCCTGCGCGCACCGTGCTGTGGAATGAAATTCCGAGCTGGCGCGCGGACGACATGCCCTATGGAGGCTTGGGGCTGACGTGGTCGGGCGGTCACTTGCAAAATGCGGGACTTCTGGGTGATGAAGGACCCTACCAAACCATGATGGAGCTCACCGCAGAACGCTTGTTTGTTCTGCCCTGAGCGTGTAGCCCTCAAGAATCTGAACCCGCCACCGGAGAGCGCAGGCTATGGCAGAAGGCATCTGGAACTTTGATCCGTTCCGCAGGGAAATCATCACCCTCATCAGCGAGGCTTTTGCCGAGCTTGTCGCGGGAGCCGAAAATATTCAGGCTCTCTCGGGCGATCAGATTGCAGCCCTGCTGACGGTTCCGCCGGAATTCAGTCTCGGGCAATGCGCGTTTCCCTGCTTCAGTTTTGCAAAGTCGCTGCGAAAGGCACCTCCGCTGATTGCACAAGATCTGGCTGCGCGAATCATGACGAAAAACAGAACAATGATTGAAAAGGTCGATGCCGTGGCCGGCTATCTGAACTTTCATCAAAATGCAGCCAGCGTCGGCGGAGCGCTTTTCGGTCGCATGACGTCATCATCATTTTTCACCGGTGAAAAAATAGCCGCGCCGCTCCGCGAAAAAATTGTTGTCGAATATTCGCAGCCGAACACCCACAAAGCGCTGCACGTCGGACATCTCCGGTGCCTCGTGCTCGGCGATGCCGTGTGCAGGATTCTTGCCTACGCGGGACACGATGTGGTGAAGGCCACCTATCCGGGGGACCTTGGTGCGCACATCGCCAAAACCCTCTGGTACATGCAAAATAAATACAAAGATGCACTGCCGGCCTCCAACCGTGCCGACTGGCTCGGCGACATATACGCATTGGCCGATGAAGCAATCAAAAAAGACACCGGCACCGAAAATGAAGCCGGCAACCGCGCGCTGATCACCGACATCCTCCGCCAGCTGCAAAACAAAAGCGGACCGGCTTATGACCTGTGGAAGGAAACGCGCGAATGGAGCCTCGACCAGCTTAAATCTGTCTACAGCTGGCTGGGAGTCGATTTTGATGCGTGGTTTTTTGAAAGCGAGTGCGATGAACCCTCGCGTGAACTTGTCCGGCAAAAATTCAAAGAAGGCCGCTTTATTCAGGATCAGGGTGCAATCGGAATCGATTTGAGCCCTTGGAAACTGGGCTTTGCGATGTTCCTCAAGTCCGACGGCAACGGTCTTTACATCACTAAAGATTTGGAACTTCTGCGCAGAAAATTCGCCGACCCGAAAGTGACATCGAGTATTGTGGTTGTCGACCAGCGCCAGAAGCTGCATTTTCAGCAGCTCTACAAAACTGCAGAGCTGATTGGCTATCCGCAGGCAAGCAAATCGTCGACTCTCCTTTATGAAACCGTAAACACAGCCGACGGCAAAGCTTTCAGCTCACGATCCATGAACGGTTTGCGGCTCCTCGAATTGCGGACTGCAATGGAACAAAAGGTAACGCACGATTATCTTGAACGTTACCGCGGCAACTGGTCGGATTCCGAGATCGCCGAAACTGCAAAGCAGGTGACCATCGGCGCTCTGAAGTATGGAATGCTGCGGGTTGACAACTCGACTCAGGTCACATTTGTTCTTGAAGAGTGGCTTAAACTCGACGGCGACACTGGCCCGTATCTTCAGTACATGCATGCGCGCTGCTGCAATATTCTTGAAAAACAGGGCCGTCCTGCAGACGGTGCGGGCATCGTTTTGGATGCCGATGAAGAACGCATCCTTCTGTTTCATCTCACCCGCTTCAACGAATTTGCCCACCAGTCGGCCCAGCAGCAAAGGCCGAGTGTTATTTCGGGATATTTGTTTGATCTGGCCAAAGCGTTCAACCGCTTTTATGAAGCCTGTTCCATTCGCACCGCCGAAGGTGACCTGCGCAATTCCCGCCTGAAACTGGTTGAGGCATCGGCGCGGATCATGAAGGAAGGACTTGCACTGCTGGGAATTCCTGCACCGTCGAGGATGTGACACAGACTCCCGACCGGCCTTTCGCTTCACAACACTCGGGTACACACTCATATCTGACGCGTGTATCGGGAGTTAAAATGAAGCGGACCAACAAATTTAAGAGCATGTTCGGGTGCAGTCTGATTTTGGGACTGGCTTTCCCGATGACCGGCGGCTGTAAGTTTCTGTCCGGAAAAAAAGACCAGAGCAATACGCAGCAGGCGTGGGACGCGGTCAACAACCCTGCCAACATTCTTCCGAACAACAAAATGCTCGAGCGACGTTTTGACAAACTCAAAATGGCGGCCGAATCGGTCAGCAACGTGCGCCCGTGGTCGGACAGCTACTGGCCTAACCATCGCGGCGGGCTCGCATGGCGCTGGAATGCTTCGCCCTCGCCAGACTTCAAAACCTATCCGTTGCCGAGCAAAGAACAGGTTGCAAAAATGTCGCTCAAAGAGCGGCTCGCACTTTCGCCGGCGGAAAAGTACGACATTCTCACGGGCAACTGGAACTATCCGCTGGTGGATTACGAGCGCAAACGCAACAACCCGACCGACGAAAAATGGCGCGGACTTTGCAACGGCTGGGCAGCAGCGTCTGCCAACTTCAAAGAGCCGCGACCGGTTGTGGTCAAAAGCCCTGAAGGAATCGACGTTCCGTTTGGTGCGTCGGACGTAAAAGCATTGCTGGCCCTTTACATGGCACAGTTCGCCGACGGCGGAGTGCGGCTGGTCGGAGCACGCTGCAATACACAGGCCAAAGCGGGCTGGGAGACCACCGGTGACACGGGCTTTCCGCAAGGGCTGAGCGAATGTCAGGATGTGAATGCAGGTTCATTTCATCTGCTGCTGACCAATTACATCGGTGAATGGAGCAAACCCCTCGTGGGCGATCTCGTCAACGGTGCCGAGGTTTGGAACTATCCCATCTACGAATATAAATCCTACATTTTGGGCGAACAGCCTCCGACGGCCGGCAAAGCGGCTCCGGGGACGGTGCGCGAAATCAAACTTCAGACGGACGTCCGCATCAAAATCGAACTCGATCCGCCCAATCTGCAAAACTTTACAGAAACCAACCAGCATGATGTCGGTGACTACCGCCTGAGTTACCAGTACGTTCTCGAACTGAACGCCAACGGTGAAATTATCGGCGGCGAGTGGATTTCTCCTCTTCATCCGGATTTTATGTGGACACAACCTGCCCCGTCGGAGTTTAAGCTGTACTTCGGCAAACTTGGGGAACTCTACGAGGCGTCCATGAAATCAAATCCTGCAACCAATCTTCTGAGTCTGAGATGACCGAAGCTCTGCTCGCCTTTTTGGGAACATTCGTTTCGATTTTTGTCATCGTCGACCCGTTCGCCGTTATTCCTGTGTACCTTGGTCTGACCGATCGCTTTACAACCGAAGCACTGGTCAGAATCAGACGCAAAGCGACGCTCGTTGCCTGCTGTATTCTGGTTTTCTTTGCAGTGACGGGTATGTCGCTTTTTAATTTTTTCGGAACGACCCTGCCTGCATTTCAAATCGCCGGCGGTTTGCTGCTTTTTAAGTTTGGTATTGAACAACTTGCCGCAAACAGAACTCGGGTGAAAGAAGAAGAACGGGACGAAAGCCTGCATCGCGAGGATATTTCCGTTTTCCCTCTCGCCACCCCGCTTTTGGCAGGACCGGGGGCGATTTCCACGGTTGTTCTGCAGTCGTCAAAAGCCAAATCGACTCCCAGTCTGATGGCTCTGTGTCTTGCGATCATACTGGCGGTGATTGCCTGCAATCTCGTACTCAAGCTTGGCCCTCTTTTATTCAGGCTTATAGGAACCACAGGGCTCAACCTGCTGACCCGACTCATGGGGCTCATCGGCGGTTCAGTTCGTGATTAACGGAATCACTGCCGTCATACGTGAAATTAGTTCAAAAATGGGCTAAGAGCCTCCTCCGGACGATGGAGGCAGGCTGTGCACACTCTGGCTGGTAAAATTGAAGAAACTCTGAGGGACCTCGTTCTGGGGGCTGCTGCAATGCCCGCGGCAAGCGAAAATTTGTCGCCCGCAGAAACTGAAAGCCTTCTGCGCACAATTCTGTATCCGGTTGAAGCCGGCGGAAAGAGAATCCGGCCTTTGCTCACCTGCCTTGTCGCGCAGGCCTGCGGCAATCAACCCGACCATCCGGCAATTCTGCGGTGCGCGGCTGCCCTTGAGTTCGTTCACACGTACTCGCTTGTTCACGATGACCTGCCCTGTATGGACAACGATGACTTTCGCAGAGGCAAACCGACGGCCCACAAAGTTTTCGGTGAAGCCAATGCACTTTTGGCCGGCGATGCATTGCTCACTCATGCATTTTACGCGATCTCAAGCTCTGCAGGTGCGGGCCTTTCCGCCGATGCCGCACTCCGATGTGTCGAAATTCTTGCACGCACTTCGGGAGTGTTCGGGATGATCGCCGGCCAATGGAAAGATCTCGCGCAAACAAAGTCTGCGCAGCCGTCAGGCTGGCATACGCTTCGCGGAATTCACAATCTTAAAACCGGCGCTTTGCTCGGAGCCGCAAGTTCCATCGGCGTGGTTGCAGGTCTCGCACTGCGGGGATGTTTTCTTGACTCACAGGATGTGCGCACCGCCGTCGGGCTCGCCGAAAAACTCGGAGTCACAACCGGTCTTGCTTTTCAAATTGTCGACGACATCCTCGATGTGACTCAAAGTTCCGCCACACTCGGCAAGACTGCCGGCAAAGACGCATCTCAGGAAAAACTCACTGCGGTCAGCCTTCTTGGGATTGACGGTGCACAAACGGAAGCCGAACGACTGACCCAAGACGCTCTGCTGACTCTGGAACAGCTCGATTTCCGGATCAAAGTGTGTCTTAACTCCGGACGTCCGACTGCGGATATTGCGACGGACTGGAGTCCCGTCAAAAGTCTCATCGAAAACCTGCTGTCGCGGAATTCCTGATTGCAGGTCCCGAAAACATTGGCATTCCGGCAAACCACCTCAAGTTCAGCCGCCGTCGGGCCGATCTCCCTTACGAGGAAACTGGGATTATCGTCTGGCGGTAAAAAACATGAAAAATCCGGACCGTTCCCTAAAATGCACTGCTTTTTTTATAACGATGGCGGGATTCAGTTTACTCTCCTGCTCCGCGCCGTCTGACTTTGT
The DNA here is from genome assembly GCA_009926615.1 of Pseudomonadota bacterium. Lineage (GTDB taxonomy): Bacteria > Bdellovibrionota_B > Oligoflexia > Silvanigrellales > Silvanigrellaceae > RFOM01. The sequence continues at coordinate 9,636 of RFOM01000065.1, forward strand.
CGGCATGGCCGGCAACGTGCCAAAACTGGCCAATCTGGCCAATCAAAACGGGTCCGACAGGGGAACCGGTAAATCCGGCAATGGTGCGGCGGTAAAATCAAATGACGACGAAGCGGAATTGCCGGCCGTTGATGTCACAGGCAGCAACCTGACAGCCGACTGTCTCGATCTTTCGACATACGGAAAAATGGAAGACCACCGTGTGGTGTATTGCACGCTGGAAACCAAAATCGAAAGACAATTTATTTTCACTGCGGACTTCAAACTGAAGTCAAAACCACAGGACGAAGGGTACTTGCCGGCAGCTGTCTCCGGTCGATCCGCTCCGGAAGCGAAGAGCTGGTTCCTTTCGCGATCATCAAATTTGCAACTGCAGTTTGAAATTCCGTACACCGAATTGATTGAACTCAGAAAACAACCGGCTTTGCTGGTCATGGACAACGCTGCGGCAAACAAAAAACCGACCGGCAAGCCTCTGCTGATCAGTACAACGGTCTCGGATTATTTCAAACCGACGGCAGCCTGTGCAAATTATGCACATGAGCATGTGGCCAGTTTGAGCTTCAAGGAAATTAAAAAAGATTCCTCAGGCGTAACTTTTGCTGCTCAGCAGACGTTAGCCTCGGACGCGGCTGTTCCGCCGTCGAGCGTTATCTGCGAAGCCGAATTCCTGAATGACTTGACCTTTTCGTGGCCGGTCCTGCCCGATGTGTCACCGGCCCGTCTGGCAGGAATTATCGGCGGACGTACCGGTTTATTCACTGACGTAAAGGACGTTGAAAAGAGTTTTTACCTGTCGAGAGGATCGTATCTGTGGCGAGGAACAGCCGACAAACCGGCTCTTGAAAATGCCCCTGCAAAGCCCGACGGTGACTCCGGCACTTCGCAGCCGTGGTGCGTATACGGACGAACGGACTGCCTTTCACAGACGGCAAATGCGGCGACCAATTCAGTTTCGCAAACAATACACCTCACCCGTTTGGCGCGGGCGCCTCTCGCCCTCAACGCGCACGCACTTCTCAATCCTCCGGCTTCGACTTCGGGCATGGAAATCAAGTTTTTTAATCAATCCGGAACTGTCTCGCCATTCTCGCCGGTGCTGCAGAGCGGAGGGAATGTGAAAATGCGTGTCAGGTACATACCCCCTGAGCCACCTTCCGCCGGCAGTTTAAATTTGGCAGAAATTAAAACGACTCCCGCCGCTGTCGACTGCAACAGCTCGGATAAACTCTTAAAGGACACGGTTCGGGTTATTATCCCGAGAAACAATCCCTCCGTTGTTGCGCAAAGGTGTCCGTTCGGAGTGGGCGACAACAACATCAGAGAAACGGGCGACGGTTACCATACCGCCAGAATCGAGAGGAATTTCAACATCAATATTCCCGCCGGACGAACGGTCTGCAGCATGAAGGCAACCGGTGAGAATCCCCACATTACTTACGATGACCATATCGTTTTGACTTTGAACAACAACATCCTGATTGCCACCGGACAACCGGACTCCCTCACATTTCAGAGATTGCCGAACAATTTTTATCAATACAGTTGGGCCAAACTCAGAGGGAAGCGTTTCGGACACAGGTCATTTTGCGCTGACGGGGCTGCCTGCGTCATTCCCAACACCGAAACTGCCGGTGCGCTGTCGTTTGAATTGTCAGATGCGGCCAACAAACGCCTTTTTGAATCCCTGAAAGGGTTGCAACTTTATTTTTCAATGGTCCTGATAGGGGACAACGACTTGTCCTCGGATTGTCTGCAAAGTCAGGACCTCGTCCTCAAAGTTGACTACAGTTACTATGCCCCATGAGCGAATGCCCTGAAGCATGGAGCAAAAACATCACTTTGACGGCATCAATTCAAAAATCTGATGTAAACTCGGAACCGGAACCCCAAGGCGGAAAGACGGGAGAAAGGACTCTCCGATGAGGCGTCTGAAGGACATCAGAAAGACAATCGAACTCACCGGATACTCAAATTACAAAAGTTATTTTGAGGATCTCTATGAGCTGGCCAAAAAAGAATTCTCCAAATACTCATACATGAAATTTGCAGAAGACCTGAACCTCGGAGCCAGCAATATTGTCTTTACCATCATCAAAGGCAAACGGAAGCTGATGTTCAAACATGTGGCCGACGTTGCCGACGCGCTTGCCTTTGATGCCGGCGAGCGTAAGTTTTTTGCTTCTCTTGTGCGTCTGCAAAATTCAAACAACGTCAACGAGCGCCTGCAGGATTACGACGCGCTGCTCGATGTTGCCGAAAGCCGTCAAAAAGAAGAGCATTCCAAAGATGCGATTCTTTTTTTCAGTGCATGGCACCACGTTTTGGTCTTCGAAGCGCTCGAACTGTTTCCCGAAGGCGCATCACCTCAGGATTTGGCCAAATCCTTCCGTGTTCCCATTTCAACGACCGATGCCCGTGAAAGCCTTGAACTGCTGACCCACATGGGACTGCTGGAGCAGAAGGGAAACCTTTACCTTAAAAAGCAAAAAAATCTGAGCACGGGCGCAAGTGTTCCCGGCTACGGTGTCGTCAGATTTCATTTAAAAATGCTCGAGCTTGCAAGAGAATGTCTGGGCTCGGAGTTTACGGCAGAGGAGCGCAATGTCAGCTCCGTCACTCTGGCCATCAGTCACGACGGCGCCTTGAAGATCAAAGAAACGCTTGAAGAATTCAGAAAAAGGATTTTCAAGATCGCAAGCGAAGACAGCAATCCTGAAAAAGTTCTGCAGGTGAATTTTCAGGCGTTCCCGATCATCGAAAACAAAAGATAAAAAAGAAAAAAAAGAAAAATTTAGCAGCCATGTCCGCGCTGCTCTGCTGTTCCTCAGGGTTTTTCAATCCACACGCCGAAACCGACGGGGGCCCGATATTTGAAGGGTTTTTGACCGAAGTTCGTCACACTGACACTCGGCAAATCTGCAGTTTTTCTGTTGGATACGATCGGCAGAACAAGAGAATTTGCTTTGAACTCAAAAGTCGGATTCTGACCTTCGGCAGGATTTCCCTGACGGAGCCAGTTGCCGTTGACTCCGAGCCACGCTTTCCCTGCCGAAACATCCACGGCTATCTTCAAAACCGCACCGGCCGAAAAATCACCCTCTGCAACAAAGGTACTTGTTCCCTCAGTCCAGTACGCAGCCCTGTTGCGGCTAAGAAGAATAGAGTGCCCTGTTGCCAGTTGACCCGCGTGCGTCACGGGCAGCGGTGCATTCACCGATCCGGAAGATATTCCCAGCTCGTGGCTGTAGGATTCATCCGCACCCAAGCCGTCTTTTACGGTCGATTCATAATACCATTTCCCCGAATTGACCGTGCGGGTCGCCGGACGAAAATACCATCCGACCGAATCGGAAAAAGTCTCCAGATTTCCATGTCTGATTTTTGAGTTTCCCGCCAGAGGACTCAACGTGACATAGTTTCCGCGAACCTCTCCGCCCGCGCCGGAATCGTTTCCAAAAGCCGACGGGCTGTCGACAAGAGAATCTGTTTGTCCGTCAGGCGACACTTTAAAGTTATGCGGAGTCCAGTGCTTTTTGTTGCCGCTCGAATCTTTGCCCAAAGTTTCTGCCGTGTTCGAAGAATTGTCGGCAAAATTGAGATGAAATCCCATCGCGCCGTGCGAACCGCGGTACTCTTTGGGTTGCCATTTGCCGTTCGCATCACGCAGGCCGAAACTCTCTGCACCGAGCACTATGCCGTCAACGACATGCACATCTGCCAGCAAAAAATCACCGTAGCGTTCATTTTTGGTAAATGCCTTGCTGTAATCAGAGCGGCTTCCGAATTTTCTGCCGGCATCTGCGAAAAAATCGATGTTGACCGTTTTGACGGCTTTCACCGACTGTTCAACTCCGTTGACGTAAAGAATCCCCTGTCCGTTGTGCTTTCTGGAATAGACGACGTGATTCCAGACGCGCGGGTCCTGAATCGGATAATCCGACTTTGCGGCGTTTGCATAAGCTCCGCTCTGATCGTTCGTGACAACCAGCCGGCCGCCGGATGATTTGCCGAAATACCCCATGGCCAAAAAACCGGTTGCGGAACTTGATTCAAAGATTTGCTGATCTGAATTGACTTTGGAAAACTTCACCCAAAGGGAAACCGTCAGCGAAGTATCGGGCGCGGGAGTTCTTGTTTTCGTGCGCGACAGAAAATTTTGATTGTCGCTCGAAAAACGCAGTGAACGGGAAATTTTGCCAAGTCCGCTCAAACGCGACCCGACGGCTTCAATCTCCGCTGAAACCGCACTCAACTGCACATTTGTAACCTGATATGATGAAACTTCCGATGCGCCCGCGCCCTGCGTTTTGCGCAAAATCAGCCAACCTTTGGAAGGCTCAAACTGGCTGAACACGCATCCCTGCCCGAGACTCGTTCCGGCAACCGCCTCAACCGGAAAATGGGTTCTGACTCCTTCATAAAGAAGTCCGGTGACAAAGTCGCTTTCGACAGTTGAATTGAACACAGCACTGCTTTTGATGACTTTGGCAAACTTGGACGGCCCCTGCATCACGCGCGAAGAAGGAACTGAAGCAAAGAGTGCTGCCGCCTGCTCGTAACTGAGCCTGTCTTCGTTGCTGCGGCACATAATCACCGCCATTTGCAGATCGCTCACCGGCATGTCATCGCCTGCGGCTGTCGGACAAACCGCTTTTGGATCCGGCTGACCGGCACTTCCCAAACTTTTGTCTTCGCTGCAGCGCAAAAGAACATCAATCTGAAAGCCGCCGTTGGCCTCAGGGGTCTTTGCCTTTCCTTCGGAGTAAACGGGGTCGGTATCCGAAAGACTCAAACCATTGTTCGTACTCTCCGGAAATTTGGAATCAAACGGAATTTCAAAGTTGGGAGCGCCGAGTGACTGCGTACCGAGTGCTTGGGAATATTCCGCCGACACGGGCTTCCTGACCTTGGTTTCTTTGGGCACAAGCTGAAATGTGAAAACCGGACTGCCGTCGGATTTCAAATCAAAATGCGTGTCTTTGACAACAAGATTCTGAGTCAAATTTATCGAGGATGTATAAATTTTACCTTCGGCCGACGGCGAAAGACCGGCAACGGCATATGCACTTTCCGGACTTCCTGCCGGTACTTCATAATCTGCCGGCATCCTGCTGCCGGAGGCCTTCAAACGAATCGCCGTCAGCCGAATCTGACAGTTCGAATCATCGCGATCGAATCTGATTTTCAACTGATCAATCGGGGTAAAAGTGTCTATTGTTTCTGTAAATCCCGATTTACAACCGCTGACGGCCGCTTTAACCGATGCCGTATTGCCGATCAGCATGGCGTCTGCGTCGTCTGAGCCGCCCTGCGCGCGCTCTCCGTTGACCGACTGCATGCCGACGCGAACACTGACGAGTCCGCCGATAAAATCATCCGACTGGAAAAAATACTGATTTTTTTGGCCGCACCAAAGCAGGAACAATAGCGGAGCTATGTACGCCGGTTTTGGCAGCCGCATGGACATCTCCCGCGCCAACCCGAATCATCAGGTATTCGGTCGAACTATCAACACCCTTAAAATAAATAATTCATGCGGCTTACTCTAATTATTCCAGCCATTTAATTGACAACACAGGAGTGCGGACGGCCGTCAGCAGGCAGAGTCCAACAGAATGAGTCGCGATGAACAGACTCGCCAACATTCTCGCGGCGTGGAATATCCTTCGCAAGATACCCGCTCCCACCGATCCGTTGGACCCAAATTATGCCAATGACCGTTTACTCATCAAAATTCTGAATCCCCTCTGGAACACCTTCTTTCAATCCAACTTCATTGTTCAAAAAAACACCGACACCACCCCCGCTGCGGCCGATGTCGCGATTCTCAAGCGCGCCTTTATGGCGCTGCCCATCAAGAATATTATTGGCACAGACGCAATTGCGGACAGCGGCGATTCCCTGCCTCCGGATACGCGGGTTGCCGGTGGCGGCGGGGGCATTCCAACGGCAGGCAAATCGGCCGCGTGCAAATAGGTTTTCTTTCCAATCCCACCGTGAAAAACGGAAACAAGATTGGCTAAGTTTCTCCTTAAATCGAACACTTATAATGGGGTTGTTAAAGTTTTTGGGGGAGCAGCCGAACAATGGGAATGTCACGGCAATCAGGGCCTGACGAGGAGGAATTCAATGAAGGTTGTTGTAAAGGCACTTGGAATTTTGAGTCTTGCTATTATTAGTCAGAATGCTCTTGCGGCTGGATGTGGAGATTTGAACGATGACGGACTCATTAACAGCCAAGACTCTCTGAAAGTGCGTCGGCACTTGGAAGGAGTGGAGAAGCTTAAGTCCGAGGTGGCTCATCTTGCAGACGTGAACAGCGACGGTAAGGTCGACAAAAGCGATGAGTCATTGATATTCGATAAAGCCCTTAAGAAGCCAGTGACACTCAAATGCCCTCCTCCGCCACCTTCAAGAGGCGGTCGTCTCCCCGGCTTCCTCTGAGAAGCAAAAAACATCAGCATCGCCTGCGACACGTCCGGCACGCGCGAAAGCGCCTGCCGGACTTTTTGATTCCTGTTTTTTCCAAAAAACTTTAAAAACAGTTTTTAATTTGAATTTTCTTCAACGGGTCGCCCCTTTTGCGGCATCAGCCGAAGCGGCTTTCACGAGCACGGCAATAAGACTTTCCAAAGCCACGGGCTTTGAGATGTATTCATCCATTCCCGCTTTCAGACAGGCCTGTTTGTCCAGTGTCAATGCACCCGCGGTCATTGCAACAATAACCGGCTGGCGAATGTGTTCAAAACTTCTGATCAGTCGGGTCGCTTCCAATCCGTCCATTTCCGGCATTTGAATATCCATCAGCACCAAATCATAGGAACGCAACTCAACTTCATCTGCCGCAGCCCTGCCATGACCGACAATCGCAGGCCTGTATCCCAGCTTTCCCAAAAGTCCGGCGATGAGCTTTTGATTCACGAGATTGTCCTCTGCAACCAATATTCTCAGCGGATGCTTTGCTGCAAATTGAGAATCCAGACGCATCTTTGAACTTACCGGCTCGGACCTCTGCCCGATTTCCGGTGACATGGGCAGGCGAACGAAAAATGTTGATCCTGAGTTTGGCAGACTTTCAACCCAAATTCTCCCGCCCATGCTGTCGACGAGCAGCTGACAAATAGCAAGACCAAGCCCCGTTCCGCCAAATTTGCGTGTTGTGCTTGAATCAGCCTGCATGAACGGACGAAAAAGTTTTGACAATTGTTCGGGAGCAATCCCTATACCGGTGTCGATAACGGCAAATTCGACCTGTGGCGCTGAACTTGAAACACCAACGGGGAACGCTTTGATCTTCACGTATCCTGATTGTGTGAATTTAACCGCGTTGCCAGCCAAGTTCAGCAAAATCTGACGAAGACGAACAGGATCCGTACTCCACAATCCCTTAAGGGATTCGTCCGTTTCAATCAGTAAATCAATTTTTTTTCTGCCGGCCACAGGCAGCAACACATTTGCCGCATCATGAATAAGCTTGACCAAATCTACAGGTGTGCTTTCGAGCTGCAGTTTGCCGGACTCAATTTTTGCAAAATCAAGAACATCATTAATCACGTTGAGAAGTAAATCGCCGCAGCTTCTGATTGTTTCTGCATACTCTTTTTGCTCTGTATCAAGGCTAGTCTGCAACAGGAGCTCAGACATGCCAATCACACCGTTCATTGGAGTACGAAGCTCGTGACTCATAACAGCAAAAAACTCTGACCTTGCCTTAACTGCGCTTTCCGAAGTTTCTTTCGCCTTTATCAGCTCCTGATTATATTTAATAATGTCATTGCGGGCATCATCGAATGCCTTTGCAAGGTCTTCAAGCTCGTCATTCGTGCCGATGGGCGCGCAGTCTTGCCACTGGGTCATCGGAAGGACAACCTTCGACCTGAGTTCAAGTATCGGATTGGCGAGCTTGTCGCCAAACCTTTGGGCAAGAACTATTGCCGCAACACCCAAAATAAAACTGACAAGAAAGAATTCACTGACCATCTTCCCAACCGGATCAAGAAACACCGGCCAAGGTACAGACAGCCTGAGGACGGCTCTCAAGCCTGAGAGAAGAACGAGATTGAGTCCTGCAGGGTGAACCTCCGTATACTCGCGAACTTGCGGTTGGCTTGTCTCCTCTTCAATGATGGTCTTATCCGAGAAACTCAGCCTCAGCCGAAAATCAGGGTCTCCTGCCACAACGAATCGCTGCAATCCGGAGACAGGAAGCAATGCGACAAACACGCCCTGCGTTGTCCGGTAAAGAAACACCGGAGAACCAAAAAGTATTGCGTTCAATTCGGGAATAAAAGCGACAAAGTCCTGCGCATTTTCCAAAGCAGGCCTGACAAGACCGCGCAGCCTTTCAGCAGGAATATCCTTGCCTGAAGAAAAAATAACCTGACCGTTGAATCCAAGAATTGCTGTATAAGCAAATCCAAATGACAAATTTGAATCATAAAGCAAACCGGGGAGGTAGGATTTTTGAGCCTCAGGATCACTGAGACTGTTGATGATCAGCCTGTTGCCGCTCAGGGACTGAACTGCGTTCCGCGACAACTGCAGTTGGTTTTCAAGCTGCAGCAGAATTATTTCACTTTGGAGGCTGATCGCCTTTTTGTTTTCACCAAAAACGGTGACAACAGACCTTCCGCCGACCAGCAGCAGAAGCAAAGAATTACCGACAAGCACAAATGACGCAAAACGAATCACCAGCTTTCGCCGAAGCCTTCCGCGACGGCTTGGATCAAATAAATTCATTTTCCACTGTCATTTGGGCCGGCAGGAACAACGAAGCCGACCTTCGAAAATTCGGCAAGAAAAAAACAGCGCCTGTCGATTGCCTCGTGCCTAGCGGCGGTAAAAGGAGGCTGCAGGGAACATGAAGCCGATTTGAACCCGTGCAAATTTT
>RFOM01000066.1 GCA_009926615.1 Pseudomonadota bacterium
GAACTCCTCACAGGGGGCGGAACTTCTTATTTTGTTCCGTCCGACACAAAGAATCGGAGCTCGTTTGAGAAAGTTAATAAATTGTCTTTTTTTGCTGTAAATCCGGATCGTTGGATAAAATCAAGAAGACAAAGAAGGAAAACAGCACCCACAGTGCGACGCCCGTACCCAAGTGGACGAGCTGCATCCAGACAGGCGCCATGAGCTGAACGTTCACAAATCCAAGACCAATTTGGACAATCGCAGCGATGGAAACAGACCAGCCCAGAAAAGAGCGGGCTCGCGTTGTGAAGAGGGAGAAGAATTTTGCCTGATGATAAAGAACAAGAGCGGTGGTCAGGCATGCAACAACCGGATGAATCAGTCGGAGCCTCAGCAGGAGCGGTGTGTCAGAGCTCAAGTACGCATTCAGAGGCAAAGCACCGACTCCGTTGAAAAGTGTGTCACCCAGCGCTGCAATTGCACCGGTCATACCGCTAAGTACGAGAAGCAATCCCACAGCGGCGGTAAACGGCAAGGCTTTGAGTCCGCTCATTCGCGAAGATTCGCTGAGAGAAATGTCTGACGTGCGCCAGATGCAGAGGCTCAGCGACGTGAGGAGCGCGAATGTATTCACAAGGTGCAAAGACATTGACACCATGCGTTTCATGGATGCGTTTTGCGCAACAAGTTCAAAAAGTACGAGTCCGGCTCCAATAAGAGCTTCAAATATAATGAATCCGACCGTCCAGAGAGCCGCCCGTCTGACAGAGTGACCGCGGGGTGTCGCACGTCGGGCCAAAAAATACAGAATTAAAACGAACACCAACGCAAGGCCGCTGGTCAGGCGGTGAGTCAGCTCGATGATTGTCTGCACATTGGCTTCCCTCGGAACAACCACTCCATTGCACAAAGGCCAATGATCTCCGCATCCCGCACCCGAGCCCGTGGCTCTCACAAAGGCACCCCAGAGGATCACTGCGACCATGTAAAAAAGAGTAAACCATCCCCAGCGGTGAACAGTAGAAAGCTGCATGCATATCTCCGCAAAAAACGCCTGAAACACGGCGGGATGTAGCAGGGCAGCCTTGCAGAAGGCAAGTCATACCGGACTGCAAGCCAAGATATCCGGATTTCAAAGTGTCGCGACATTTTCACTGCCGCATCCTGCTTGTCGAAAATTGCCCAAATCTGGTAGAATCGGGAAAAGCCAAAAAACAAAGCATTCAGTATGGTGAAACCGTGAAAACTTTTTGCAGCAAAACTTTTTCCCGAATGACCGCCTGCGCCCTCGCCGGTTTTGTCGGGATCGCTTCTGCGGCAGGTTGCCGGAAGGTTGACTCGGCGAGCTCAAACACGCTGGCCACAAAACCGTCTGAACTTTTTTCAACAAATTCCAAAAAACGCTGCACAGATCGCGCCGCTCAGTTGTCCATCACTTCAGCGCAGCTGAATATCCTCTGTGAACGTGCGACTTCAAGCGCACCCGTCGACTGCTTCAAGAAGAAAACCTCGCAGGGAATCGCGGCTGACACGGCGATCCTGCAGTGCCGCACTCCCGACAGACCCAATTAATCAGCACGCTTCAACGTCCAGCCATAAATCTATCCAGTCCTGCTGACCCGTCATGTCGATCAGAGCCCCGCGTGAGCCGGGTTCGGCTTCTGCGCTGAAGCCAATCTCGGTATGCAATGACAAGTTCTGTTCAACCGGCAAGCAGCCGGCGACTGACCTTGCATCAAAGGATTTGTATAAAAGCGTCCTGCCCGCAAAGGTGCTGCCGGCAATCAGCCTGCCTGTCTGGCGGAATTCGGCGTCGTTCAGACTGATGACGGCATTCAAATAAACACCCGACAAATTATCCTTGTCGGCCGTAACGAATATTCGGTTTGAAAGGTTCCTGAGCCTGTGAGCAGGCGGGATTCTGAACTGAACATCGAATGCACATGTTGCTGCTTCCGTTGCACGGATACCCGATGAGCCGTCCAATCTGACCGAAAAATCAAAAAAGAGTAAAGTAAATTTTGATTCGTCGACCTTGCTCTCGCGGACAATACAGTCTCCGCCGGAAATCCGAATTGATTCCGGCTTCCATTCTGCACGGGCCGGACCGCTGTGCGCCTGCCACAGTGCGCAGGCAATTGCCAACCGGAAATACATTTTGCACATCGACATATTCGCCTCTTGATGTCCGGCGCGTGCGGCCGTTAAATCCAGACTGTTTATGCGGGAACGGATTCGGAGGATAAAGAATCTGTTCTTACTTTTTCGTGTGATTCTGCTCCGAAATTGAGGAAGGAGAACCACCATGACCATTCTGCGCGGCAAAAGATTACTCTGTGCCACCGATCTCTCGCATCCTCAGCTTCAGACCGAAAGAAATGCTTTGTCGATTGCCGAAGATCTGAACTGCGAGCTGACATTTCTCCACGTGCTTGAGGATGCGCCGTTGTTTCTCGGGCCAATGCCGTTTGAAGAAGGAAATAAATGGGAACAGCTCGAAACCAGATACCGCGGCGAGTTGCTGGCTCAAACTCAAATGAAGGCAGATGATGCGCTGTCAGCGCTCCGCGACGGTAAAACCCATTTTCATATTCAGGTGAAACTCGGGACCGCCGAAAGCGAAATCCTGAGTCTGCTTGAAAAAGATCGCGGCCATTTTGCCGGAGTCATAACAGGGAGGCATCATCATTCGAGAATTGTTTCGGCGCTCTTCGGAAGCGTTGCCCAGAGAATCATCGAGCAAAGTCCGGTTCCCGTCATCGTATTGCCGATTGCGGAGAACGTCCCGACTCTGAAAATTTCAAACATCGGTCTTGCAACCAACTTGCGGCCGGATTCGCATACCGGCGAAAATATTCTCCGTGAACTTTTGGAATCAGATCCCCTGCGGCAACGCGCGGCGCATCTGGCGCACTGTTTTGAAAGAATGGCTCCGACCTACAGCGGCTTTGAAACGACTGATGCCTATGCGACGTACCGCGAACTTGAAATGATATACGACCTCGCGGAATCACGTTTGCAGCGGGCTGTCGAAGAACGGGCACGCATTCTGCAGGAAGACGGCTTCAAAGCAACCGGACATCTTCTGGTCGGTCATGCCGTCGATGAACTGAAGCAATTCATTACGGACAACAAAATTGATCTCATGATTTTCGGACGCCATGCCCGCGAAGGCAGCACGCGCGCGAGGCTCGGACGGCTCGTCACACGTTTTGTCCGTGATGCTCCCTGCACGGTGATTGTCGGCTGATGTCCCGCTTCATCCGGAGTTCAAAATAATGCACAGACCGGAAAAGCTCATTTTATCGCGAACCGGAACGCCTGCACAGGCATTCGCCCTTTTACCGGAACAAGGCAACGTGGTCGTATCGATGGCTGCGGCAGAACCTTCTTTGTTTTTTAGTCAGCTGCATCATTACGCCCGAAATTTTTCCGTACTCAACATTCACTGCGCAAATCCGACCAAGCCCTACTCCTGTTTTGCCGACGCCGGATTATCGGAACATCTGCGATTCAATGTTATGTTTTTGACCTCGGTTGTACGCGGGCTTCAGGGACACAACCTTGTTCATTACGTTCCGCAGCATTTATCCCGATGGTCACAAAACATCACCCGCAACCGCAACATCGATGTCTTTTGGGGAACATGCAGTCTTCCGACCGCACACGGTTTTGTCAGCCTCGGTGTCAATACATGCTACGAAACGGAGATTCTGAGAAAAGCACGAACGGTCATTCTTGAAATCAATCCGAATATGCCGGTGGTTTACGGTGACACTTTTGTTCCGGTGGAACGGGTGAATTTATTCCTGCAGACTGACTGCGAATTGCCCGTCATTATGCCGGAAGAGGAAGGCCCCGAAGACAGGCAAATTGCCCGATACATTTCTGAACTCATCCCCGACGGAGCAACCCTCCAGCTCGGCATCGGGGGAATCCCGAATGCCGTCGGAAAATATCTCTCCCACAAAAAGGACTTGGGTGTTCATACGGAATTACTCACTGAATCGATGCGTATCCTTTACGAACAGGGTGTCGTCACGGGAGGGCAGAAGACCCTCTGGCCCGCGAAAATGGTCGCCGCCTTTGTTTACGGCTCACGTGAACTTTATGAATTTGTCCGCGAAAACCCTGCGGTGGAACTGCATCCTGCGTCGGTTATCAACGATCCGAACCGCATTTGCAGAAACCGGAAGATGATTTCAGTCAACACCGCCGTCGAAGTCGATTTGACCGGACAAGTTTGTTCGGAGTCCGTCGGACACCGCGAACTGAGCGGTGTCGGGGGGGCAACGGACACTCATGCAGGTGCACAGCGTTCGGAAGGAGGCCGCGGCATAATTGCTTTGCGATCGGTGACCGCCGACGGACTGACCTCAAAAATCTGTTTTGAACTCAAGGCTGGCGCAAAGGTCTCAATCAGCCGCAACGACATCGACACGGTGGTTACCGAATTTGGAGTTGCGGAGCTCATCGGTTTGTCGGTCGCGGAACGCGCCAAGGCGCTTATCCGGATTGCTCATCCGGAGTTCAGGGACGAGCTCCTGATGAACGCCCAAAAAAACGGTTATATTTGAATTATTTTGAGCTTGACCGACCGCACGAGTCCCCGTACCATCCGCCAAACTCAGGGGGACATTATGTTCAAAAAAATACTGTTGACTGCAACACTTCTCGCATTCCTGCCGGCCTGCGGAACGCAGGAAATTTCCGAATCAAGGGTCGTTTCCAAGGTCCGACAAGGCGAATTTATTATTGAAACTATTGAATCTCCTTTAACAGAAGTGGCTCCTTCCGGTGACACTGCGGAAGAAATCAGAGCATCCCTGAGCCGGCAGATGCTGCGTTCGGAAGCGCTTCGGGCTGCAAATTCCGCTACCCGCTCGGGAACACTCGAAGACGCCACCGGTGACAAAATTGATACGGTCAATAAAATTATAAATGCCTTTGCCGACATCATGAAAAAAGTGGTGGCTCCCGACACCCCGCTGATGAAAGGCAACGTGATTGCAGAAGCGCGTCCGGCAAACCTCGAACCGATGGCTCTGCAAAACAGCAAGTATGCCGGCAAGTCCTACCGCAAGATTTTTAAAAGCCTTCTCGGTTTCACACTGGTCGAGGTCGAGTACAAAATAACATACTCATACGGCGCGGATAACAGCGGCAAAGGACAATACATTCCCTACGTTCTTTTCACTCCGATGAAAATCGTTCTTGACCCTCTGTGGCATCTGGAGGCCGACTCCCTCTCGCTCGCTCCCAGAAATTGCGGTACTCTGGAAAACCCAATCGCAGCACTTGAGTTCAACCTCGGCTTTAAGGCGAAAGGCATCAGCGGCACTGTTATGGCCACGGATACCTTCTCACTGAATGCACAAACAGGTGAACTCATCGCGGACGGGAGAAATTTTCAGCCCTGAAACAAATCAGTTCTCAGCAAGGAGCGCAGAGAATGAATCTTCCAGCGGACGGTCTTACCTCATCCGGTACTCTCAGTGCGGGAATCATCCCGCGCACGTCTTCCTCCGAAATCGTCGAAATGAGCTGGTTTGCGCCTATATGCTCCGACGATTTTGAATATCTCGGTGTTCCGGAATCGCGGCTCAAAAGCTCATGGGCTCATGTTTCAAAAATTGCGCTGGAGGCGGAACGGCAGGGTTTTGACAACATGCTGTGCCCCAGCAGCTATCAAGTCGGACAGGACACTCTGTCCTTTGCCGCCGCACTCGCTCCGCAACTCAGAAAACTGAGCCTGCTTGCTGCCATCCGCTGCGGTGAAGTTCATCCGGCGATGCTTGCAAGGACACTGGCAACCATCGATCACATGCTGGAAGGCCGATTGACGGTCAACATTATTTCATCGGACTTGCCGGGGGAAACACTCGACTCAAAGGTCCGCTACGCAAAGTCACGCGAAGTCTGCCAAATCCTGCGTCAGTGCTGGACTCAGGATGAAATCAATTTTGAAGGTGAATTTTATAAGCTCAAGCTGCCCGCAGCTCCGGTCAAACCCTATCAGCAAAACGGCGGTCCGCTGCTTTACTTCGGAGGACTCTCGCCGGATGCCCTCGACCTTTGCGCACGTGAGTGCGACGTTTTTCTGATGTGGCCCGAAACCGAAGATCGCCTTCGTGCACACATGCAGGAAATGACCCGACGGGCTGAAATATACGGCCGGCGTGTCGACTTCGGCCTGCGCGTTCACATGATTGTCCGCGAGACCGAACAGGAAGCCCTTGCAGCGGCAAGAAAGCTTGTCTCGAAATTGGATGACAACAAAGGAACCGAAATCCGCAGCCGTGCACTTGATTCAAAATCATTCGGTGTCGCCATGCAGGCAGAAATGCGCTCGATTGCAGATGATGACGGCTTTGCCGAGGATCTTCTCTGGACAGGCGTCGGCCGCGCGCGTTCGGGTTGCGGCTGTGCGCTGGTCGGAACACCCGACCAGATTGTCAGCAAACTCAACCGGTATATTTCGATGGGCATCCGCTCATTTGTTCTTTCCGGTTATCCGCACTTTGATGAGTGCGGTCTGGTCGGAAAATATATTCTGCCGCGATTCCGGCGCGGCAAGCTCGCCGAAATTCAGGGCCGTATACCGGCATCATTTCCAAACACACCGCTGGGCGCAGGAGTTCGTCAATGAAAAATAACAACATGTCACCTTTGGTCTTCGGCGCGTGGCGACTGGCCGACACCCCTGCAGAGGCCAACGCCGATGCTGTTGCGCGCAAAATAATGATTGCCCTTGAGCACGGAATTACGACTTTTGACCACGCCGACATTTACGGCAACTATGAATGTGAAAAACTGTTCGGGGATGCTGTCGCCAAACAAGGCCTGAGCCGCAGCAAAATGCAGCTCATCACCAAATGCGGAATCAAACTGGTTTCGGACAACCGTCCGGAGCACTCACTGAAAACGTACGAAACGACCCGCGCACACATCATGAAGTCGGTTGAGACCTCGCTTAAAAATCTGCGGACCGACGTGATCGATCTTCTGCTCATCCATCGTCCGGATCCGCTGATGAATCCCTCGGAAGTGAACGAAACATTCAACGACCTGCTGAAGCAGGGCAAGGTCAAAACGTTCGGCGTATCCAATTTCACACCGTCACAGGTGCGGATGCTGCAGTCGAAATTGACACTTCCGCTGGTCAGCAACCAGATTGAGTTTTCACTGCTGAATAACTCTGCAATGCACAACGGTCAGCTGGATCAGTGCATCGAAATGAACATGGTGCCGATGGCATGGTCGCCGCTTGCCGGCGGCGGGATGCTGACAAGGACCGACGAAAAATCGGCGCGCGTGCGCGAGTGCCTGACCTCTCTCGCAAAAAAATATAAAGTGTCACATCCGGAAACCGTAGCCTACGCGTGGCTCCTTCGGCATCCGTCCAATGTGGTACCGGTATTGGGAACAGGCAAAGAGGAACGGTTGAAAGCTGCCGTCGCAGCCCTCAACCTCCGGCTTGAGCACGATGACTGGTTTCATTTGCTCAAAGCGGCGGTTGGCCATGACGTTCCGTAAAACAGGCTTAAGGGCAAAGGGAATTGCCTTCAGACGAAGTTTATACGGGCGAATGAGTTTGCCGTTGAGCCTTCTGCTGCCGTTGCCGTTCTCATTTGCCTGCACACGCAAACCCGATAGTGCAGTTTTGAAGGTACTGACCTTCCGTGACCGTCAATCCGCTGCTTTGCGCAAGGCTCTGCCGCAGTTCGAAGCCGAGACCGGAGTGCGTGTTCAGTTCGACGACATTCCCGCTTCGACGGTTGCAACCAAGATGATGACCGACCTTGCAGCCGGCGGCACCTATGATGTTTATGCAGTGGATGAGCCCTTTATTCCGCAGTTCAAAGATTCCCTGCTGCCGCTGTCGCAGTGGTCCCAAGCTCCGTCGGAAGAAGAAATCCGCAAATTTGAACCGAAAGCACTTGAAGCCGCCACTGTTGAAAATTCAATCATCGGTTTGCCCGTAAACGGCAACGTTTATCAGTACATTTACAGAAAAGATCTGTTTGAATCGGAAACGGAACAAAAAAATTTCCTTGCCCGCCACGGGCGTCCGCTCGCCCCTGCAAAAGACCTGCAGGAACTCATTCTTCTGGCGCAGTTTTTCCACCGTCCGCCGAAGCTTTACGGATTCGCACCGTTCACCAAAATGTCCGAAGGAACGACTGTTGAACTGCTTTGGCTGCTCGCCAATCACGGCCAGCCGCTCGGGCAGTCAAACACACCGCCTGACACTGCGACGATTGCAACGGCACTCAAAAATTACTCCGAACTTCTCAAGACAGCTCCGAAGGCTGCGAAGGCATGGCATCATACCGAGAGAATGTCGGCCTATGCCAAGGGTAAAGTTGCACAGATGATGACGTGGAACAGCTTCTTTTTTGATCTTGAAGACGAGCACAAATCACTGGTGGTCAACCGCACGGGCTATGCCCCTTCTCCCGGCCGAAATTCAACAAGTCTGGCAGGTACATGGATTGCAGGAATTCGTAAGGATTCGCCAAACACCGCAAAAGCGGGCGCATTTATCCGATGGTGGACCTCAAAAGAGGTCAACTCTGCTCTGGTTCGCAACGGCCTCAGCAGCGCCCGTACGGATGTGCTGACTGATTCTGAACTCTCGGCCAAGTTCCCTTGGTTTGCGACCACGCATATCAACTTTCAAAATGCATTTCTGAGACCGCGGCACAAACAATACCGCTCCGCTTCGGACGATTTGAGCAAAATTTTTACGCGCTGGATCGCAGGCCAGTCCACAGATGCCGAAACCGCAGCGCTGCTGAACACAGCACTCCGCCGGATGGATCAACTCGCCTTGGGACGGAGTGCAGGCAGGGAGCCCTATTGATGTTGAGTCCAAAGAACCAGCGTTCCCTGATCGTTTTCTTTTTTCCCGGCTGTGTGCTGCTGACTCTGCTGATCGGCTGGCCCGTGTTCGAGAGTGCGTTCAGCTCGATCACGTTCGCTCAGCAAAAAAATTCGCAGGCAAGCCTGTTCGCCGGACTCGCTCATTACAAAAACCTGCTGAGCCAGTCATCTTTCTGGAACGCCCTCGGGCTTGCCGGTTTG
Source organism: Pseudomonadota bacterium (assembly GCA_009926615.1). Taxonomy (GTDB): domain Bacteria; phylum Bdellovibrionota_B; class Oligoflexia; order Silvanigrellales; family Silvanigrellaceae; genus RFOM01. Next base: position 9,070 of record RFOM01000066.1, read on the forward strand.
TTCACACTGGTCACAACTGCGCTGGAGCTTTTCATCGGACTGGCCATTGCGCTCTTCCTTTATTTTCAGCGCACACTCCCGCGAATTGTCGAAATTCTCCTGATTCTGCCGATGTTCATTCTGCCGGTCGTTTCCGGACTGACGTTCCGTTACATATACGATCCCAACGACGGTCCGCTTGCGTTTATTTTCGACGCACTCGGCTACGAGCCCGCGGCACCGCTGGCCGATTCATTTTGGGCTTTTTGGTCGGTTGTCGTTCAGGACATCTGGCGGATGTGGCCATTTTTATTTCTTATCGTCTACGCCGGTCTGAAGGCGCTGCCACGCTCTGCGCAGGAAGCGGCCCGAATGGACGGAGCGAATACAAGGCAACTCATCACTCATATTTTGCTTCCGGCACTGCGGCCGACTTTGGGGATTGCAATTGGCCTTAAGATTATGGAGTCGCTCAAGGTCTTCACGGAAGTCTACGTGATGACCGGCGGAGGACCCGGTGAGTCGACTTCGCTTTTGTCTCTTTACGTCGTCAAACAGGCATTTCATTTCTTTCAGGTTGGTCCTGCTTCGGCGGCGTCGATTCTGCTGCTGGTTCTTGGAATGACGCTTGCATGGTCGGTCACCAAGCTGCAAAACCGCGGCGCGTTTGCGGGAGGAACCGGCCGATGATTCAAGTTCAGAACCGCCCTCTTCCGGTGTATTCAAAACTCATTTTGGGGATACTGCTTTTTTTGCAACTTGCGCCGGTTGCCATCATCATTCAGACGGCATTCAAAACCCCGCGCAGCCTGCTTGAGAACGGATCAATTTCGCTGCAGGGATGGACCCTCGGCAATTTTCACCGCATTTTTGTTGAACAAAGTCTGGCCCCCGACCTGCTCAATTCCGTCGGTATTGCGCTTGGATCAATGCTGCTGTCGGTGTGCTGCGGTTCGCTCATGGCTTTTGCCCTGACCCGCTGGCAGGGCAATACCCGCAAACATCTTCTCACAACGCTGCTGGTTGCACGCCTGCTTCCGCCGGTTGCTCTTGCTCTGCCTTTGTTTCTTGTTCTCCGCAGTCTCAATTTGCATGACACCCGCACAGGATTAATCTTGGCACACACGGCGCTCAATTTTCCGCTCGCAACGTGGATTCTGATGCCCTTTATGGATGCCGTTCCGCGTGCACTTGAAGAGGCCGCTTCCATCGACGGTGCCGGCCGCGTTCAGACTTTTTTTCACATCGTACTGCCGGTCACAAAAACCGGACTGGTTGTTGCTTCACTGTTTTGTTTTTTGATGAGCTGGAATGATTTTCTGTTTTCGCTGATCCTTGCGGGTTCTGCGGTCAAGACGGCTCCGCTGACACTCAACGGCTATATAACCGGCTTCGGAACCGAATGGGGACCGTTGTGTGCCGGTGCGTGCATTCTGCTTTTGCCGGTCTTTGCTTTGTCATTCAAACTTCATCAACACATGATTGCATCGCCCACGCAGGGCGGCGTCAAGGGAGCGTAAAATGAGACTTTCCGAAGAATCTGCGCAGGATATTAATTTTCCGCTGACTCCCGAATGGCCGTCACTGACAGCACGTGCCCGCGGCGCCGTGCGCATGATACCGGCCACCGAATGCCTCCTGCTGGCCCAGCGCGAACGCAATTCATTTGTTCAGTTTGAGCTGAGCTTCAAGGACGGTTCAAAAACAAAACTTCAAATCGGCGCGACAACGACCACACCCTCGGCATGGCTGATTTGGCTCGGAGATTCACCCCGTCCTCATGATCTTCTCAATAACGTGGTTTCCAACGAAGTGACTGCCGAAAATTCGCCGCACGGCTGGACGCTGCGATCATCATTCGGAACGGCAGAAATACAAAAGGACAATTGCGGTCTTTGTTTCCGCGACGTCTTGGGACAGATCGTCTGGCAGTCGGCCGGCAAAGACCTGTTTGTCGGCGATGTTCCAATGAGTTTTCCTGCATTCAGGCACGCCGACGGTTTTGGCATGACCTTTGATTTTTCGACAACCCAAAATATCTGGGGCGGCGGCGAACAGTTTGGACCGACCAATCTGCGCGGCAGACTTTATGACGTGATGAACTCCGATGCATTGGGAGTCAACGGCCACCTGCGTTATCAGAGCACACCGTTTTTTGTTACCGATCGCGGATTGTCTTTTGCGATGCTGCAGTGTGAGCCGGCGCGCATCGACTTTGGTTCCCGCCGGCATGACATGACCACCTTTTCAAGCGACGGGTCTGTGCTGGGCCTTTATCTGGCCATGCCTGCCGAACCGGAAGCTGCCGTCAGGCTTTGGCGCGCGCTTATGGGAGGCGTGAGCAGTGTTCCCGACTGGAGCTACGGACTTTGGCTGTCGAGATGCTTCTACAAAGACGAAAAAGAACTGAGAGACGTTATAGAAGGTAACAAGACCCAAAAACTCGGTGCGTCGGTCATCAATCTCGACGCACGCGCATGGATGCGGGCTCAGACACGCACAGATTTTGTCTGGGACACTTCCCGCTGGAGTCCGTACCAAAGCTTCATTCCGTGGCTGCGCGAACAAGGATTCCACGTATGCCTGTGGGAGAACCCTTACGTTTCTTCGGCCACCGAAACCCTCTACGCCGAAGGCGTGCGCAACGGCTACTTTGCCAAAACAAAATCGGGCCAAGTGTATCCCTATCAGTGGGTTCCGACAGGTCTTGAAGGCTTCCCTCAACCGCCGATCGCCGGACTCGTGGACTTCACAAATCCCAAAGCGTGCGAATGGTGGAAGGAACAGCACCGCGCGTTTTTGAAGGCCGGCGTGACCTGCTTCAAGACAGACTTCGGCGAAGAGATTCCGCACGACGCGGTCTTCAGCGACGGCAGCACCGGACGTCAGCTGCGCAACGTTTATTCGGACCTTTACAATTTATGCGTCATGGAAGTTGTGCGCGAAGAATGCGGCGAAGAGGGGATTTTGTGGGCGCGCTCCGGTTACACAAAAATGGGTAAAACTCCCGTCAAGTGGGCCGGCGACAGCCAGACCTCGTGGACTGCCCTGCGTGCTTCGCTGCGCGGGGGGCTTTCACAGGCCGTCGGCGGTGCTGTTTTTTGGTCGCATGACATCGGCGGCTTTTATGGCCCAAGTCCGGATGCAGAGCTGTTCACCCGCTGGACTCAGGCCGGTTTGTGGGGGAGTCACGCACGAATGCACGGAACCACTGCGCGTGAACCTTGGGAATTCGGAACCGAGGCAATGGATCAGGTCCGCAAAGATGCCGCCCTCCGCAGGGAACTTCTGAGTTACTGGTCAGCGTGCGGCAAAGAGTGTGTGCAGGACCAGCGCAGCTTCGTGCGTCCTTTGTGGATGGCCAACCCGCAGGATGCACTCAGCTGGACGATTGAAGATCAATTTTTTGCAGGCTCGGATGACGTGGTTGTTGCTCCATATCTCACACCCGAGGGAGGCCGGCGCGTGTATCTGCCGGCCGGAGAATGGGTGTGCCTGAATACAGGTGCGACACTTGCAGGCCATTCACTTGTGGATGTTGAGCGCCGTAAAACGTGTCCCGTGTATGTCAGGAGCACTTCACGCTGGCTTGATTTGTTCCGGAACGCATTCACCAAGGTCTACAAATCCTGAAGACCTGCGGAGACTGACGATGAAGAAAGCTCTCGTTGCGGGAGGAACAGGTTTGGTCGGCTCTGAGTTGATTCGCGCTCTTGAGGCCGACGGAGACTTTCAAACAACTGTGCTGGTCAGGAAGAACTCCTCATTGTCCTGCGCAACTGTGCGCACGCAGATCCGTGTCTTTGATTTTGAAAATCAGCAGGATTATCAGGCGCTCGCCTCGGAAAAATTTGATTATGTTTTTTGCTGTCTGGGAACCACCCGCAAAAAAGCAGGTTCGGCATCGCAATTCCGGCGGGTCGATTTTGACTATCCGAACGCGCTGCTGAACGCAGTCAAAGCAACCCGTCCGGTTTTTTGCCTTGTCTCATCCGTGGGAGCCGAATCGCCGGCGGGTTTATACCTGAAAACAAAGTACGATCTTGAACAAAATATTTTCTCAAGCGGGCTCGATTACGTCATCGTAAGGCCCTCGCTGCTTTTGGGTGACCGGCAGGAATTCAGATTTGCCGAATCAATGTCTGTAAAACTGTTCGGTCGTTTTGCAGATACGCTGCGAAACAAATTCGGCGAGCGCGTCGCCAAATATGCGCCGGTTCAGGCACGCGATGTCGCGTGCGCCCTTTTGGCAGGGGCACGCCTTTGCGCAGCCGGTAAAGGCAGGCTTATTCTTGAGGGCCGGACAATTACCGAAATCGCCCGATAGCCTTATTTTTCTTGAAAGGCTATCATCGGCAAAAGTAAAACCGAGGGAGATAAAACTGCATGCGGACAGCCCTGATTGCAACACTCGGAATCCTGATCGCGCCGGTGACTGCATGCAAACTGCTGACATCCCTGTCGGAACCGGCTGCGCGGCAGGCAACGTCTCTGAAGACTCCGGCGGGCGACTGCACACTGGCAATGAGCAACAATATTACCTGCAGAATGAGTTCAGAGGCGTGCACACGCGCTGTGGAAATAATGAAAGATATAAAGCTGCGTTCAACACCGGCATCCAAAGACATACTTGCTGATGAGTTTGTGCAGCGGGTTTCCCGCTCTGCAGAACCGCGTCAGGAGTCCTGCAACCGCAGCGATGAGCAGTGGGCACTCAAGAGCTTTGCCGGAGAAAAAAGAGCTCCCTATGACGTCGCAGGAATTGTTGTTCCGAACCTTCAGGAACTCAAACTGCTTATTTGGGGCGGCGGAATGGTTGCCGGATTCCTCGGCGACGGTCTAGGTTCGGCGTGCATGAGTGCGATCGGTGCGGGAATCAGTTACGCTGAATCCAAAAGCTGGATAAAATGCCGCTGAAAAATCAGCGGTGCATTCTCATCACAGCCTGATTTGTTGTTCGGTTTCTCAGGCCACTGAATAAATCCGGATAGCGGTCTTTTTACCGCGCGGAACATCTTCGGATAAAAATTGCAGACCGTGATCCCGCGACAGCCGTTCCTGAACTGATTCGGTGACGAGAATATCCACGCCATGTTTTTTGGTCAAAGATTCTATGCGGGAAGCCGTGTTGACCGTATCGCCTATGATTGTGTACTCGCGACGAAATTTCGCGCCCACATCCCCGACCACTGCCGTTCCGGAATGCACACCGATGCCAATCATCAATTCTGTTTCACCGCGTGCGCGGCGGTTCTCATTTAACACGCAAATGGCTTTCCGCATGCGGGCAGCGCATTCGACAGCTTTGTCGGCATGAAGGGAGTCGGGAACCGGTGCACCGAAATAGGCCATGACCGCATCTCCGATGTATTTATCCAACGTCCCGCCGGTATCAAAAATGCACTGGACGAGTGTTTCGTGAACTTCGTTGAGCAGTCTGACAACTTCGGCTCCCTGCAGGGATTCACTGATCTTTGTGAAGTCACGGATATCTGCAAACAGCACGGTTAATTCCATCTCACGTCCGGATTGGTTGGCATCTTTGTTTGACTGCAGGTACTGCGCAACGGACGGCGAAAAATAACGGGAGAGCTTTTCAAGTTGCAGGTGTTCATCAAAAGATCTTTTGACAAGAGCCTGCAGACGGCTCGATTTGATGTGTGTCGCAAAAACGGCGATGACGATCAGAAGCAATCCGATGTACCTTGAATCCGGCGGAACCTGTGTCTCGCTGTGCAGCACAAGAGTCAGAAAAACGGCCATGACCGCCGTCAGCACCGACTGCAAAAAACTAAAGTAAAAACCGGAAAGATTGATGAAAAAAATCATGAATGACAGCCCCAAAAGACCAGTGGCCATCTGTCCCTGAAGCCCCTTGCCGCTCGCCCACGTTTCAAGAATCAAAAATGTGAAAGGCAGATCAATGAGCGGAATTGCAAATGTGCTGGCATTTCGAATTGACCGGCTGCGGTTTGAAGCCACGACAAGCAGTCCGGCGATTACTGTGTATGAAAAGAAAATGATTTCTTTGCCGCGGAAGGTTGCCAGACTCAGCCCCCATCCGAGAAGCATATGAAGAGCAAAAAATGAGACAACCGCATAAAAGCGGATCATGGCAAGACGGCGGACATTACCCAACCGTTCAACTTCAAACTCACGGGCAAACAATTCAAGAGTCTTCAGCGTCATTCGCATCACTCCCACGTCAGCCTAAACGTCCCTTATGGAAAATCGCACAATAATGTGCGACTCCGGTAGGCAAACTTTTCAGAGTGGGGCGCAATGAGCGCGTTTATTGCCGATCCTGCGGAATTTTTTTGATGAGTTCTTTCAACTCCTCAATTTCCTTTTCAAGTTTTCCGGTTTTTTCCTTGAGTTCTCCCAATTCGACGAGTTTCTCGCTAAACGAGCCGGCGGAGATTTTTTTGATAAACCTGTCCTGACTTCTGCGGGCACGGGGAATGAGCATCGACAACAATCCGTAGTTTTTACGGTGAATGAAGGTTTCAAATGACTGGCTCATGGCCCCGTCCTGTGATTCAACCCAAATATCAGGAAGCGCGGCAACGAGCCTGACCGGATGACGCTGCGCCGAATACTGCTGAAGAATGGGCCGCGTCTCCGAGCGCAGTTCGGGGTATCGGGAGGACAAAACACCGATAGCCTTGAGCGCAGCTCCGCGTGTTCTGTGCGGAAGAAGGTGATTCTCAACCAATCCGTGGAATGAAAGCAGATCAGCCGGATTGACAATCTCGGCAAGAAGACGAATTCCGGCAGCCTCAATCAAACCCAAATGGGTGGAACTCCGGACCAGCGACCAAGCCCATTCTGATAAATTGCTTTTCATCTCCTGCGTTCGCAGGGCGGGCGTGCGTTTAAGAAGTTCAATAATTCCGGAGACGGCAGCTTCCCTGACGCTCAACGGTTCGGTTGCCTGCACCGCAATTTCTTTGAGTTGGGCGAGCCATTCTGTTTTGTTTTTCAGAGCACTGCGGCTGACGGCCGACACCCATGCCTTGCGTGCAAACGGATGACGCTCGACCGACGAGGTCAGAATTTCGTTTGCCAGCTCGGGATTCTTTTCCGAAATCATTTCGTAGCCGGCTGCTCTTGCGCGCCAAAGCTGTTCATTTTTCAGCCAGTTCAGGATCAATTCTGCCGACTGCGGCGAAACATATCCGTCAACAAGTGAGCGCGCGGCAAGGTACTTGAAATAGCTCAACGGCCCGTTGCTTTTACTTGTATTCAATACTGCCTTGGCCCATTCAGCGGAAATTTTTTGTTTGACCGAACCGACAACGGCACAATTCGGATCGACTATCGCAAACGACACGGGTCTCTTTGCACTGATCACAACTTTCTCGTCGGCTTTGGTAATTCTGAGAGTCCGCTCCTCGCCGCTGCCGTCATCGTATTGAATGAAAACGCGGGTCTGAAATTCGGAGACGTTCTTTTCATCGGGTGCGCTCTGCTTCTGCGACACCGTGATCTCAAGACCGTTTGCAACAGCATCAACTTTTTTGACTTCAGCCTCAAGCTCAAGATGTCCTGCGCGGAAGACAAAAGTGTCGAAGAATTTTCTGGCATTGAATCCGGAAGATTCCTCAATGGCACGAATCAGGTCCTGAGTTGTGACCGGCCCGAACTGGTATTTTGTCAGATAGTGGCCGACCGCCCTGCGAAACGCATCCTCGCCGAGGGTGTCTCTGAGATGATTGAGAACCAGTGCGCCTTTGTCATAAAGGTGCGCGTCAAAAATTTCGGATACAAACTCAAACTGGTTGAAGACAATCGGACGCTGGTAGGTCTTGGACTCTTCCAGATAGCCTTCCTGAAAATTCTGCATCAGATAAAAAATGCCGGACGCTTTGCCGTTGCAATGTTCTTCCCAAAGAACCTCAGAATGTGTTGCAAATCCCTCATTCAACCAACCTTCGGACCACGTTTCGCATGTAACCGTATCTCCGAACCACTGGTGCGCGAGCTCGTGCATGACAAGAAAGTTGCGTGCGTCGCTGCCTGCCATGAATTCAGGCGGCCCGATGACGTTGTCGGTATTGAATGTTGCCGTCGTATTTTCCATACCGCCGTATAGAAAATCGGCAACAAACGCCTGACCGTATTTGGTCCACGGATATTCGTATCCCCAGTAATTGGAGTAGAACTCCATCATTCTGACGGTGTCCTGTGCGAGCGTTGCTGCGGTTTCGGCAAATTTCTGCGGAACAAGCACATTCACATCGCGGCCGCGCCATGCAACCGAATGTTCGTGAAATTCGCCGCATGCAAAAGCGACAAGGTACGGAGCGTGAGGATGGCGGAGGATCCATTCCTGCGTGCGCCAGCCGGCATCGACGGTGTCACTTGTACATTGTCCGTTGCCCAGACCCTTCCAATGAGCCGGAAAGCTGAGCCGCTGAATAACGGTCAGCTTCATTCGCGGATCATCCTGACACGGGAACCAGTAGGGCGAATCGGTGTCCTGCCCCTGAGTCCAAATGCAGTCATACGCTGCGTCGGTCGTTTTTTCTTTGTGGACAAAATACAATCCGGCGTTGGGTTTGGTTACCGCATAATGAATTTTTGCGACAACCAGCTGTCCCTGCCTGAGCTTTTCATCAAAATGGATGGTGAGTACAGAATCGTCGTAATCGAATTTTGCGGGGCGGAAATCACCTGACTCAATCACATAAGGATTATTGACGTCGAACGCCGAAATCCCCGAAGACTGAACATCGTGGATCCTCATTTCACGGGCATCGAAACTGACCTGCGCGGCCCCCTCGGACATGGCTCTGACAACGATGTAGGCGTAAGCCTCGAAGTGATCGTTATCGAAATTGAATCTGCCGGCGAGTGTCAGGTGAATTTGGCGGCAGTAACGGTGAGGCTCGTAGTAGCTCTTGGCACTTTTGAGAGCCGGAAAATTACGGGTTGACGCTGCATGAGCGGCCGCAACCGCCCCTCCTGTCCGCAGCAGACCTGCCTGCGACTCTATGCTTCTTTCAAGATGCGATCCCAAAATCATGCCCGAACCTCCTGACCAAACAGCTTGTGTCTTCAAGTCTTGTCTCTATCTCTCATGTACTGAGGCGGGGCAAGTTCCCGAGCTTTTTGCCGCACGGTCTAAATTATGTTACAGCCCGCCTATTACAGGCCAAGACTACGGAGACCTCTGCCATGCTCACCGCGATTGCCAGAAACGTTGTCGCAGGGCTGCTGATTGCCGCGACAGCCCAAACAGCTTCGTTTTCTTCAGCCGATGCCCGCCCCCCTGCCAACACTTTTAAAGCCCTCGACAGCGACAGCGCCGACCGCTCGTGTCAGGTCATCATGCGAAGTGCAGGACTCAAAAAAGACAGCTCCACAGG
>RFOM01000067.1 GCA_009926615.1 Pseudomonadota bacterium
GGTCTGCAAATGCAGGAGATTGTCCTGCTGATAAAAATAACCGAGGGTCCAAGTCGTAAAACGCTCCGCATACTGCCGTCCCTCGGCAATGACCTGACGCTCTATTTGAAGCTTTTGCGACCATCCGAAAACAAAGGCACAAACGAGGACACTTAATCCGCCAAACAGCGATGACCAGACAGAAATTCTGACCGGCAGGGATTTACCAAGCATTTATTCAGCCTTACTCAATTTCTCGAGAAAATATCGACACTCCTGCTTACCTTCGACTTCACACAGGTGGAACTGGCCTCCGTATGATGACGGAATGATGTTTCGGTTGAACCTGTGCACCACCCTGTATTTTGCGGCATCGCTGATTTGAAGTGTCTGACCGGTCATGAAATCGGCGTGCAGACGCTGAGGAGAGGCCGGAGAATTTTTGCCTGACGGGAGAAGCTTGTCGAGAGTGCAAAATGAAACCTCTCCGGCCGCTGCTTTGAGTATTTCTTTCTTTCGCCGTCCGCGCGGAGGGGTGAGAGATGCAGTCATTTTTCCGTTGCAGGCATCCTGAAGCTTTTTGTGATCCCAAATCGTGTCATCGACTGTCAGAACAGTCTTGGGTTCACCGATAATGATGATGGAGATCCACCATGCCCACCATGATTGCTCAGCAAGATATTTTTTTACGCGTGTGTCCCCGAATGCAAGAAAAGGAGCCCCGCTTCGCCAGTTCAGGAATGCGCCTTCCTTGTAACCTGTGATGTGCGTCCGAGCCGCCAATGCATCTTCGACAGGCAAAGAAATAGTGTAACCGTCGCGGCCGATGAATGACACATACGTACCCGTGAGTCGCGCAATCTGCGACTTACCCAGACCCGCCTGTTCCAGAATCTGGCGGAATTCAATTCCCGAATATTCGAGCTCCGCCGACTTGGAATCGACGATCTTGTGAGGATGAACCATCCTGAATTTGTTTTTCTTGAGCAGTGCTTCAAAAGAATCGAAGACCTTTGAAACCTGAATGCTTTTTGTACCGATGAGAAGCGTCAGTTTCTGAACATCGCGCTGATTTTCCGCGGCCGGTGCAGCTTGCGCATGGAATATCGGAGCGCACAGGGATACTGCACATACACCTTGCAGAACACGGGAAACAATCAGTGGGAGCAGCTTTTTCATATATGAATTTACATCGCCTTTGATGGCAGAAAATCGAGCGTATATGCTTTCCCGATATCAAGATTTTCCGAAAAGAGTTTGCCGTCAATCAGGCTCTGATGAAAGGCCTTCCAGCGGGCATGAGTCATTGCACCCACACCAAGAGTCTTTGCGTCACCCGAATCGACAAGTCCCATGTCTTTGATCTGCTGAAAACCGAAATTCATAAGTTCAACGCTCATTTCGGGATTCATTTTCCTGATAGCAGCAAACGCGGGTTGAGGGTTCTTCAGATAACTTTCCCAGCCTTTGATTGTCGCAGCAACAAACTTGCGAACCATTTCGGGTCTCTTTTCCACATTCTCACGGGTCGTTTCGATTGTATTTGCGTAAGGCAAATAGCCGTGATCGGCGAGATAGAAAACATTCGGCTTCTTTCCAAGAGTTTTTTCAATCGTGTATGGCTCTGAAGTTCCATATCCCTGTTGAATAGCCTGCGGGTCGGCAAGAAACGGCGCAATATTGAAAGCGTACGGGCGTTTCTGGGAATCCGTGTAACCGAATTTACCTGCGAGAAAAGGCCAATAGGAGGTGTTGGCACTGGCAGAAACCATGATGGGTTTGCCTTTGAGGTCTTCAAGTTTGTCGTGACCGGCGTTCGGATGCGCGATCAACACCTGCGGGTCCTTTTGAAAGAGAGCCGCAACCGCAACAACAGGAATTCCCTGTTCAACGGACTTGACCGCCTCAAAACCGCTGCCTACGAAAAAATCAGTTCCTCCGCTGACAAGCAACGTCGGGCCATTGAGCTGCGCGTTGCCTTGCCGGATCTCCACATTCAGGCCTTCGTTTTTGTAAAATCCCTCTTCTACGGCCTGAATGAAACCGCCAAGCTCGGCTTGGGCATACCAATTCATCGTAAAGATGAGAGTTTTTTGATCGCCGAGCTCTGGTTTTGCAGGTTCTTTGCCCCTCAGGGCGAAAAATACCCCTGCGAGCAGCACAAGAACTGCCGTACTGGCCGCCGTAACCACGAGCTTCATTTTCATTGCGCCGCGTTGTTCCTGCAACATTCCGATTATACCTCTCTTTTTCTGGATACAGTTCACTCTGCCGAGCCACTTCTGATGACACGAAAAGACCTCAGGAATCAAGAAGCTCTGCATCGAACGGGGCCTCGTCAATATCCGAACGCACAACACTCATGGGATTTGCCGGAAATACCGAAGCGACCACTGGGAGGTGCACATGGATGTGCGCGTCGGATCGGCTTTGATCCTTGCTCTTGTTGGTCTTTCGACAACCGCACGTGCTGCGGAATTCCACGAAAGCCTTCAGGCGGGCGTTGTTTGTTCCGCGGAAAACAACCCCCTGAAGTTCGAGATTCTGGAAACACCCGTGCACGAAGACGGATTTTTTAAGGTGAGCGAGGGACTCTGCCGTGCTTTGGCTGTCGATCCGGACGAGGGCTCAACGCTTTTTCCGGTCGCCCTGTGCATGGACAGCAGGGGGGCAGAGTTCACGCTCCTGTACGGCGGCTGGCTGAACATGCTGACCGTCAAATTCAGGGAAGACACAGGCTCGCAGGACGACCTCATTTGTAGATAGCAAAAGGAGTTTTTTGATGCTGTCCGGAAACAAAATACCTTTTCTGTTGGGAGTCTTTGTATTTGCTTCGTGCAAACCCGCGGATTCTGATTCCACAGCAGCCGCTGCACGAAACACTCCGCAGGCACAGCAGACGCAGACCGGAGATCTTGTAACGAAAATGACTCCGGCAGACGTTCAGGAATTCTACGGAATTGTAAAACAGTATTACCTTAACCGGATAAAGAACGAAAAATTCGAAACGAGCGAGCGCTATGAGGCAACCTTCCTGAAAAAATTCTCGGTACCTCTGGGCGACAAAGAGAAAATTCGTGCGTTCGCCGAAGACATGTTTTCGCATCTGGAAAGCGGACAGCTGTCAGTTGTGCTGCATGGTATTCCAAAGAAACCCGCATCATCCGCACCTCTTCCCAAAGGGATGACCAGCCGCGATTTGGATGACTTTCTTCAAATTGTAAAAACCGAGTACTACAAATACGTCGCCGTCATTCAGCTCCAGAATACAGGCGCACAGGAACTCCGGTTTTATGCAAGGATGCAGGGATTGGCAGCCGGCTCCATGCCGCGGCAAGGAGATATCCTTATCATTGCGGGTGACCTGTTCAACTTTATAGAAACCGGAAAATGATTAATTAATTTGAGTGCTTGTTAAAAATAAAACCGAATCCCGTTCAAACTTCGCAGCGATTCACCGATACGCCACGCATGGTATTTAAAAAGAAAAGTCCAAAATTCTTTCCCGTGATTCTGACAGCAGCGTCGTGTGCGGGCGCAGCGTGTTCGTTGGAAACCTTCACGGCGGGAAGCCTGTCCAAATCAACAGCATCCAAGGGAACACCGGCAACGAGCCCAACTCCCAAGCCTGCAAACTCGGACGAAGCCGAAATTCCTGCCGTCGACGTTGCCGGAGTGAACTTGACGGGCTCGTGTTTTATGCTCGCCTCCGCAGGACAAGCACCGGACACAAATTCGGCTATGTGCACTCTGCGGACAGCCGGTCCGCCTGCAGAAATTGAATTCAGCAATCCGACACTGAATGTAGGCAGCGACTCGACTCCTTTGATTTCACACAGCCGCTCCGGAAAAACCGGAACTGTAAATCCGAAGGTCTCGCTGGTCGCATCGGATTCACCTGTCTCATTCAACTTCGATGTCCCGAAAAAAATGGTCAAGGACATTTCATTCTCTAAAAGTCAGTTGAGCTTTGAAAGTATGACCGTCGCAGGAAAACCGGCGACGGCTAAGGTTGTTATGAACCTTCCGCTGCAGCGGCTCGATACGTCCGACATCTGTGCAGGTTTGCCAAAGCCCAAACAGGCTGTAACTAAAATTACATATGACATAAGTTCCCCTCAGACGATTGACACAATCGTAAATCCGTCGATCTTTTTACCGTCGAAAGACGTGAGTCTTCTCCACAGCAGAGTCTATTTGAAGCCCGATAAAACGTGGGCGTCGATTGCACCCAACACTCCGCTGGATAAAATCAAAATCTGCTCGGCAGAATTCGTCGGCAAACTGGTTGTAAAATGGGGCGAAAACGATTCAGAATCCGAGACAAAGACCCACTTTATCTCTATGGACAAGATGCTGATTTACGCCGGATCACAAACACTCAACGGATTCGCGGACATACATGAAAACTCAAAGATGGGCTGGGTTTACAATCAGAAATACATCGACGACAAAGTCTTTTCGATGAATACCCAGATTTCAGTTTTCAATCCCGTTCCTTGGTGCACCACCGGATCATCGTACTGTAAATTTAAAAATTCAGAAGGTGAAGAAAGTCTGGATCTGTCCAAGACCACCAATCAGTCACTCAGGCTGGCGGCAAAAAATGTTTTGGCCGGAATCGCAGGCAGCGGAATGACTTTAACAGTTTATGACCTTGTAAAGACACCCGGCACCAGTGCTTTTTCTTCGTCGGGAAACAGAAAATCAGAGAACGTCATTGAAAAAGCTGAAACCGAATTTAAAGTTGACTACACTGTCCTGCCGTAACACTTTTCAGTCACGCACCATATCTACGCGCACAACATATATTTCTGCAGGCGGCAAAATGAGGAATCGGACGCGGTTGGCGCTTGCGTCGGTAAAACCGACACATGCTGACGACTGCTGGACATTGATGTACCTGAATCCGCGCATCTTCCTGCACTCATTGTCGGCAGCCTGAAGACTTTTGACTTCGCCGAAGACTCCCAAATTTTTCGGAAGAGATTCCTGCAGATTGCCGATGAAGTTGCGCGAGGGGTTGACTGCAAGCAAACTCGCAATCGCGCCGTCGGCCGATCGCGCACATTGAACGTCATCGAGGGTTTGTCTGATGAGATTGGCCATTCCCAATGCGCCGAACATCAGATTCAAAACCTGATGCGGCTTGATGCGCGACGGTGAACCGGTCGTGGGTGCAGGTCCTGTGCATTTGACAAGCCCCTGTATCATTCCCGAGCCTTCGGAATCGATACTCAGCCGCACGCGCCAGAGCGGTGTGTTGAGATCCTCAGCTTTAGCATGAACAGCAGTTCGCGCTCCAAAGCCGTCTTCCGACGATGCCCAGACCTGAGTGGCCTTGAATGTTCCGTTGAGTGGAAGCGCTTCGCGTCTGGATACACTTGATAAAGTTGCAGCGTCATTTCCTGTCGAAGACGGGTAACAACCTGTCAAAGCCAGAAATATAAAAAGTGTATTGAAGAACGGCGACTTCATAGCAAGCTCCCTTGGAATGCGCGGAACACCGCTGACAACCGCACTGCAATTTTCGTGCCTTTGGGAAAAATGGGAAAATTCACGAATCTGAGGGTTCGAGGTGATGCTGCCGGACTGTCTATGAAATCGACAGAATCGGCACTCATCGAAGTTTTAGACAGTGCTTTGAACAAAAATTCCGGCAATTTATCGACATTATAGACCAAAATTATTGAAGAAATTTCTTGTCAAAATACGACCTGCACACGCCGGCTTGGCGGCATGCGGCTTGCTTCATTTCCCTTACGAGAAAAAAGCAAATCTGTCAGGAGATGAAAAATGAAAAACTCAAATGTGTTTTTTGCGGCACTTGTTTCCGTTCTTGCACTTGTGACGGCTGCCTGCGGTAATTCAAACGGTCCGGCCGACTCATCTCAACGGAATTCACTCAAACAGGCAATGCGTCTTACTATGGTGTCGGTGACGGATTTCACGGCCGCAGAACTGCAAGCGGCGAGGTGTTCAACGCCTATGGACTGACAGCCGCACACCGCACGCTTCAGTTTGGAACATGTCTGCTGGTCACCAATCTCAGCAACAAAAAATCAACCCGCGTGCGGGTGAATGATCGCGGTCCTTATGCGGGAGACAGAATTCTCGACCTGAGTTACGGGGCTGCAAAAGTACTCGGAGTGGTTTCGTCGGGTGTTGCCAGAGTGCGAATCGAGAAAATGTCATGCTCGGGAGAAGTGGCTGCAACTTCCGACACAACCCCTGCCGACAATCAAAGTTGTAAAGTTTTCATGTCCCTGAATATTCAAAATGAAACCAATGCAAGTGTAACGGTGCAATCGAGAACTGCAGACGGAGCCGAAAGGCCCTGCGGAAAAACACTGCGGATCAGCGGCTCCGGTTCAACGGCACAAGCCAAACCGATTGCAACCGTGCAATTGGCGTCGGGCAACGGGCGGGTCACCCTTCAGATTCCGCTGTCAGACCTGTCGGGCATCAGCCATCTGTATGCTGAAGCCCTCGACAGCGCCGGCGCAAGCCGCGGAATGAGCGATGCAAAGAAGATCAGTTTGAATGTTTCTGCTTCGGTGCCGGAGACGCCTTCGGCTTCAGATTCGGATTCCACGCCGGTTTCGACGGTCCCTTCGGACTCGGACTCCACGCCTGTTTCGGCTTCCCTTTCCCTTTGAACTGACCCCATGATCCCTTCTGCGGGCGTGGGCGCCTGTCATCGGAAAAGCCCGCAGGCTTCCTTTTGTCCCTGAATGAAGGCTTTTCACTCTCTGCGCCGTTGAGGCGCACGAGCGGTTTATGACAAATCATGTCATCGTGATAATAAACGTTCAGTTTTTCCAAATAGCGGGTAATCATCTCTTTTAGAATTTTGTCTTTGTCTTCTGTTTCGAGACTTGCAAGCTGACGCTCGACGGCTTTTTCGATGGTCTTGCTCACACCCTTTTCGCGCGTCGCCTTGAGTTCATTCAGCAAACCGTCAGCCGAGCGGTGAATAACTTCGGAACAGCTCGGCACAGCAATAAGTTCAGGCTTGAGCTTCATTTGACGCATCATCGATTCATAAGCGCGGCATGAGGTCGGCGTCACAATTGTCCAAGCCTGACCTTCTGCGCCGTTCCGTCCGGTTCTGCCGACACGGTGTGTGTAGCTCTCGACGTCGAACGGCACATTGAAATTCACAACCAACGGCAATTCCTGAACGTCGATTCCGCGCGCAGCGACGTTGGTGGCAATAAGAAATTTGAGTTTCTTTTCGCGGAACTTGTCCATCGTCTGATTGCGTTCAACCTGAGTCAGATCTCCGTGCAGAGCTGCTGCATCGAAGCCGCGCTGAAGAAGTGCCTCACACAGTTCCGCACACTCCTGACGTGTTTTGCAGAAAATGATGGCCTGCGAAGGATTGTGGTAAAGCAGCGCATTGATAAGTGCCTTTTGTTCGCTGTGGCCGCGAACTTCAAGGTATCCGTGGCGGATGGTCGACGGTGATTGTGCGGCCGACTTTTGGATGTTGACTTCAACAGGATTCTTGAGAAGCTTGCGCGCCACCGAGCGAATGTCCGAACTCAAAGTTGCCGAGAAGAACAAAGTCTGGGCCGTTGCAGGCAGCTGGGAACGGATGGCTTCAAGCTCTTCCTTGAATCCGAAATCAAGCATCTGGTCGACTTCATCCAGAACAAAGCTTTCAATTTCGTTCAGCTGAAGTGAACCCTGAGTCAGAAGGTCATTAATTCTTCCCGGTGTTCCCACAACGATGTCAACACCTTCATGGAGCGCACGTTTTTGTCTGGCGTAACTTGAGCCGCCGGTAATCGCGAGAGTGCGAAGCTTCAGCGCAGAAACTGTGGACTCGAGAACTCCGGCAACCTGAGTGGCAAGCTCACGGGTCGGGGTCAGAATCAGCGCGCGCAACTGGCCGTGCTTTTTGAGCTTCAGTGCAACCGGAAGTGAAAATGCGAGAGTTTTGCCCGAACCGGTGCTCGATTGCGCCAGAACATCGCGGCCGCTCAAAGCTGCCGGAATGGCATGCGACTGAATAACGGTCGGCTGCAGGATTCCCTCCGCACGTGCCGGCGGAAGGTTGTCCTGTGATTGTTCGGGTGAAGGATTCTCGATTGTTGTTTGCATGCTTTTCACTTTTCTGGAGGAGAGTCATTTAAAGGGCGGGCTCGAAGCATTGTGCCCGAGCGCAGGCCGAGACTTTTCACAGACTCCGGAGGCGGTCAAGAACATTCTGAGAATTCAGGAAAAATTCCCTAAAGCAGGCTAACGTCCCGCAAGCAGAGGGAAACGTTCATGAAGACTCTCAGGGTGAACAGCTGACTTTTTCGCCGTGCGGAATACGCAGGCCAAATGCTTTCAGAACGGAGACATCGTCTTCGTAAAGGTCACGAACCCGCAGCGCCCACTCACCGGTCACTGTCGTCATTGAGGGCAATGGTACCCTGACGGAGACCTTTGAACCTGCTTCAAAAAGACCCTCAACGTTCAGCTTCACTTCCTCACCCGTCGGCAACCGCAAAGTGTATTCGTTCTCCTCGGGAAGGTAGCCCTCAACATTCAAGTCAACAATGATGACGTCGGTCGACAGTTTGCTGCTCACGGTAACAGGCAAAAGCAAACCTTCACTTGGAGCATCGGGAATCTTCACAGCTCTGAGCGACCGTGCAAGCGTGACGTCGGCAGCGACTTTGGAACCGGAATGCCACCTCACCGGAAATTCTCGCGAACCGCCTCGGGATGTGGCCCTGAAAACAAACTCAAAAGGATGGCCGCAACCGAAACTTTCCGAAACCCTGACAGTAAAGGGCTGTTCTGAATTCACACTCGCACCGGACGCGATGTCGGGATAATTCACTTTTTGAGTTTCAACCGATACACCTTTTGTTCTGCTGAAAAGTTGGCCTGAAACACCGACACTCGAACCGCCGAGCCGATTTGTCAAAGGAACAGCGACAGAAAGAGTTTCACCCGGTTCAACGCGGCGATTGCCCGAATCATCAGTCCACACGGGCGGCAAAGCCACCAAACCTTCGAATTCCAGAAGAGGCTTAAACCAGCAGCGCGGACGCTGCGCGCTCACCCATCCGTCGCGCGCAAGACAGCTAAACCGGCCCGCTTCATTTTCAGCCTTCGCACCAAATTTATCGCTCATTTTTTTTGCGGGAATAATCTGCCTGTCAAAAGCAACAGTACACGATGCGCCTGCAAGATAAGTATCGAGCCTGCACTGGGCCTCGGGATGATCTTCGTAAGTGGCATCCACGATCGCAGGGTCAGGAGTATCGAACTTGGGAGCCGGAGACTCGCGAAGCTTGGCGAGCAAACTGGCCAGCGACAAACCCGCTGTCGAACTTCGGTAACAAATGTCACGGTCGGCCTGATTCGAATGGTTGGTATCGCAAACTTTCTGCGCAAACGGCAAAACCTTCTTTCTGAAGGTAGCATTCAATTCCGGCTCACCCTTCCAAAGCTCGCGCGCACAGGCGTGTGCTGCAAAATAATCGGACTGACCTTCGTTGGCAGCCCACACCGGATCTCCGTCAGTCTCCGAGTAAAATGAATAGCCGCCCAAATGGTGTCCGAGTTCATGGCAGACCACCATCGCAAAACCGTCGGGAGTCACCTCGGGCCTGCGTGCCAGACCGCCGTACATGTTCACTTCCCACGTCCGGCCGTCCTGATTCGCACTCGCGTTGACCGTGTTGTCCTTCCAAAGCCGGTTGACCTTAAGAACTCCCTTATGGAGCTGAATCACGGGGCGATAAACAGACTCGGCCTTGTCGATAATCTGATTGAATTTCTCCTCGCTGATATTTGAGCGCTCAAGCGGCGAAGGAGACAAATGAAGTTTGTTTCGGGGAAAACATGCCGCGCCGGCAACGGACTCTGTCAGAAAAACGACCGCGAACGAAAGTGCGTACCCAATCCTTAGGTTCATAAAACACCACGCAGCAAAATATGTGATTACGGCTTTTACTTCCCCGAAAGCTTATCAGAAGCAAAAATTTCGCAAAGTGTGCGAAACCCAACCGGCGGGACACTGCACAGGGACAAGCGTCAATTTAAGAGTCAAACCGACACAAGCATCTTAATTGGGTGCTCAAAAAAGAATCAGAATTCACTTCAGGGCCGCGAACCACTCCAATCAGGAGTTTTCCAAAATGACAATTAATCATTGAATTTCAATTTCTTATAAACATCAAACCGACATCTTTCGATGACTCAAGGAATGGCCCGCCTGCATCACTTGTCGGCGGCCTGATTATCTGTCACCCGCCTGTGAGGACAAAGATCGCTATGAAGCGAAGGAATCCTCCCCTTGAAGCGGAGATCAACTATGAAGCTGATGAGCTTATTCCTCCTGATGTCGGTATTCAGCGGACAGGCGTTTGCCTTGGTTGAACAGGATGTCAACGACTGCGAATTTGTTGTCGATGACTTTGCGGTGGTGAACACAGCTGCCTACGGTGCAACATCAAGCGAAGTGGTTTCCCAGTTGCTGGTCCGGCCTGACCTGAACCAGAGTGTTGTTGAAGCCGGCGCATTTTTTCATTTCGCCGGAACCTACAAAAAAATCACCAAACAGCCCGACGGCTCCCAGATAGTTGAAGAGTGGAGGGACGAAGATGAAACCATGGTCGTTCCCGCACAACGCACGATCGACGGACTGCGTCTGAAAATTACCTTTCCTCAGAACTGGAACACTTACGGCAACGACATCGGCGAGAGAAGAATCAAAGATTTTACCTTCTATGTGACCATCCGTCAGGGTGAGTCCGATGTCCGCTTCTGGTTCAAAGACAAAGACCGGAATTTGAGTTCCGAATCAATTTCAGCAGCCATTTATCCGTTCTCGGATCCGGTTTTTCTGGGAGGATATTCCAACGCGCGATACCTTTGGAGAGACTCGGGAAGTCCGGTCTTTTCAAACAGAGCCCAATGCCTCGGGAATTGACCGAGGCTTTTTTTTGTTCTGATCACTCTTAAATTTTTAGTTGCTGCTTCACACTAATCTTCTGCGCGCATTTCTTTTTCCAAATCATCTGCCGCTGACATCCAATTTAGGAATTGCACCGGAAATTAAGAACAAATTCAAATGACGGACGAGCGGCAGAAAAAATTCGGCATGTGCGCACTGTACTTCTTTGCGGTCATCCCTCTATGAGTGTGCCGGTAATCAAGTCTAAACCGTAAAGCGCTCAACGCCGGCAAAAAGTATGCAGGCGTCCGACAGAGGTGCATCAGTGAGGCAGTGGCGATTCGAAAAATCGTTGTTGGCAGATCCGCGTGAGGAACAACGTGATGCCTGCGGTGTCGGCATCATCGCACAAATTAAAGGTGAAAAAAGCCACGACATTGTCTGTGACGGTCTTGAAATGCTCCGGCGCATGGACCATCGCGGCGGTCGCGCAGCAGACAATTTGACAAGTGACGGTGCGGGAATTCTTGTCCAGATTCCGCATAACATCATCGAACGCAGCGCTGTCAGACAGGGTAAAGCTCTGCCCTCATCCGGCAAATATGCAGTTGCGATGTGCTTTCTTCCGCAGAATAAATCGGAGCAGGACTTCTGGCAGCAAGCCCTTGAGGGTGTATGCCGCAGGTACAAACTGAACCTGCTTTTTCTCAGAGATGTGCCGGTCGATTTGAATGTTCTCGGACCGGTCGGCCGGCGGACACTCCCGCACTTTCTGCAGGCTGTTTATACCTGCGCGGACAGTTCATTTGACGAAAAGAAATTTTCCGAGAGACTGTTTTTCTTTCGGAAAAATCTGGAGAACATTGCACGCGCGCGCTACGGACTGCAGCAGCGCGAATTTTACGTTGCGAGCCTGTCGTCCGAAAACATCTGCTACAAAGCTCTGGTGACCGCGCAGAATTTGGGTGCATTCTATCCGGATTTGCAAAATCCGATGTTCAAGTCGGCCTATGCACTTGTGCATTTGCGATTCAGCACAAACACTCTGCCCTCATGGCCGCTGGCACAGCCGCTGAGAACGCTCTGCCACAACGGTGAAATCAACACTCTGCGCGGCAACATTAATGCCATGCACGCTCGTACCCGTCTCTTTGAACACAAGACTCAACAGGCGTCTCTCGATTCCATGGGACCGGTTTGTACCCCCGGCATGAGCGACTCCGCGATGCTCGACAACACCGTAGAGTTTCTTCTCCACAGCGGACGAAATCTGCCGCACGTGATGTCCATGGTCGTTCCTGAACCATGGGAAAAAAATCAGGAGATGAGTCAGGAATTAAAAGACTATTATGAATATCAGTCTTATCTCATGGAACCGTGGGACGGACCGGCGCTGATAGCCTTTTGCTCGGGATCACAGGCCGGCGCCATTTTGGACCGCAACGGCCTGCGGCCCGCCCGCTACTGCATTACCAACGACGGACACGTCGTGCTGGCTTCGGAAGCCGGAGTTTTGCCGCGGCGCTGGGAGAATGCCGTCGAAAAAGGACGACTTTCGCCCGGAAGGCTTTTTCTCATCGACATGAAAAAGGGAATTATCATTCCCGACCAAGTCATCAAATCCGAATTGGCAGCACAAAAACCATACGGGCAGTGGCTCAATGAGCATCGTCTGACACTTGCGGACGTTGCCGCTGCATCAGCTGCCGAATCGCAGCCCGAGGTGCATTCCACTGCAAAAGAAAGCACCGCTCCATTGAGTACGCTCGAGTCCTTCGGATACACAAAAGAGGATTTGCGCATTGTCCTTGCCCCTATGGCCAACAATGCAAAAGAACCCGACGGGTCGATGGGCACCGACATTCCGCTTGCCGTCCTGTCCTCAAAAAGACCTCTGCTCTACAACTATTTCAAACAACTTTTTGCTCAGGTCACCAACCCGCCCATCGATGCCATCCGCGAAGAGCCGGTCACGTCGCTGACAAGTTATCTCGGAGCTGAGAAAAACCTGCTGACCGAAGAACCGGAACACTGTTCGGTGATTCGCCTGCCGCGCCCTGTTCTGACCAACGCGGAACTCGCAAGTCTGTCATCCTGCGAAAAGAAACAATTCGAGCCGCACAGGATTGACATAACTTTTGACGTCAAAACTGAATCGCTTGAGCAGGCACTGGAAAGAATATCCTCCGATGCCGGTAAAGCTGCCCGTTCAGGAAGAAAAGTTATTTTATTGTCAGACAGGAATATCTCAGAACGCAGAGCTCCGATTCCCGCTTTGCTTGCAACTTCGTCGTTGCACCATGCACTGATGAGAACAGGCGAAAGGGCTCGTTGCAGTTTGATTGTCGAGTCTGCAGAGCCAAGAGAAGTTCACCACTTTGCTCTGCTTCTGGGTTACGGCGCCGCAGCCGTAAATCCGTGGCTGGCTTTCTCGCTCCTGCAATCCGCGCCGGTGAAATTTGGTTTGGATGAATCCCTTTCTGCCGAAAAGCTTTGCTCGAATTACGTCAAATCCGTTTGCGACGGACTGCTCAAAATAATGTCCAAAATGGGTATCTCGACTCTGCACTCTTACCGCGGCGGGCAGATCTTTGAGGCGCTGGGATTGTCGCAGGAACTTGTCGACAAACACTTCACATGGACAAGCAGTAAAATAGGCGGAATCACGCTGAGTGACATTGAAGATGACGTTCGCTTCCGTCACCGCCGAGCCTTTGCCGGAGCGAAAGACGATATGAGCCGGCAGCTCGAAACCGGCGGAATTTATCAGTGGAGCACCGACGGCGAACAGCACCTTCACTCACCCGAAATGATCGTCTCGCTGCAAAATTCCATCCGGCTCAACAGCCGCGAGGAATTCCGCAAGTTCTGCGCAACTGTTGACGAAGGCTCGGCGCATCCTCTGAATCTGCGAAGCCTGCTGCGCTTTAAAAAGTTTCAGCCTTCAATTGCCTTGTCCGAAGTTGAACCCGTGCAGGCCATTGTCAAACGGTTCAGCACGGGAGCCATGAGTTTTGGCTCAATCAGCAAAGAAGCACACGAGACCATTGCAATCGCAATGAACCGCATCGGTGCCCGCAGCAACTCGGGTGAAGGCGGAGAAGATCCGCAACGTTATCTGGTGAACGCCAACGGCGATTCTCCGCGCAGTGCAATCAAACAGGTTGCCAGTGCCCGCTTTGGCGTCACGATGTCCTATTTGTGCAATGCCAACGAACTGCAGATAAAAATGGCGCAGGGCGCCAAGCCCGGCGAAGGAGGGCAGCTCCCCGGCCATAAAGTCGACAAGGCCATTGCCCGTGTCCGGCACAGCACCGCCGGAATAACTCTTATTTCTCCGCCGCCGCATCATGATATTTATTCAATCGAAGATCTCGCCCAGTTGATTCACGATCTGAAAAACGCAAACAGCACGGCAAGAATCAGCGTCAAACTGGTTTCGGTTGCGGGCATCGGGACAATTGCGGCAGGAGTCGCGAAGGCCAAAGCCGAAGTCATTCTTGTGAGCGGCCACGAAGGAGGCACGGGTGCCAGCCCGATTTCTTCTATCCGGCACGCCGGTATGCCTTGGGAACTGGGTCTTGCCGAAACTCACAGGACGCTTGTTGAAACTCATTTGCGCGGACGGGTTGTGCTGCAGGCCGACGGTCAGCTGCGCACACCGCGGGATATTGCGATAGCGACGCTGCTGGGCGCCGAAGAGTGGGGCTTGGCAACCGGCGCTCTCATAAGTCTCGGCTGTATCATGATGCGAAAATGTCATTTGAATACGTGCCCCGTCGGAATTGCGACTCAGGATCCGGAGTTGCGGAAGAAGTTTGCGGGGCAGCCCGAAGGACTCATCAACTACATTTTCTTGCTTGCGGAAGGATTACGGGAGATCATGGCGGAACTTGGATTCAAGACTGTTGAAGATATGGTTGGCCGCGCTGAAGCCTTGCAAAAAAATCCCGAAATCGCGGATCCCCGCATCAAGAAGATCGATCTCAGCGCGCTGCTCAATCTTCCCAATGCGCCATTGACCCTGCTGAGAAACAAAGGCGAAAAGCAGAGTCACGGTATCGAAGAAAACATAGACAGTACAAAGATAATTCCTGCCTGCGAGGAGGCTCTGGCCCAGCAGCGTCAGGCACGACTGAATCTTCCGATCAGCAATCTCGACAGAAGCACCGGAACTCTGCTCTCGTCACATCTGACGAAAGAGCTCGGCGAAAACGCGCTGCCGGAAGACTCGATTCAACTCAACTTTAAAGGCTCGGCCGGACAAAGTTTTATGGCCTTCGGAGTTACGGGGATCACGGCGCTTCTCAAAGGCGATGCCAATGATTCTTTATGCAAAGGGCTGTCAGGCGCAAAAGTTGCCCTTATGCCTTCATCATCGGAAAAAATTCATCCGGTGAGTTCGGTGATTTGCGGAAATGCGGCTCTTTATGGTGCAACTTCGGGCCGGCTCTACGTCCGAGGCTCGGCCGGAGAACGGTTTGCAGTCCGCAACAGCGGAGCTCACGCCGTTGTTGAAGGAGTGGGCGACCACGGCTGCGAATACATGACAGGCGGAAGCGTTGTCGTGCTCGGACCGGTCGGGAGAAACTTTGCTGCCGGCATGAGCGGCGGAAGAGCCTTCATTTACGATCCCAAAGAGGAAAGCCATCAGCGGGTCAACACCCAGCTCGTCGACATGCAAGCACTTGCCGGCGAGGACGACCTTGAGTTTATCAGGCAGCAGTTGAGTGAACATCTCCGGATGACCGGAAGCTTAATCAGCGAACAGATCCTGAAAAACTGGGAATCGGAAAAGAACAATTTCATCTGCATCACCCCGCACGGTTTCAGCCCGACGACAGCGACCGAACTCAAGCATCATCAGCCGCCCGCCCGCGAGATAAGGCCGGTCAGCCACGACAGCCATTTTAAGCCGGCCGAGATCCACGGAGGCGTTCATGGGTGAGCCGCGGGGGTTTTTAACTTATGCGCGTCTGGAGCCGGTCAAACAGGCTCCCGAAGAGCGGATTAAACACTCTTCGGAGTTCACGGCCGCACTTCCTGCAAGCGGATTGCGTGAACAGGGTGCCCGCTGCATGGACTGCGGAGTGCCCTTCTGCCACAAGGGCTGTCCTTTGGGAAACAAGATTCCGGAATGGAATCACATGGTGAGCCAAGGCGAAGAGCGCGACGCCCTCAATGCCCTGCTTGCAACGAACAACTTTCCTGAATTTACGGGCCGCGTGTGTCCGGCTCCGTGTGAGTCTGCATGCGTCTTGGGAATTAACGAAGATCCGGTGGCCATTGAAGCAATCGAGATGACACTGGCTGACAAAGGTTTTGAGCAGGGGTGGATTCAACCGGTCAAGCCTGTGTTGAGAAGCGGTAAAAAGGTCGCCGTCATCGGCAGCGGACCTGCAGGACTCGCCGCTGCGCAGCAACTCAACCGTGCCGGTCATCTTGTCACCGTTTTTGAAAGGGCAAGTCATGCCGGCGGCCTGCTGATGTTCGGCATTCCCGACTTTAAACTCGAGAAATCGAAAGTCATCCGCAGAGTCAATCTGCTCTCGGAAGAGGGAATTGAATTCAGGTGCGGAGTCAACGTCGGAGTCGATGTAACACTCGAGCAGCTGCGCACTCAGTTCGATGCCGTGCTGATGGCCTGCGGTGCAACTCAGGCAAGGGATTTGAACATCCCCAACAGGAATTCGGCGGGAATCTTTCCGGCACAGGATTTTCTCACGGCATCGACCCGAAACATCATGAATCCTGATGACGTTATTCCCGCGCAGCTGTGTGCACAGGATAAAAATGTCATTGTCATCGGCGGGGGCGATACGGGGGCCGACTGTGTCGGAACAGCCCGCAGACAGGGTGCCCGAAGCATCCTGCAATTTGAACTTATGCCCATGCCGCCGGTGCTGCCCAAACATCCCCGCCTCAATCAGCGGCCGGTACAAACGCCGTGGCCCGAGTCACCTTACATGCTTCGGACAAGCACCTCGCACGAGGAAGGATGTCAGCGTGAATTTGCTCTCGAGTCAGTGGCGTTTGAGTGCGACTCTCAGGGCCGGCTGAGTGCATTGGTAACCCGTTCCGTGCGGCAGATTAAAGATGCGCAGGGATACCCTAAGTTTGAGCCTGTTGCCGGATCGGAGAAACGCTGGGAATGCGATCTCGCATTGATTGCCATTGGCTTCTCGGGTCCCGAAAAATCGGGATTGATTGAGAAGTCCGGAGTGCAGCTCTCGGACAAAGGGCTCATATGCGCGCAGCAGGACAAATACATGACCAATTTGTCCGGAGTCTTTGCTGCGGGAGATGCGCGCAGAGGGCAATCACTTGTCGTGTGGGCTATTGCCGAAGGTCGTGAAGCCGCCAAAGCGATCAACACCTATTTAAAGGCAAAACTCAATTAGAAATTTTTTCCGAAGAAGTTGAAATCACCGGACCGCGAAAAACTTCAAGCTGAACGATTTCGTCTTTGCATTTTGCGCCCTCTCTTCTGAATCCGGAAAACGCAGGGCCGGTTGTCACTTCGCTCAGAACATCCGAAATCATTTTAAATTCCGACACACTCACAACACCAATGTCCGAGCGGCCCAAAACTTCTCCTTCATTTCCGCTGCAGCGGACAATATACTCGGACAAGCCTTTGGCCTCTTTCCGTGTGTTCTGAAGCTCTCCGGTTTTGGGAAGGCGGTTGTCCTTTCGAATCATTTCACAGATTGACAAGTCCATTCTTCGACCGCTCAGTCTGCCCCTTGCCAAGTCGACTTCCTTGTGAAGTTTTTCAATCGCCTCAAATTGCTCACCGGATACCGAAGAGTTTTGAAACTTTCTGCTCGAATATTCGGACAGGATCCCAAAATCCAAGGACACCGGATGAACCTTTTTGAACTTTCGCAATGCGTAATAAACTTGGTAGGTATGCGTCGTGACAATTCCGGTGTCGATGTTAAAGTCGCCGTCCCGTTCTGTTTCCTGAGATTTGATGATCTCAGGTCTCACGCCCTGATCTTCGGCATAAAAGCACCATCCGATTCCAAGATAGTCTATCGCAATCCGCGGCTTTCCTGCCTGATACAATGTCTCGGGCAGCGCGTCTGAATTGAATTTACGCTTGACGCAGGAGAACAATGCACACATGAGAGCAGCAACGATGATCCCTGTTCCGGTCCGCACGCGCGGACTGTCTCCGAACTGACGCTCCACGGCAGAAACTCCAAATGAATAACGTGTTCAGGGACGGCGAATCAAAAGACGCTGGAGAAGAATCATCATGCCGTCGGAATT
>RFOM01000068.1 GCA_009926615.1 Pseudomonadota bacterium
CGCCGCCCCTGCCGCTTGCACTGCCGCCTCCAGCACGCTCAGCTGCGTGACGTTCCACACGCTTGCGCCGCCCAGCACAGCCGTCGCGCGCCGCACCCAGAGGTCCTTTCGCGCCGCCCCCGCGCCACAACCCTGGCTGTAATAATACCGCGACGGGCAAAAGTCCTCGCAGCGCTGCACCATGCACCGCTGCTCCCCGGCCACGAACACGTCAAAGTCGATTGCGTGGAAATTTGGGAGCGGGCCTTCCATTTGCAGCTGTCCCGTCCACTTCTTCGACGTCGGCACTTTTCTGTAGTCTGCCCCCTGAATCGAAATGGTTTTCGTCGTCTCGTTCCAGACTAGTGCCCGGCGCCTCAGCGGCTTGCACGCCTGTGTAATGTTGAAATGTTTGTAGTGCCACCGGTTCAGTATGCGAAATGAAATTTCTCGACTCCCCACGTCTACCCACTCGCTCATCTTTTGCTTATACTGTGAATCTTCATCGAAAAACGAGCGCCACTTTACGTCGGGTTCGAACACCGAGCATGCGTCGCACGACTGGCACTGACGAGTCGACATGTTGTAAAACTCCCCCAGCGCCTCACTTTCTTCCATTTCAAGATTGCACATGATACAACGGGGTTCATCATCTATGATCACTGGCTGCTCGACCGCTGTGCAAGGCAAACACACACGCCAGTCCTGGTCCCTCATGTCCTCCGTGGGCCGACAAAAGTCTTGAAGTTGCGGATCAAGTAGCGGCTCGTTTGGCTCTCTTTTGACCTCTTTGCAGGCGCGCAGCTCAGTCCCGAGAGTACACGATAACTGTTTTTTGTTTCCATAAGGCACCTCAGTCGCCTTATTCGAGTCAACGTTCGTGCAAATTGGGACGCCATGCTCCTTGTATGAATTGACTTCGCAAGGATAACAGCAGTCGTTTTTGATCACCACATTGTAATTTTCCTCACCGGGTCCAAAGGCTATTGACGAGCACTCAGTTTTTTCTGACCTTTCATAACCGCCAGGGCATAAAGAACACCGTGTTGGAAGGTAGGTCCAATGCACTTCATGAATTTTATCTGGTTTCATTTGAATTCTTAACTTAGTGCTACTCAATACAGGAAACTCGTCGTCTCGACAAAAATTACATTTAAATACTTCATTATTCGAGTCGTCTCTGTAACTTCCAACTGGGCATGGCTGACAACGCAACTGATACAAAGACCAATTTTTTAAATAAACAATGTCTTTTTGCATTCTATTTTCCGAATCAATGATTTTTGCTCTTGTATCACCATTACCAACGACACGCGCCAGATCGAGCGATTGGCGGTCAAAATATGTGCCCGCTGGACAAAACACACATGTTTCCATATATGAAAATTCAAACAGAGATTCTATGTTTAACCATGAAATCTCATTAAAAAAATTCGAGTCTACGTTTATATTACCAGCCATGAACGTTTTCAGTGTACGAAACGAATTTTGTACATTTTCAAGATCTTTGTTAAACATCCCATCTCCAAAAGTATTCAATCTAAGTAACGACTTACCAATTGGACACTGCAGACAATATCTTCGTGGCGGAGGTAAGTGAATAATTTTTTTCTTGTCGTAATTATTGCCAATGTATCTTCTATACATCTGGGCTTCGTCAGATTGAAGCCATGTTTTTGTATCTATATTTGAAAAACTCACAATAGACTGATAAATTTCTAGAGGGGGGCTCTGATGATTTCGAATGTCTCCTATCTCAGGAAACAAATTCACGTTGTTGTATTCTACTATGTCTCCATTCAAAACTGGCGTATACAAGTTGCTTTCCAGTTTGTTTCCTTGAGTCCAGGCATTGTAACAAGAAATAAAGCATCTCTGGTTACTGTAACGATCTGTCTTTTCCAAGGAATTTACAACTGTAAAAATTGGACAATGTTGACACGACTGATATTTTGGTTCACTTCCTGGAATATCTTCTTCCCAAATTTTGGGAGTAAAAAGACATTTAAAAAACAATTTTGCTTGTTCTTCAATAGATGGAAAAGATGTTGTCTCAATCTCCTCGCCTCCACAGCTTACTTTCCATCGCGTTTTAGGGGGTCCTTTTATAGATTGGTATTTTGAGAGAGAGTCTACATTTGTTACTCCTGGTCGAACTAAAAAATACGTACCTTGCTTACATTCTTGGCATGTAAAAACATTGACAATGTTTGCTAAACTCATTGTTTGCATTCCAAAATTGTCACAAAAATTGGTGTTGCAAGTGCAAAAGGGCTCTGGTAAATATATACCTGGGATATTGACATTTGCGTTTACAGTGATAAAATTCATCATTATAAACAACAACGCAATATTAAGTGAGATTGCATAGCTATATGGCAGAAGGTTCTGCCACCCCATGCTCAGTCGATGCAAAATACCGCCTTTTAGACTCCCGTGCTCCAACATTGCCATGATATTCACTGAAGTCCACTAAGGAAAGATATTTATATTATTTTAGCGCATACAGCGTGTCATAACGACACGATTTGCAGCACGAGTCTCTGTTTGACAGGCTTCAAAACACTCTCAAGTGTCACTCAAGACAAAAATGACCAATTCATTATAAAACAAGGTCGTGGTAGGAACATAATGGCGCAATATACAGATTGGGTATCAGGAAGCATCAAGCGCTTCTTGAATGAGCGAACCAGGCTGGAGAACCGAGCAGCTTTGCATGACGAAGTAACAGGACTGATAGGCGAATGGGCTGCATCTACATACCAGAAATTGCTGGTAATTCCTGAACGAGACCAGCTTGAGGAATCGATGATAAAGTTCCTCGATAACGTTGAAGTAGATGAGGAGGGCACGCAATTCCTCGCGAAGCAGATGAAAATTGGTCTTCAGACCATCGTCAAGTCTTACGACGACAAGAATGAGGGGGACCGGCTCCGGAGACAGAAGAAGAGAGGAAACGCCATCGCTGACAAATGCGCCGCCGGGAAGCGCAAGCGCATTATCGACAGCGATGAGGAAGAGGAGAACTTTCCGAAGGATCTTGATCGGAAATACAATCTCGTGATCCACGAGATTTTTCAGAAGATGAAAGTGTCACAGGAAAACAACAACGACAGTGACATTTTGTTGATCCGAGACCTGGAGAATAAGGCAGCCGACTTCGAACCCGAAGTCAGCCTGGATCCAGAGACCTTCCACAAATGGGTCACCCACAAGTTCGAATCCTTCAAAGCCTTTGCGGAGCTCACCCCCGAATGGCTGAACAAGCACTTCCCGCTCGCCGAGCATGTTCCGGCCGATGCCGGGGGGCCTGCACCCCCTGGCGCACGGCTTAAAAAGCGCGATGAGCACAGGGTGCTCTCCGACAGCGATGCATCGGACGGGGAACCTGCGCAGGGCGGACCCAAAGCGCCAAAGGAAGCGCGCGCGGCCGTCTCAGCGCCCACGCAGTTCCCAGAAGACATGGGAGTGCCCATGACTATTCCAGAAGAGGTATTCGGAGACACTGACGTTGAGGTGTACAAGATGCTTGGGTATGTACCTGCACCGCCACCGTGTGATTAGTCACTCCCGTAGCCTGGTCGGCGCGCACTGCGCCGGCCGTTAAGCTCCACAATCATTTTATGTCATTAAATGTATTTAAAAAACTTTCTTAGTTCTGAATAGGATGACGTCGTTTCGTGATTCTCGCAGACCCCTGCACTGGTGTCCCGCGCCGCGCGCCCGCCCACTCGCCCGCTTCCCGCAATCTTTAAAACATGTCCCGAACCCGGGCGCACGTGGGTCCTGCACAGAGTCGCGCAATTTCTCGCCCACGCGATTGACTATAGCTCACGCGCGTACTTTCGGAAATCCAGCGCCATGCAATTCTGAAACCAGCAAGCTTCAAAAACTGAAATTTTGCTCTCGATAGTGTGCAATACGCATCCACTCTGAAGCAATGGAGGAGTTCATAGCGCAGAACACCGAGACCATCCAGATGATCTCGATGAAGTCCGAGCAGAAGAAGCAGCTGCAGCGCATGTACTCGAAGAGGCACTACGACGCCAACAAGGACGAGATTTTGATGCGTCAGAAAGAGTACCGCGCGGACAACCCTAGCCGCCGACAAGAGTATGAAAAATGGTACCGCAAGCAGAACTTTTCCAAGATTCAACAGTACTCAAAAAAATACTACAGTGAAAACGCCAGCCACCTCGCCGAATACCAGCGCACGTACCGCGCTCAGCACAAGGAAGAACTCGCCAGCTACCAGAAGCGCTACCGTGCCGAGCATGCCGACAAAATTTCCGATTATCAGCGAGTGTATCGTCAGAAGCAGAAGGAGGCAAGGCTCGCAGCACAGCATGCCTCGTCGGCGCCGGGCGCCGCGGCCCACCCCGGCCCGCGCGAGACCGCGTCGGCCTCCGGATCCGGGAGCGCGTGGGCCTCGGGATCCAGGAGCGCGTCGCCGCCTTGGGGGAGCGCGTCGCCGCCTCCGGGGAGCGCGTCGCCGCCTCCGGGGAGCGCGTCGCCGCCTCCGGGGAGCGGAGGAGGGGCCTGCGCACACAGGCGCCGGAACAGCCAATGTTAGTAACTCGCAACTCGCTCCTCGTACGCCTCGTTCTTGTAGTTCATTTG
Organism: Pseudomonadota bacterium; assembly: GCA_009926615.1. GTDB lineage: Bacteria > Bdellovibrionota_B > Oligoflexia > Silvanigrellales > Silvanigrellaceae > RFOM01. The sequence continues at coordinate 4,600 of RFOM01000068.1, forward strand.
AGTTTATTTTGTTTATAGACGGCTTTGGTTTCAATTCACGCGTGGCAGCGCGTCCTCGTGCGGCAGGCTCGCGTGCCACGCGGCGAGGCACGCACAGATCATGTCGGTGACGTCTTTGTTGCCGAGCGCGTGCGGCCGCAGCACCGCGCGCACGCCGCGCAGGTAGCGCTCGAGGGCGGCAGTCTTGATTTTGCGGAAGGCCCAGAGCTGCGCGCGATAGTGCGGCGCGAAGTGGACGTGGTCGGGCGCGGAGCGGGCCGCGTAGCAGAGCACGGTGACGGCTTCCGGGCGGTGAATCTGGCGTGCACACATGCTTTTCAGCCAGGTTTCATACGGGCGAGCGCCGAAGGCCGCATCGTAGTTCAGCGGCAAGGCGCGCCACGCAGGGCGGCGGTAGCGCTGCGCGGCGTCTTCGTCCCAGTGGAGCTCGCACCAGGCTCTGGTAACCATCTCGCAGTACAAGTTGTACGGAGACCTTCGTGTGCTCTGGTCCCACTGGTACGTCCACTGCCGCGCGTGCGGGTTGTAGCACTGCTGCTGCCAGAAGAGCTCCTCGTCTTCGAGTACGTCAAGCATCGTGCACGCCGGTCGTGTTTTGTAGTGATTTTGGCGTGCAGAGATGTCGGGAACTTTATGGCCCTTTGGTACTGGATCCAGGCGCCGACGAGTTCGCGGTGCCGGCCCAACCTTTTCGCGCGAACTCTGTGCGCGTTCCCAATTTACTTGTTTAGAATTAAGGACCATTGGAGGCCACGGCACCAATCCCGACGCGGAAGGGGTCGTCAATTACACGTATTTTTTGATTATCACGATTTGATTTCACACGTTTTTATCATCACGATTATTATCTAAGAGCTGCCGGAGCCACAGCAATGTATCCGTACATTGCTGTGGCTCCAGCAGCTTGCCCTGCGTCGGCAATACGCGCAGCCCGGGTATACGACGCTTTTGTACCACTAAGTGCTGATTTTTCTTCGTATCTAAGATCAAATCCGTCATATTGTAGACGCGTTGCCGCTATCAGATGACCCTGGCAAACCCGCCGAACAAAATTGCACAGATCACGTACGCCAGAAGCAAAAAACTAAGAAAAATACTAGACGCAAATAAAGACACAAAGTACGCAAACACACGGCACAAACAGCTCTGAAAAGCGATCGGCGCGCTGCGCTGCTGCTCGGAGTGCCGCGGCCATGCGCGTCTCCGAGCTGCTAGGGCCGGAGACGCCCGCCGCCTGCGCCGCCTCCGCCGCCTGCGCCGCCTCCGCCGCCTCCGCCGCCTGCGCCGCCTGCCCCGCCTCCGACGGCTGCGCCGCCTGCCCCGCTTGCGCCGCCGCGGCCGTCAACGCCTTCCACCGCCCGCCGGGGCGCCGCGCGCTCCCGGCGCTCGACCTGCCCTTCTTCGGCGCCGCCCGCGCCCCCCGCGAGCCGCTCCGCCCCGCGCCGATCCACGTGCTCCTGCGCCAGCCCACCCTGCAGTCCGCGGCGCTCCTCGCCCTCTACATCCCCGCGCTCCACCGCCTCGCCGCCGCGGCCGCCGCGGCCGCTGCGCCCGCCGCGCCCGCCGCGCGCCGCGGCCGCCCCCCGGACGCGCCCGACGCGCGCAAGCAGCGCAAGCGCGCGTACGACCGCGCCTACCGCAACGCCGCCCGCGCCGCCCGCGCCGCCGACCCCGCCGGCGAGCACGGGCCGCGCGCCGAGGCGCGCGTGATGCGCCCAAACGCGTATTAAAGAGAACCCGAGCAGCAACAACATGAAGAAGTTCCGTGAGATGCGAAGGCTGCTTAAGCGTAAGTTCGGCCGGGATGCCTTCCGAGCATTCTGCAAGCACGCCGCCGCTCGGTTAAAGCGCGACAAGAGGAGCAGTAAGCCCGGGCCCCGTGAGGACGGCCGCACGTTCATGCGCCTTCACCCCGCGACTGATGAAGCGCCGAAGCCCAGCAAAACACGCCGCGAAAAGGCGCTGGAGGTTGACAAGGTTGACAAAGATGTGATCAAGCGAGCGCTAAAAAGAAAGCGCGCGAAGGCGAAGCGCGCGAAGGCGCAGCGCGCGCAGGCGCCGCCCCACGCGCAGCGCTCCGGTTCCAGCACTCCGGCGGACCCGCCGCCCCACGCGCAGCGCTCCGGTTCCAGCACTCCGGCGGACCCGCCGTCCACGCCGCGGACTCCCGGGTACGCCGATCCGGCATGGAAATGGGACGCGGAGTGCGACACCCCCTGGACGCCCCAGCAACCGCCGTCCAGCCCGGTCTTTCCGGGCGACGGCGGGGACGGCGCGTAGACGCGGACTCGCGCCGAGCGTGGCGAGTTGTATGTCACATAAAATACCTCTTTATTCAATAAACACCACTTGCGAAACACATCTGTCTCAGCGTCACCCTGAAAGATTGCCAGCGCCTCCCACCCGTGCGCGTGCCACGAGACACGAGCGCCGCGGAATCCACGGAATGCGGAATCCACGGAATGCGGAATCCACGGGGTACGCGGAATCCGCAGTCAGCGACCTCCGCACATGCAACACAGAGACACCGCATCTTCACTCGAAACATTCCGCCGCTCTCGCGCCCGTCAGCGACAGGCGTTGACCTGCACATGCGCGCCGCTTACTACTCCGCAAAGAGGCGCTCGAGCTCCAGCTCTTCGGCGCTCTTGGTTGAGACAGGGACCCTTGCAGCCTTCGGCACGCCCGCCGCTCGCTTCTTCTTAGGCGGTTCGCCGGACTCCAGTACAGGTGCGCTGGCTGCTCCCACTAATTGTGGAAAAAAATCGCTCCTGTCTGGTGCTGCATCTGTACCAGAGGGCTGTGGGTGACCACTTGAAATCTCGCTAGTAAAAGTAATATGACTAGGTAAAAAGCAATTGACAATGTTGTCCCTTACTTCAACTGGTTTCGACGAGTTTCTACAAGAAATGTCAATCCAGGATGCTAAAAACTCTAAGTCCTTTTTAATCAACCTCATTTGACTATCAGACATATTTTTTTTATGATCTAGTCTAGTATTTGTGTTGACTTTATGTACAATATCCTTTGACAAGATGTCAAACACATGTGCTCCTTTCCACACTGGTGCCCAATTAACTTGCAGCAAAGCCCCATTTAAATACTCGTGGTCATTAAAAGGCGCAAGTATGTGTCCATACCTTGCCGATTTCGTGTGAGTCTGTGCACAGTGCCAATAACCGGTAAACCGATAGTCAAACATCAATTTTACTCGCTCTTTTGCTTTTTTAATGTCATTTTTTTGATCTTCAGTTTTTCCGCTTTCTGTAAAATATAAATTCACGATTAAATCTAATTCGTTTGCATAGTTTTCTGGAGGTGCTCCAGCTTTGAAAAACATCGGAATTAGCTGCAACGTAACGTTTTTGAGCTGTTTGGAGTTGAAGTGCATGTATTTTGAAACGGTACCATGGTTGTAATGATTTAACGTGTACAGAACCATTTGACTTCTCGTCACTGGTGCAAGGTGTAGAATAAGCTGCTCCCCCCCCTCTATTTCATTGTTTCGCCATATATTGACCAGATCGCGGTTTTGTCCATCAACAGTCAGCGTCGTAAAGTAGCTGGCCGCAGCTTGCACTGGTTTATCCCGACCCTCGTGTTGTCCTCCCTGTTTCTCAGATCCCGCGCAGATACCAAAAGGCCTGATATGAAATTTGATGATATGGTGCAGCAAAACACTCGTTTTCATAACAAACAAATGAACTTTATCTTCTTCGATTTCAACAATTCCTTTCCTTTTTCCCCCAACAGAGGAGGAAGTTCCACACACGTCTACTATATGTTCAGCGAACTCGCGTGCATACGTGCCGAAGCTACAGATTATAGAATCCCACGCGTTGGAGTTCTCTAGCCTGCTTATATTATGCTCCACCATGTACAGCAGACGGTTGAAAATGCCGGCGAGCACGTAGTTGACTTGAACAATGTTCAAGAAGATGCTGACGTGCACGAGCGCGTTCAAATGCTTGCTGCTCTGCGTGGGGTATGGTTTTTGAGACAGCCAGACAAACTTCTGGGAGGATATTGGGGTCACGATGAAGGCAATGTCGCCGTTGTCAACCGCGTGCGACAGCGAGAACGTGCTCACGGTATCCGGCTCGGGCTCCGGGAGGTGCACACACGGGACACCCGCGGCGACCCTGTGCGCGGTCTGCGGGCCCCTGTTGGCGTTCAGGTTGCCTTCTTTCGGCTGCGAGTACGGGACTATGTTTGCGAGCAGCTGCGACGTGCCGTTGTAGACGCCGTCGGCTTCGCCGTAGACGCCCTGCGGCCCGCCCCGCAGGTCTGTGGGCAGCGGCCCGGGCCCGTTGATCAACGAGTCTGTGAAGCGAATCCCGCCCGAGAGCCCCGAAAAGAAGCCACCAGACGCCATGGGCTGCAGAGTGTTATATATCGGATTGCGCGCTTTTATGAAAGACGCACGGGCATGTTTGTTGCGACTGAGCGCCGGGCCCGGCCGCGCTTGCGAGCGCGCCGCGCGCGTGCGCGGCGGAAGTGCGCCGCAGAAGCGCCCTACGGAACTGCGCGGCGGAACCGCGCTGCGAAACTACGCTGCGGAACCGCGCGGCGGAACCGCGCGGCGGAACCGCGCGGCGGAACCGCGCGGCGGAACCGCGCCGCGGAACCGCGCCGCCGCGCCCTGCCCTACTCGTCCTCGCGCTCGCGCAGCAGCGCCATGTACGCCAGCTGTCCCGCCCACGCCATCCAGATCAGGAGCATCGCGCCAAACTCCTCGACGGGCATCATCCGCGCGAAAGTCGCGTGCGCTCGGTCTCCCGGGGACTCACGCTTTTTTTGCACAATCCCAGATTACTTATTATCCAACTTGGAGACCGGCCGTCCGACAGGAGAAATTGCGTGCGCCGACGCCGGGCAGAGCACGCACGGCACGCAGAGCATGCAGCCCCCGCTCCTGCGCCTCCTCGCCGACCACGACCTCCGGCATGTCGTCGCCGCACTCATCACGCGCGAGCAGGCTGGCCGCCTCCTCGCCCCCGCCTGCCGCGCCACTGCGGCCCTCGTGCGTGCCGAGGATGCCAAGCTGGACGCGCTGCAGCCGAGCCCGGCGCCGAGCGAGATCTGGCGCCCGGACGCGCCCCCGTGGAACATACAGCGCGTCCACGCGCGCCTCGCGCAGCGCTACGCGCACGACAACGCCGGAATCGTGCAAGTGCTCGGGGCCTTCGCGATGCACCTCGACGCGTTGCGCGCCGCCGGCTTCATCGCCCCCCGCTTCGACCGCGCCGCCGCGCGCGCGGGCCGCTCTGCCGCGCTCGTCGGCTGCCACGAGCTGCGCGTGCTCGACCCGACCGCCTTCCTTCACGCCATGCAGGCGTGGACCATGTGCACGCAGCGCAAAGACTTCGCGAGGGCCAGCTGCCGCGTCTTCGCCGGGCGCACCGGCTCGCACTACGTGCTCAACCTCCTCCGCGAGCTCGGCCTCAAGCCGTGCGGCGGCGCCGGCTCGCGCTTTCCGCCGCACGAACAGGTCAAGCGCGACGAGGTCCTATGGCAGCGCGCATACGTCGCCTGCCCGCGCTAGAGACGCTGGGATAATGATAAAAGGCATCATCATCATCCCAGCGTGGCGCGAGAAGCCGCTCAAATCATCGCCGTGCTCCGGCGGGGAGCACGCTGCAGACAGCTGCTCGCGAGCCGCGCGAGCGGAATCTTGCTTGTTCGTTTTAATGCCGGCAAAGTAAACGCTACGCCGACTTGCACTGTTTGCACCTGTACCCCCGGCGGCCGTGGGGACAATGCCGCCCCTGCCACAGGGGGCGCGGCTGCGCGCCCGCGCCGGCACCGGGCGGGGCCTCCGCGCCGGCACCGGGCGGGGCCTCCGCGCCCGCACCGGGGGGGGCCTCCGCGCCCGCCGCGGGAACGCCGCCCGCCGCGGGAACGCCGCCCGGCCGCAGCGCCAGCACGCTCTCCACCAGCGCCTGCTGCGCCGCCACCACGCGCTCGACGACGACGTCGACCTCCAGGAACACGTTGTAGTACCTATCCGTCGTCTCCTCCAGCTCCGAGAGCCGCTGCGCCCCGAGCGCCCCCCGCACCTCCAGCGCCGCCAGCCGCGCCTCCAGCGCCGCCAGCCGCGCCTCCACCGGGCCGCCGCGCTCGCCGCGCTGCGCACGCTCGCCGCGCTCGCCGCGCTGCGCCGCCTGCAGCGCCTCGACCCCCGCCGCCAGCGCGCGCTGCGCCGCCGCCATACGCCCGAGCACCCCGTCGAGCTCCAGGAACGCCGAGTAGTAGCGCTGCACGTCCTCCTCGAGCTCGACCAGCCGCCGCGAGGCCGCCCCGTTCGCGAGCACGCGCGCCTCCAGCACCGCCAGCCGCCGCAGCACCTCGTCGGCCATCACGTCCGGAAACAGCTGCGAAACGCACGCACTCCGCGGGCTCGGCCACAATGTTCCACACACGATTTCGTTTTTGCCAGCGACTTCTCGCGATTTACGCTTTTTTTTTCACGCGATTTACGCTTTTTTTCACGCGATTTACGCTTTTTTTTCACGCGATTTACGCTTTTTTTCACGCGATTTACGCTTTTTTTCACGCGATTTACGTTTTTTTTTTCACGCGATTTACGCTTTATTTACGCTTTTTTTCACGCGATTTACGCTTTTTTTCACGCGATTTACGCTTTTTTTCACGCGATTTACGCTTTTTTTCACGCGATTTACGCTTTTTTTTTAACGCGATTTACGCTTTTTTTTTCACGCGACGCAAGTTTTTTTTTTCACGCGATTCACGCTTTTTTCATGTGACGCTTTTTTTCACGCGATGTCCGATTTTGCACACAGTCGCGCACGCCGTCTCACACGCCATGTCGCCGCCAGTGCCTTCCCTATAAACGAGCGCCCTGTCATGCCGCCGAGCGCGCGGCCCGCCGCGCGCGTGCTCGCGCTCGCGTTTGCCCTTGCTCTCGCGCCCCCTGCGCGCGCGACCTCCGTCTATGTCTCCGTCGTCGAGGCCTGCCCCTTCAAGCCGTGGTCGACCGACTCGCGCGGGCTGCTCGCGCTCGCCACCACGTGGAGCCACACGCACGACGTGCGCGGCTGGCGCTTCACCGCAGAGACCGCGAACTGCTCGCGCGTCGACTACCGCACCAGCATCAACGTCCCGGGCCCCCTGCTCACGTACTGGAAAAAGGACAGTATGCACATGACGGTGTCCAAGCGCGTCTGTACGCACGGCCACAGCATGCGCGAGACTGCCACCATCAAAAACATCCCGTTCGTCGACAGCCTCGAGATCAAGGTCTTCGCCTCCGCCGACTCCGAGACCTCAACGGTCTCGCTCAGCGCCGAGTTCTTGCTCGAACTCCCGTGGTACCTCAAGCTCCTCGACGCGCCCGTCCAGAAGCAAGTCCGCGACAGCGTGCACGAGTACCTCACGCTCCTCGCCGGCGACGTCTGCGCCGCGCCCGCGCGCCGCGCCCTCCGCGCGGCCCCGCGCGCCGCGGGCGCCACCGGCGCTGCGGGCGCCACCGGCGCTGCGGGCGCCACCGGCGCTGCGGGCGCCACCGGCGCTGCGGGCGTATGAGCACCTGGTAACTCCCGGCTGGCTTTGCGTAGGCGCGTTGAGGAGCGTGCTGTGCTGTGCTTGCAGATCCTGGGTGTTTTTATACTGGACGACACTCTCTGCTCACCAAGTCTTATGTACTGCAGAGCACTTCGATACTTAAAACTCACACTGTATTCTTCTTTTGTGCTTGTTCTAGGACCAGGATCCTATTTTATACGAGAACAAATAAAGACATTGTTATCCTTCATCGGCCTCCTGCCCCTGCTGCGGAAGCTGAATGCTATGCAGATTCACATGCTTTCGATGATAATTTATATATTTAAGACAGATTGTACATGTGTGACTTTCATCGTAAAATTGACTTTACAAGCGCTGAAAGCAAAGGTAATCCGTATCTGATCACTCTCGGGACATCTACGATTACCTCTTCATCGCCAGGTAAGTATCCAAGCTTTACTGTGGATCAATCATACACTTGTAATGTACATTTAAATAACACTAACAACGACAAGTTTATGTTGAACGCAGTAACACAGTTTACATTTACACTTAAAAACACAACTGATAATTTCCTTCCTGAAATCTCTGTGGATATCACCAGAAAAATACTTCCATACAATCAATCGCAAGCGTACGAAAGATTAAAACCAAAAGAAAAACAAGAAATTACTGAATTCGAAACATCATTTAACAAATCTGAAAATTTAACTTTCTCGTCTGTGAACCGGGTCGTGTTGCGGCGTAAAAAAGAAGACAGCTTTATTGGCAAGTTTGTATTCTATCAAGTTTTAAAAATGGGAACGAATCATGGCACAGAACGTGACGAGCTAGAAATCGAGATAGAAGATGACGACTACAAGCCCGAGAGTGTTCATCCAATAGTTCATCGTGACACATGGACAGAAGTGGAAAAAAAGCTAAAGTCTTTGTTCAACATGGATCTCAAGTACGAAATTAATGCGAAGGAAAAGAAAAATAAAACCCCGTAGAAAACACAAACTGAAATGAAACTTGGAGCAACTCCCGACGTGCTCGATTTCAAACACCCGCTTCCTCGCTATGCCTCCGCCTGCACTGACTGCAAGCCACATGATGTCAGAGTGTGCACTAAGAAGGAGTGCTTACATCAAACCTAATCATGCTGGAAGCGCTGACGCACTGGCGCTGATCTTGTGCAAGTTGATACGAAGATGTATTTAAGCAAGTTGTGGAATGATCGCGTCGCCGCCCGCTAAAATGACTAGGAGTAATATACGTGAAACTTGTTGTTATTCTCTTTATTTAATTTCTCCTGTCGTCACATTGACTTTACTGAGCACAAATCATTGGCTGCCAGACGGATCTCTGTGTGACCCAAATATGCAGCACCTTGTTTATGTTCCAACTGCGCCTGATAGGCAGTCATCCGACGCTGCGGACGAGGTGCTGCCCGTCGGACAACTGGTTGTTAAGACGCTGCCGTGCACATGTAAGACTGAATTTCCGGTGACGGTTTCCGTGCTCGCGGGCATAGATTTTTTCATGTTTATATTGCTGTTGTTGTTTAACCCGATAGCGAATGAGCACTGGAAGGATGGTTTAAAAAGGGCATTGAAAAAACGTTCGCCAGTTTCCTACGCGCTTTATTTGGTTGCAGTTGCATATGTCGTACTTTTGAATCTTCAGTTTGTTTTCATGCTACAATCCAATCTTTATTGCGGCGTTGTGATGTTCTTATGGACTTTATTCAGCACCGTCTTGCGATTTGTAACTATATGTTTTTGCATGGCTATGTATTACAAGGAAGATGATGCAACTCACGCGGGCAACCCTGTCCAAATGTGACGTGCTAGTAAAATTGCCGCGGTAAGTCGATAGCGCGCGGGGCCGGGCGCGGGGCCGAGGAGGCTCGCGGAGAGCTAGTATGCCTTGAATGCATCGCGAATAAACACGCAACTAGCAAGCCAATCGCGGAGAAACCTTCGGACGCTCGATTTCAAACAACCCGTTTATTCAGTCTCAAATAAGCGCAACAACCTCTCCGATGCCAGTGCCCTGCGCGCTCGCGGCCTGATGGACACCATAGCGAACGACTTTCTGGCCAACGCGCTAGGCGTGGCGCTCTTGCTCGTGCTCTGGGCGCTTTGCATGCAGCGCCGAGCACCAGCGCGCAGCACGAGCGCGGAGCACTAGCGCCGCCTACAGCTCCGCGGCGCTCGCGGCGCTCGCGGCGCCCGCGGCGCGCCGCGCCGCCGCCTGCACCGCGCGCATCAGCCCGAGCCCGTCCGCGCGCACCGCCGCGACCGCGTCGCGCTTCGAGTCCTGGAGCTCCTTGTACCGCGCCTGCAGCTGCTCCACGTCGCTCTTGAAGTTCGCCTCCAGCTCCTCGAGCACCTGCTCGCTCTTCGCGATCTCGGCATCGAGCTCCGCCGCGGACAGCGCCTGCAGCGCCGCGATGCGCTCCCGCTGCGCGGCGTCGCACAGCTCCATGCGCGAGAGCGAGCACGTCGGGCGCAGCTCCGCCTCCGCGAAGCGCCGCAGCGCCGCCAGGTCTCGCGCGCCCTGGTAGTCCGTCAGCGAGTGCGGGTCGCCGTACTTGAGCGTGGGGTACCCCTGCACCTGCATCTCCTGACACAGCGCCTTCCCGGCCCCGTCGCAGTCGCTCTCGGCGACGAGGATGTCCGCGTGCCCTTCGTACTCCTTCATCAGCGCGTCCCACGCCGGCTTCAGCGCCTTGCAGTGCCCGCACCACGGGGCAAAGTACTTGATCAAGCAGCTCTTGCCGCTCGTCAGCGCCTCGTAGTTCTCGCGCGTCAGCTCCACCGCGCCGCCCGGCGCCGCGAGCGCCGCGAGCGCCGCGAGCGCCGCGAGGGCGAACGTCCGCAGGCGCATGGCGCCCGCGCCCGCGCCCGCGCGCTCGGCTACCTTCTTGTTTTTTGCACGGCGCGCCTCCAGCACGCCCGCGCCTCCAGCACGCCCGCGCGCCTAGAAGCACGCCCGCGCGCCTAGAAGCACGCCCGCGCGCCTAGAAGCACGCCCGCGCGCGCCCGGGCGGGCCCGCCACCGCGCCCACGCGCTGCCAGAACGCGAGCGCGCCGGGCACGCGGTCCACGCCGTCGGCGCCCTTGACGCCGCGCTGCCTCAGCAGCGAGACCAGCAGCGTCGCCAGGCCCCTGCGCCGCATCCTCTCGGCCACCCACAGCAGCTCGATGCGGTCGTTGCTCACGGCGCAGAACACGGGGAAGCGGTAGCAGCACCGCCCGGTCGCGAGCGTCGTCATGAAGTGCGGGTCCTCGAGCGCGACGTTGTCGAGCAGCGACTGCGTCTCCGCCATGCACAGCCCGTACAAGGTGCCCCTGACGAAGCACTCGAGGATCGCGGCCTGGTCGTGGATAAACCCGTCGCGACTCCCGTTCGCCTGCCACTCTGCCAGCAGCTCCGTGTGGATCGCGAAGAACCATTTCAGCGTGTGCCGGTCGACTCCGTCCTCCCCGAAGTTGAAGAGGCGCACCTCGCCGTCCAGGTACGAAGGCAGAGAGCGCTGCACCGCGACGGCGCTCGCCGCGGGATCGCGGGCGTCGGCGCCTCGCGCCATGCTCGCGCGTCGCGTGTCGCCGTCCGCGTGCCCGCTGCGGACCGCTTGTTTGGACACCGGCTTTCGCGCGATTTCAATAAATATTGCGCCCGGGCACGTGTGCGGGCAAACCAGACTCGGCGGTCTCCAACTCCAAGCCAAAAGGCCGTCGCGAACGCCGTGCGACGCCCGCTACACTCACGAGCGGCGCGCACATGCTGCGCCGGTGCCAGGGAAGCACCCACGTCAACTCGATGAGTACCCTCGCGCTGGACGACTGCAGGCAGGTCGCGCTGCACAAGAGAAAACAAGGCCGGGTCCGCAAGACCGTCACCTTCAAGCCGCAGGTTGCCCGCTGGGCGCCGGCGCTCCCGAAATACTTCCGCTGGAGCGCGAGTGCGAACACATGCGAGCTCCTTGAGGACGAGCGCGCGCGCGCCGAGGAGCAGCCCAGCGAGCCGCCCGCCGAGCCTGGCGACGAGGCCGGCGTGAGGCAGGAGGGCTCGGGCGAAGCAGCGCGCGCGTGACGCGCTGCGGACGCTGCGCGCGTGTTGCGAGTGCTCCGGGCGCCGCTATGTGTAATAAACAAGCGTTTCCGAGGAGCCAGACTTTCGGCTGCGCGAAGCTCCGGCGGGCTTGGCAGCGCGCGGCTCACGCGCAGGTCCCGCGCAGGTCCCGCGCAGGTCCCGCGCGCAAGTCTCACAGGCGAGTCTCACAGGCGAGTCTCACAGGCGTGTCTCACAGGCGAGTCTCACAGGCGAGTCTCACAGGCGAGTCTCACAGGCGAGTCTCACAGGCGACTCCCACGCGCAAGTCTCTCAGGCGAGTCTCACAGGCGAGTCTCCCACGCAAGTCTGCGGATGTTGGTAGAGGTTTATTCATGCAAAGGACATGCAAGCTTCACGAGACCGCGCACCCACAGTCGCGCGCAGATCACGGGGAAAGTCTAACACGTCCATGCTTTGAAGCTTGTTCTGCAGCTCAGAGTGTCCATCTCTTTTCTTGGCGCCTTCCGGAGTACGCGTGTCGCCATTTTCGAGCGTCGCTAATCATCACCAAAGGGACACGCGTTTGGCGTGAAGGGCGGGGGTTGTAACCTTATGCAAATGCGCAACCTTTTACGCAACGGACCGAATACGGCATGCTGAAAGCCTTGAGAGCCCGTGTCTGCTTGCCACGCTGCCGCCCACTCGTAATCGGACCCGAAAGCCTCATGAATGGGCCGGCCATTCTCATTCTCATAAATCTTACACTCCAACTCCTGTATTTCTCGCTCGATGAGCCACCTGCGCTCATCTACAACTCTGTACTGAATCTCCATGGAGGCGTGATCCTCCGAGACGCTCGTTGCTGCATGCGACTCATCGACGGCAACCCCACCCTTGTGCTTCCCGAGTTTCCTGCGAAGGACATCGCATTCCGTAGTCACAGCACGGAGTTCTCCAGCCTTCTTTCTCATTTCCTTGTAAAGACTCTGGTTTGACTCCCGGCGGGCGCGCTCGTTCTCGTTCTCCCGCTCCTTAGCCATCCTCCTGAACTCGTCATCCGCCTTGAGATCCGCTTCATGCCGCGCTTTTTTCTTGGCTTCGCGCTGCGCCTGGCGCTGCGCCTGGCGCTCCGCCTCGCGCTCGATGTCTTGGTGGGCGGTGGTCAGCTGCCGGAGCTCGCACACCTCCGGGTCAAACTCGAGGTCACACAGCTCGTACTTAAACTCTCTCATATTCACTCTACCACGCCGCTCTTAAATACACGTTGTGCGCCCGCGAACTGCTCCCAAGCTTCCAGCGCAAAACTGTTTTATAGCGCGGCGGGCACGAGTCTCCAACCTATTTCTGGCCTCTCTTCACCAAAAAAGCCGCAGCGTAGAACACGAAAATATAGAGCACCAGACACACAATTATCACGTATAAAAATGCAAAAATACAAAAAAACAGAAATAGCAGGCAAAAATGCGCGCGGCCCCAAATCAAGAACCGCCGCCCGCGGAGATGCGCGCCCCGGAGCCCGCGCCTGAGCCCGCGCACGAAGACCTCCCGCTGGCGCCGGCGGCCCTCCGCCCGCGCGCGTGCGCCGTCCTCGCCGCGCGCGACTACGCGCTCCACCGGCGCCGCCAGCAGTCCGTCCCCGCGCTCTTCGCCTTCGGAGACGTCGTCGAGCTCGAGCTCGCGCGCG
>RFOM01000069.1 GCA_009926615.1 Pseudomonadota bacterium
CGCAGTCACGTCTTCAAAGTCGGCAACATGCAGGGTATTTGCAAGGCTCTGGAAGGACACTGTCATCGGTGTGCTTGATGCACCGATATAGCGGTTGGCCGTCAGAGCTGCCGAAGAATCGAGTGTCGGAGCCTGATTGACAGGTGCAACATAAACTTTGAGAACTGCAACTGCGCTCGAGCTTGCCACGCCGTCAAATGCCCTGAAGTTGAAGGCGCTGATTGTACCTGCGGTATCAAGTGTTGCACTCACTGCATTGAGTGCAGGAGTCCACACAACGCTCTCGCCTGAATCCAGATTCACAGGTCCTGAAGGAGGATTGGCGGTTGTGTATTCGCTTGTCACGTAGCTGCCGCTCACAAGCCGTGTCACGGTCAGCTTGCCGCTGTTGAGTTGGGTAATCTGCATCTTTACAACTGTACCGTCGGTGTCGTTCGCTCCCGAGAGCGTCTTGAGTGTTTCGTAGCTCACCGTCAGCGGTACATTCTGCTGGGTACCTGTCGTGCCGCTGTCCACACCCAAATTGATGTTGAGTTTGGCTGCATCAAGGGTCGGAGCTGCGTTCGATCCGTCAAGCGTAATCTTGAGATCACGCACCGTCGCTGCGCAGCTGCCTGCGTCGCACAGGCGCAACTGGGCTATCACAAACTCACCCACCGCATTGCTCGGAGGTACCCAAGTCAGCGAGGTGATCTTGTTGGTTCCCGAAGCGGAGGCAAGGCGGGTGGTCTGGGCAACGACCGCTGTCGTTGTTCCGCCTTCATACAGAATTCCAGAACCCACACTTTCGATGCGGTACTCGGCCGGATTATTCTCCACATCGCTGAACGGAATCGCCGCAACCACATTGGCATGCGTAATGTTCACGTTCACATTCTTTGAGCCGTTGGCAAGGTTGAACGTTGACGCACCATATGCAGGAGTGTCGTTCACGGACAGGACAGTGGCCTGAACGTTTCTTGTAGCCACACTCAAACCGTCATCAAGATCTTTCAGTTTGACGGTAAACACATCCTGAAGCGGTGCATTCGCGTTGAGCGGAGGCGTCCAGATGACTATATCTCCCGCACTGACGGTCACGGGAAGATCAACCGCGGTAAAGAATGCGGTGCTGCCCGAAAGCGATCTCTTCTGATACGTTGCCGAAGACACCGGCAATGAAACGATGCTGTATGAAACCGCACCGGACTCAGCATCCGTTCCGCCGTAGTAAGTCATCAGGTCGTTGTAACTGATGAAAAGCGGCAGGTCTTCAACTGCATTGGGCAGCGGAGATGTTCCCGCTGAGCCGACAAATGTCGGCAGTGCGTTGACCTTGGTGGCAACCACATTCACATCAACCGGATTGACGCTCTGCAGCACTCCGCCCGCCGTCGGCTGGTAAGCCTTGATGCTAAACGCCCTGAACGTACCATACGCATTTGGAGCCGGACTGAAAATGAACCGTTCCGGTTTGCTAATCAAACTGAGGGCCAGAGTACTCGAATCCATGACTTCTGTCGTTTCGGTGCCCGCGCCCACTGCACTGGTAATACGTTTCAGCGTGCCGCTGCCCATTGATGTGATAATGAACTTGACAGGTTCTGCGGTTGTCGCATCAAGGCTCACGACATCCGTCTTAGTTTTCAGGTTGTCATATGTGAACCGGAAATCCTGACCTTGAGTCAGGCCGGTAAAGTTGCTGACCGCGCTGATCGTCGGAGTCCTGTAGACCGGATCAAAGTTAACCTGAACTGCCATGTTGCCCGAGAAGCTCTTTTCGTCGTAGCCGCGGACTTGGAAGATCTCCTGCACGCCGACAGTGTATACATCGGGAACGAACACAAGACTTTCACCTTTTCTGAATCTTGCGTTCAAAAGAGGAGCAGGAACTTCATTGGGCGCAGTGGCATGAGGAACAATTTGCGTGGCACCATTGAACAACTGACCACCGGTCACCTGTGTGACAACGAAGAGTTTCACGGCCGAGTCTGCATCAGTGAGGTTTAATGCGTTCGCAAGGTCATCAAACGCAATTGAGTAGGCCTGATTTTGTTTGCCGAGAGTCGCCATCAAATGAACAGCTCCACCGCCGGAAACGGACAGCGAGGGCGGAAGATTGTCACCCGAGAGCAAAACATTTACCGAGGCAATAGTCGCAGAGCGCAAGCCGCTCTTGTCCTGCACGCTGACCTTCAAAGCCGCCTGCAAACCGGTCACATTGTTTGCAGGAGTCCATGTAACACTTTGGGTTGGCTTGAATGTATGGCCTGTGCCGACAGGAGTAGCTCCCGAGCTCAACGAACCGCTGGTGATTTCCTCAATCCTGATTATAAGGTCCGAGTTGTACGTCTTGAGCGGAGTGAGAGTTACATCTTCAAAGTCCACGACTCCAAGCTGATCTGCAAGGTTTTCAAATGTAATTGCATACGGCGTATTGCGTGTTCCGGTGTAGGACACAAGATTGTTTGTGATGGACGGTGCCTGATTGACCGGCTTGACCTGAACATTCAGGGTTGCCAATTCGCCCGAATCGTATTGATTGTCGTACGCTCTAAATTTGAACGCAGGACGGGCAGCTGTTAGAGGATTGCTGATGTCGTTGAACGCAGGCGTCCACACCACGCTTTCACCCGGCCCGACCAGCACAGGCGTGTTGAGCGCACCGGCGACACTGTAACTTGTTGTCTGGTAAGCGGAGCCGTTGAAGGTTGTCACGTCCAGCTTACCGCTTTCGAGAGTATAAATTCTGAAAGAAACGGGAGTCAGGTCGGAGTCACTCGCACCCGATGCCAGTCGCATTGTTTCATGGGTAATTTGAACAGGACTGTTCTGAACAGTGCCTGCGCCGGTAAATCCGCTGTCGATACCCAATTTGATGGTCGTGTTCGCAAGCGACGGAGCTGCGTTATCGCCGGTGATCTGAATTTTCACTTCACGGGTCGACAATGAACATCCTGAAGCATCGCAGGCGCGGACCGTCATCACCAAAAACTCACCGGTTGCATTCAGCGGAGGCGTCCAGTTCAGCTTGTCAAAGGTGCTCGTTCCGTTTCCTGTGCCGAGCTGAACCAATCGGGGCATCGCTTCCGGCAAACCGGCAGCAAATGGCGAGTCCGTGTTAAATTCACCCAGCCTCAGCGTTCCCGAACCAACGGACTCGATGCGATAGGAAATGACATCGTTCTCCTGATCGGTTGCCGGAATCGCCGCGGCCATTTGTGACCAAGTGATAAGCTGTCCGCCGCTGATGTTCTTGGTCGTATTGGGCAATTTGTAGAAATTGGCTGCATATGCAGGAAGGTCATTCACGGCCGTAACCTGAACAACAATCGACTTGGTTTCAGAGCTGACCGCGTTGTCATTGTCGCGTAATTTTACAGTGAATATTTCCTTGTCGCCGTTGTAGTTTGCAGGCGGTGTCCACAAAATCGCCTCACCCGGCAAAAGCGCGAGCGGCAGGTTGGCCACAGTGACAATGTTCACGCTTGAGCCGCTCAACTTTTTGTAAACACCGTCGTTGGGCAGCGTCTGAATCACATAAGTCAGAGCACCCGTCTCGGTGTCTGAACCGGGGTAGTTACTGAGCAGTTTGTCGTAGGGCAGAATATACGGAACATCCTCAAATGCTCCGGTGATCTTCACACCCGCATTCGCAAACACCGGAGGTGTATTCACGCGTGCGAGATTGAAGTAAACCGGAACGGCCTGAACACTTTCCTGAAATGTTACGCCGCCTGTCAGGGGATGCTCGAAAATAGCCGTTGCGGTAAAGCCGATAACCCGCCCGTAAGCGCTCGCTACCGGCGACCAGATCAGGCGATCCGAAGGAGCGATAATTGACGATGGATTGAGAACCTCGGTCACAACAGGATCGCCTACCGCACTGGTTATACGATACAAAATACCGCTGGTTGCAGGAACACTCTTGACCTTAAATTTGAGGCGCGCTGTCGGGGTTTCGTCCGGACTTGCAAAGCTGACGGCTTTTTCTCTGACTTTCTCGTATGTGAAGTTATAGTCCTGTGCCTGTGTCAAACCGTTAAAATCATCGACCGCTGTGAGTGTCGGGGTCTGATAAACAGTTTGAAGTTCCAGACGCACAACAACTTCAGGCGAGTAAGCCGCGCCGTCGTAAGCTCTGATTCTCATGACCTCGGGAGTGCCGGAGGTTGTCGAATCAGGCAAAAACACCACTTCTTCGCCGTAGCCGATTTTGTTGTTCAGGCCGGAGTCGTTGGTCAATGATCCCGTGTACGGCAGCAGCTGCAATCCGCCCTTCATCAGCGTTCCGTAGGAAATGCTGGTCGTCACGAAAGTGATGTTCTCGGAGTCCGAATCCTGAGCATTAAGAAGTGTCTTGAGGTCATTGTAAGTAATCTTTTTAGGCTCACGCTGTTTGCCGCCGGTTACGGTCACCGGACCGGCAACAGTAGTCGGAGCCGCATTCGAACCGGTCACTTCAACCTGAACTGTTATGACCTTGTCAGAAGCAAGACCGTTTCTGTCGCGGACGCTGACTTTGAAGGCTCTTTGAACTCCGGTCACATTAAGCGCAGGCAGCCATTTGAAACTGTTTGTCGGCTGAATGAAACTTGATGCAACGTTCGCTGTTGCTTCGGTTCCCGAAATGACCGTTTGCAGGGAACCGCTCAGAATTTCTTCAACAATGAACTTCATGCCCGCGTGGTAGGTTTTACCTGCACCTGATCCGGCCACATCTTCGAAGTCCTGCAGATTGGCAATTGCGCCGAGTTCCGCAAAAGAAATTGTGATGGGTGTATTTCTTGGCACTGTAAATTGAGCAGTATCAAGAACGGTGGGCGGCTGGTTGACCGGATTAACCACGACTTTCACCGAGGTTGTCAAAACCGACCGGTCAAGGTTGTCGAATGCAACAAACTTAAAGGCACTGATTCCAGCCGCATCCGTTTGATTTGCTGACGGCTTCCAAAGGAACCATTCTCCCGGACCAATCAAACGCTCAGGATTCAGAACGCCAACCGCGCCGTATGTAACGTTGTCGCTGAAGGTTAAAGCACCGCTGTCGAGGTTGGTCAGGTAGAACGAAATCGGAGTTGCATCAACGTCCGTCGCGCCCGAGAGGGTCAGCAATTCATCATAGGTCACTTTGCGCGGAACATTTTGGCTTGTACCGATTGTTCCGCCTGTCGTTCCGAGGATGAACGAAGTGTTCGCAATCACAGGCTTGTCGTTGTCGCCGTTGACTTTCATTTTGATGTTCTTCGTGGTCGGCGAGCAGTCGGTCTGGTCGCAGGCACGGACGGTCATAACCGTGTATTCGCCCGTTCCGTTTTGCGGCGCAAACCACGTCAGTGAAGTCGTTGTGTTGACGGCTGTTCCCGAGCTGACCAGACGCATACCCAACTGCGCAATCACCTGTGTGCCGCCGGAATCCTTGAGCACGCCTGCGCCGATGCCTTCGATACGGTATTCGACAACATCGCCTTCCAAATCCGATACCGGCAATGCGGCTGCTACGTTTGCATAACTGATCGACTGACCGCCTGCCTTATTCTTTGTGCTGTCAGCCAAATTGATATGCGGTGTGCCATACTGCGGAGTGTCGTTGACCGGCGCAATAAGCACATTGATGACCTTGGTTTCGGTACTCACGCCGCCGTTGTCATCCAGCAGCCGAACTGTAAATGCGGGTTTCAATCCGTTGACATTCAGATTGGGAGTCCAAGTGATGCTTTCTCCGGGCCGCACGGCAACAGGCAACATACCTGTCGTAATTTGAGTCGAGCCCTTGAACCACGTAATACCTTCACCCAATGCGGTAATCTGGTAGCTCAGAACACCGGTTTCGTTGTCCTGTCCGGCATAAAGGTTGGTCAACATTTGATGATTGATTATGAACGGATTGTCTTCGGATGCACCGGTCAATGAGGTCGGAGCACCGGCGGCCAGAGTCACGAATGTCGGATCTGCGTTTACTGAATCAATGTTGAAATAAACAGTTCTGGGACCAACTGATTCTGCACCGGCGGTATCGAGTGCAACAATGCTGAATCCGGGAAGCAGACCACTGGCGGTGTCTGCACCCTTCCAGTCAAGAACGTCACCGGGGTTAATCACCGAAAGAACGGAATTGGTTGTATTCAAGCTGACCCAGTTAGGACTAATAGCTGTTCCGGTGTTTCGGCGCAGCGTGCCGCTTATACTCTTCAGTTTAAATTTAAGTGTCTTGGAAGGCAGCGGTTCTTCTGCATCCGCTGCATTCGTCTTCAGACGCAGTGAATCGTAATTAAAGGCAAAGGGCACAGCCTGAATTCCGGGACCCATCTGGTCAATTTGAGTCAAGGTCGGGACCTGATTCAGCGCGGCAATCTTGAGCTGAACCACAGCCTCAAGCGAGTAATCAAGTCCGTCGAAAGCCCGCACGCGCATGACTTCAACAGCCTCACCCGCAAGGTTTGCCGTAGGAATATATATAAGCTCTTCATTGGGACCAAAGATCGCAGAACCTTGTGCAAACCCGACGGGCGCCGCAGGATAGGTGGTAATTTCCGTTGATCCCTTCCAGAAATTACCGTTCGAAATCTTTGTCACAACAAACGAAAGCCAAGCGCCGTCGGAATCTGCAGCCGAAAGTGCCGAGACGATCTGGCTGTGAGTGATCTTGTAAGGTGTGTTCTGCACTGCAGAGCTTCCCGATGCACCCAGCACAAGCGGAGTCGCCGAAACTGTCGGTGCGGCGTTGCTGCCCGTGACCTGTACGAGAACTTTTGCAATACGTGCGCTCACGATATCAAGCGAATCGATCACCGTGACCGTGAATGCCTCGAATGTTCCTGTTCCGTTTTCCGGCGGTTGCCAGACAAGAACCTTATTGGCAGGAGTGAGAGTGTCGTTCGTTGCACTGAATGCCGTTGCACCGGCCTGTGTTGCACCAAGCTTCAGCTGAACACCCGAGAGCTGTCCCTCGATCCTGAGTTTAATGTTGTTGTAACGGGTCGAAATATCCGCTGCAGGGTTCACGCTTTCGGCATCGGCGACACCGAGTTTGGAAGCAAGATCACTGAACTCAATGACCAGCGGGTTGTTGCGTGAAGACGTGTACTGATAAGAGTCGTTCAGTGTCGGAGCCTGATTGACCGGAGTGACGTCAAGTTTAATCGTTGCGGCGCCGGTGGAGTAATCACCGCCGTCATAAGCTCTGAGAGTCAAAATACTCAAGTCATTACCGGCAACGCTCGGCGTGTAGTAGAACGTTCCGCCGGGGGAAAGCACCGCACTGTCGGTGGGCGCATTCGGAGCACCGAGGAAAGGCACAACAGTAACGCTGCCGTTTTTCCATGAACCGTTGGGAACCGCGGTCACGACGTAACTGACCATCGAGCTGTCTGTATCGGTCACAGGCAACAGTGTCCTCAGCTGATCATACGTCAGGGTCAGCGGGCTGTTTTGTGTGGAGGCAGGCGTGATTTTCTTTTCTGACAGCGTCAGAACCGGAGGAATATTTGCGCCGCCGACATTGATTGAGACTATTGCCGTTGTCGGGCTGACAGCACCGGTGCTGTCGAGGACACTCACGCGGAACGCTTGGAACATACCGGCTGAATTGGTCGGCGGAATCCAGAACATCTTCTGGGCAGGAAGGAACGTATTTGCGCTTGTCGTCACACCGACGGCCGTTGCGCTGTCATTGCCGATTCTGAGCGACTGACCGGCAAGCATCTGCTCGACGCGGAACCTTACTTTTCCGTAGTATGTCGCAATATCTGCCGTTGCACCTGCCGCGGGTTTGGTTCCGGTCACGTCCTCGGCATCTTTGACATCCAGTTTGTATGCGAGATCGGCAAAATCAATCGCGAACTCCTGATTCCGGTTCGCACCCGTGTATGAATAAGTCGCGTTCAGCGTCGGGTTCTGGTTCACCGCATCAACCTTGACACTGACAGTCGCCTCTTCAGGGGACAATGCCGAATTGTCGAAGGCTTTCATCTTAAATGCAGCAAGCAGTCCCGACTGATTCAAAGGAGGAGTCCATGTCAGCCATTCTCCGGGCCCCACAGTCATCACAGGACTGATTGCACCGGTCGCGGATACGGTGCGGCTTCCAAACACCAAGGTCCCGCCGGCCAATTCAGTCACCCTGAAGGACAACGGTGTTAAATCGGTATCGGTCGCACCGCTTTGAGCAAGTAAAGTGTCGTAGGTGATGACCAACGGTACATTTTGTTTTGTACCCGCAGTTCCGACAAGCTGCCCCAGTTCGACAGCTGTGACAGCGATTGAAGGCTCTGCGTTGCTGCCGCTCACGTTCATTTTGACGTCGACCGTCGAAACGCTGAAGTCCTGACCGTCGAAAGCACGCAACTTCATGACAACAAACTCGCCGGTGCCGTTCAGCGGCGGTGTCCAGCGGAAGGTTTTGCTTATGTTACCGGTTGCCCCGAAATCCGGAGCAATAATCGCCTGAGTGCCTGCCGCCTGCAGAACCGCAACGTCAGCTGCGGCGCCACTGGAGTCAATGACTTCAAGTTTGCCTGAACCCACGCTTTCAATTCTGTATTGAATTGCATCCGTCTCAACATCCGTAACCGGAACATTGGCAAGAATATTCGCATAAGAAATTGTCGCACGGGTAATTGGCTCAATGCCCTTGTTCTTGACTGCGCCGGCCAATGTGACCGGAGTTCCCATGACCGGTGCATCATTCACAGCCGCCAATGAAACCAGAACATCCTTGGTATCAGAGCTTAATCCGCCGTTGTCGTCGCGCAACTTCACTTTGAATGCAACAACATTTCCGCTCGTTGTGAAGTTCACGTTTGCCGGCGGGATCCACGTCAGGCTCTCTCCCGGCTTGACGACAAGCGGCAAATCAGGTCCGCTCAAGGTTTGTGTTCCCCGTTTAAGAACACTTCCGGAAGCACCGAAGGCTGTGATTTGATAATCAAGCAGACCTGTTTCCGGGTCCGTTCCCGGATAAGCCTGAGCGAGCATCTGGTGAGTAATCACCATCGCAATATCTTCTTTGCCGCCGGCAATGAAAGACGTCGCAGCAAAAACGGGCGGATTGTTGACCGCTGCCGTCTGGAAATAAACCGGCACTGCAACCGCGCTTTCAACCAAGGATGTATCCAGCGCAACGACGCTGAAACCGTTCAGTTTGCCGTTGGCATTCAGCGCTCCCGTCCACTCAAGCTGATCCAAAGGTTGAATGTCATCACCGGCGACCATTTCTGCTTTCAAACGTGGAGCAGGTCCGGTACGGGCCAAGGTTCCTGTGTTAATGTTCTTGATTCTGAATTTGATGTTTCGTGCATTGACCGGATCGGTTTCCTCAGCATCAAATGCATCCGACAAATTTCGAATATCGTTATACGAGAATGACTTCGGCAAGTTCTGAACTGCGCCTGTGAAGTCATTGACACGTGTCAACAACGGAGCCTGATTTACTGCGTCAACAACAAGCTTGACTTCTGCCGAAGCATCGGAAACAGCGCCGTTGACAACAGAATAATTCTGACCGTCATAGGCTTTGACCGTAAACAATGTCGTCGGACTTACAGTTGTCGAATTGAGTCCTGTTGTCGGAATGTAAACAATCGATTCGGTCGGGGCGATAACAGATGTTCCAGTCGGTGTACCCGTCGAAGAATAACCTGTCATTGTTGCTGTACCCTTCTTGAGGATACCATTCGCTGTGTTGATGTTGGTTATCACCAGTGAAGTCCATGAGCTGTCCGCATCGCTCATGTTCACATATGATTTCAACTGGTCATAGGTCATAACAAAAGGCGTGTTCTGTTTGGCTGCAATCGGGAATACCGAAGCAGGATTCTTAAGAATGGGAGCGATGCTTGTGCCGTCGACCTGAATCGAGATTTTTGCGACGGTTGCACTTCCGAGGCCGGTAGAATCGAAAACACTGACCAAGGCAACATCAGTTGAACCGACGAAATCGTTTGCAGGAGTCCAGAACAACGTATCTCCGGGGAGCATCAGGTTGTTGCTGTCGCTGAACGGAAGCGCCACGGTTGAGGATGCACCGATCGTCAACCCCTGCCCGCCGAGGAATTTCTCAATTCGGAATTTCATATTGCTGTAGTCGGCACCAATCACATCTTCGCGGTCCAACACACCCAGACTGCCGGCAAGCGCTGCAAACGTAATGGGCTTAACCGTATTGCGGGTTCCGGTGAACTGGAACGAAGCATTCAAAGTCGGTGCCTGATTGACTTTGGCAATCGTCAGCTTCAAGCGTCCGGACTTTTCAGAATATGCCGCACCGTCATACGCAAAGACCTGCATAATTTCGTAGGTTGCACCGGCAGCAGTCGAATCCGGATAAAAGAGAACAGATTCCGACGGAGCAATGACGGAAGATGCCTGAGGCGGCAATACGCCCGCACTCGGGAACGCAACTAGTGAACTTGCGCTCTTCTTGAACACTCCATTCGAAACGGTTTTCACCACAAACGTCACCCAAGGGCTGTCGGTGTCATTTTGTTTGAGAGTATTCTTGATGTCGTTATAGGAGATGAGGAAGGGCGTATTTTCATTGGCCGTCGCAGGGAGGGTCCCTACGACAACCGTTCCTGAATCGGTCGTCGTCAGCGTCGAATCGGAATTCAGCACGGGTCTCGCATTCTGTCCTTCAACGTCCATAGAAATGCGTGCCGTCGTTGCACTCGCAAGGTTGTCTTTGTCCACCACGCTCAAAATAAACGCTTCGTAGATACCGGTCATGTTGCTCGGCGGAGTCCAAATCAACTCACCGCCGTTAAAAATATTGAAGGTGGAATCAACCGGTGTCGGTGTACCGCCGGGGGGTTTGATCCGAAGAGTACCGCCGGCAAGAACCTGCTCAACGCGGAATTTGAGAAGAGTTGCGTTGTTTCCGTCTTCGAGGTCGGAAGCATTGAGGGCAGTGATCAGGTCGCTGACGGTCAGCACTTTGTCCTGATTACGCACAGCATCGAAAAGTGCTGACGCATTGAGTGTCGGCGGCTGATTGACCGCGTTGATGTTCACACTGACCGTGACCGTACCGCCCGACAGGGCAATATTGTCGAAAGCTCTGATGTTAAATGCACTCTGGACGCCGACGGCCGTGCTGACCGGTGTCCATGTCAACCACTCGCCGGGACCGATGGTCAATACAGGGCTTATGAGTCCTGTGGCTGTCACTTTTCTTGATCCGTAAACCAGTGTCCCGCCGTTCAATTCCGTGACCCTGAAATACAGCGGTGTCAGGTCTGTGTCCGCAGCACCGGATTGTGCAAGAAGGGTTGCGTAATTGATCACAATCGGCACGCCCTGCTGTGTGCTGCTAGTTCCTGCCTCTACACCTATTGTGAAAGCGGTTTTAGCAACAGTCGGCGGAGCGTTCGAGCCAATAACGTCAATCCGGACTTCGGTTGTCGAGGCACTGAATTCGGTTCCGTCGAACGCACGCACGGTCATCACCAGATATTCGCCCGTGCCGTTGAGTGGCGGGGTCCAACGGAATTCATTGCTGATATTTGCTGTTAAACCGATTGCAGGAGCAATAATCGCCTGCTGGGTCAACATCAGGTTGGCAACATCAACAGCACCGCTCGCCCCAATCAACTCCAGCTTTCCGGAACCGACACTTTCGATTCGATAGGTAATCGAATCGGCGTCGAGGTCTGTAACCGGATTCGATGCAGCAATATCTGTGTAAAGAATGGTTCTTGTGCTGAGCGGAGGAACACCGTTGTTCTTGCCCGTGCTGCTCAGCTTGCTGACCGTTCCGAAGACGGGCGCATCGTTGACCGAAGCAACATTGACTTTCACAGCTTCAGCAGCACTGCTCAGCAATCCAAGATCATCACGCAGCTTGACACTAAATGCCGTCGTCGGGCCGGCCGGCGACGGTTTGTTGCCGTTGTGCCGGTTCGCAGGCGCAGTCCATGTGACGCTCTCGCCGGGGCGAAGAATCTGCGGCAAATCTGCAGTTGTCAGTGTTATATTGCCGCGCTTGAGAGTGCCTTCGCCAAGCGTTGTAATCTGATAATCCAAAAGTCCGGTTTCAACATCCGAGCCGGGCAAACCGGCAACCAGCATCTGGTGCGTGATCACAAACGGAGTGTCTTCAACCGCGCCCGTCAGGCCGGGGAGTGTTGAAGCAAAAGTCGGAGCGCTGTTTACGAACGCCGCATTGAAGAACACAGGCACTGCTGCAGCACTTTCTGCGTTGTCATGATCCAGTGCGACAACGCTGAATGCGTTCAGTCGGCCGCTGGCTCCCGTCACACCGGTCCAGTCGAACGTCTCGCCCGCCGACATCACATCATTGGCATTCAAAGTTGTGTTTCCGCCGGCTGCCCGACGGCGCAAAACTCCGGAATTGACGCTCTTGATTCGGAAGCGCAGCGCACCGGAAGTGCTTTCATCAAGGTCTGCGGCATTCGACCGTGAAAGAAGGTCGGAGAATAAGAACTCCTTCGTTTCGCCTTGGTTGAATCCGCCGAAGTCGCTAATCGCAGAAAGCGTAGGAATCAGGTTTACACGGTTGATATTCACGGAAACCGTCACTTCACCCGAGTACACCGCCCCGTCGTAAGCTCTCAGTTTCAAAATTTCTTTGCCGTTTCCTGACAGTCTTTCGGTCGGAACGTAAGTGAAAACTTCGCTTGGCGCGATAACCGAGCTACCCGAAGGTGCAGCGCCGGTCGCAGCACCCGGATAGGCAACAAGAACCTGCGAACCCTTCTTGAGCACTCCGTTTGAAATGGAGGTCAAAACCAACGACACCCAAGGGCTGTCCGAGTCGGTGACGCCAACAAAAGACCGCAGTTGATCATACGAAATTGCAAAAGCAGTATCCTGCGTCACGTTGGAAGGATACACACCGGACGGCTGCGTGACAGCCGGTGCTGCATTGCCGCCGTTGACCTGAACCGCAATCTTGGCCACACCCGCACTTGCGAGCAACTGTTCATCCAAAACACTGACAAGGAACATGTCAAAGCTGCCGGTCGCGTTGTTGGGTGGTGTCCAGAAAATCTTTTGGCCGGGGAGGAACAGGTTGTTCGTGCCGTCGACCGGCAAAGACGTCGCTACCGTCGTTCCCATCAGCAGTTGCTGGCCGCCCAAAACCTGTTCAATACGGAAGCTCATCTTAATGAATCGGGCCGAGAGCGCACTCTGATAACCGGAATCGGAAGGAAGCAATGTGAAAGCAGCTGTAGACACATTTTCGCGGTCTGCAACTCCCAGCTTGAGGGCAAGATCGGCAAAGTCGATTTCGACCGCCTGATTTCTCTGACCGGTACTGAAGGTATAGGACGAAGTTGCCAGTGACGGAGCTTGGTTGACCGCACTGATGTTGACCTTCACAACTCCGGCAACCGTTGAGTATTTATCGCCGTCGTATGCGTAGAAAGTGATAATTTCCTTGTCATTGCCGCTCAATCCGGCCTGCGGATAGAACACGATGGATTCGTTCGGTGCCAAAACTGAAACCGAAGGAGGAGTCGATGTTCCTGCGCCGGGGAAGGCTGTGAAGGAGTTTGAGGATTTCTTGACCGTACCGTTGTTTATGGCCGAAGCGACAAAAGTTACCCATGCGTTGTCCACATCACTCAGGTTCAACGCATTTTTAATATCATCATATGTAATGGTGAACGGTGAATTTTCGCGGGCTGTGGTTGTAATCAGACCTTGTGCGCTGATGGTCGGGGCCACATTCGTACCGTTGACGTTGACGGACACTTTACCAATCACGCTACTGGGCTGTGCGTTGTTGTCGATGACCGTCACTGTAAACGCTTCAAAGACGCCCGTTCCGTTGACCGGCGGCTTCCAGTAGAGCTTCTGGCCGGGCAACACCGTACGGTTGTTGGAGTCAAAAATAACAGAGGATGTTGAATTACCAATCTTCAACTGAACGCCGCCCAACAGCTGTTCAACACGGAAAGTAACGTTCTTGTATCTGTCCTGCAGAGCCGCTTGATAACCGGTGGCCGAGGGCAACGGAAGAGCCGGCGAAGTAGGAACATCTTCAACGTCGGCCACTCCAAGGTTCAAAGCCAAGTCTGCAAAGTCGATTTCAAACTCTGCGTTGCGGACACCTGTCTGATATGTGTATGCCGCGTTGACCGTCGGAGCCAGATTGACCGCCTCGACGTTCACCTTGACAGTTGCATTCGCAGTCGACTCGTTTTGATTGTCGTAGGCTGAAATCGTGAATGCCGTTGGTGCAAGGGTTCCAAGACCGCGCGCACCGGGGGCCGGCGACCACGTCAGATACTCGCCGGGGCCAAGAATCAATGCAGGAGTAATTGTGCTACCCGTGAGTGTCACGACACGGTTGCCGATTTGAACCTTACCGTTGTCCAAATTCAGAATTCTGAATGAGATTGGCGTAAAGTCGGTATCCGCTGCTCCCGACAGGGCGAGCAAAGTATCATAATTAATCACGATTGGTACGTTTTGTTTTGTTCCGACGGTTCCGGCGGCAACGCCCAAAGTGAATTCTGAAGCGGCCAAGGTCGGAGGAACATTGCTTCCGTTGACCGCGATTTTCACCTGAACCGTAGAAGCACTGTAGTCGAATCCGTCGAAGGCCCGCACAGTCATCACAACATATTCGCCCGTACCGTTGAGCGGCGGAGTCCAGTTGAATTCCACGCTGCGGTTGTTGTTGTTGGCCAAACCGGACGCGGCAGAGACAAAGAATGTTGACTGCGATGAAGTCATCACATCAACACCGGAATTAAGGTTACCAATCCTCAGTTTTCCTGATCCGACGCTTTCAACGCGATACTGAATGACGTTGGCTGGAATGTCGGAATCGACAACCTGAACAGCAGCGGCCAATTGGTCAAATGAAATGACCTGACCGCCGGCTGCGTTTTTGGTCGTCTGCGGCAAGTTGACCATAGCTCCGAAAACGGGCAGGTCGTTGACTGCCGCGATCATCACATCAACGGATTTAGTATCGGCACTTACCGCACCCACGCCGTCAAGAAGTTTCACTTTAAACGCAGTGGTCATACCGCTGGTCACAGTTCCGGAACCCGCAACCGGTATGTTGTTGAAGTTGCGGTTCAGCGGAGGAGTCCACGAAATGACTTCACCGGGAACAACATCAATGGGCAGGTCGGCAGTCGTTTGAACAATATTGTTTCTGCGCACAACCCCTTCGCCGAATTCCGTAATTCGGTAATTGAGCAAGCCGCTTTCGACATCCGAACCGGGGAACGACGAAACGAGCATCTGATGCGAAATCAGGAAGGGTGTGTCCTCGGTCGCGCCGGAAAGTGAGCTTGTTGTCAGGAAGACGGGCGGGCTGTTCTGTGCCGACACATTGAAGTAAACCGGTATTGCCGTCAGGGTTTCGGAATTGTCGGCATCAACGGCAACAACACTGAAGCCGTTGAGCAAACCGTAGGAGTATTGATTCGCCTGCCATTTGTAGGACTCGTTCGGCAAAATGAAGTCGTTGACGCCCAAAGTACTGTCCGAACCTGCGCCGACCTTCTTCAACACGCCGCTGGTTGTTGACTTGATCTTGAACTTGATTTGAGTGCCGGACTCGTCGGTGTCGACAACATCTGTCTTGGCGCGGAACTCCGCGTAAGTGAACGGAACGACGCTGTCCTGAATAATTCCGGTAAAGTTGTTCACCCGCGTAAACAACGGAGGCAAATTGGCTCTGTTGATGTCAACCTTGACTTCAACTTCGTTCGAATACGCTGCTCCGTCGTACGCACGTACTTTGAAGACCGGCTTCGAGTTGCCGTTCAGATTCGTTGTCGGCATGTAAATAACCGACTCGGTCGGCGCCAGCACAGAGGTTCCGGGAGGAGCTGTTCCGCTCGCGGCTGCGGAGAACGCATTCAGAAGCGCAGAGCCCTTGATGAGACTTCCGTTTTGAATTTCCGTGAAGACGAAGGCAATCCACGGACTGTCAACGTCACTGGCCTGCAAGGCCGTCTTTAATTCATCATAGGTCAGCACAAACTGGAGGTTTTGCGTTGCCTTGTTCGGCAGAGATGCTGCCGGAGCAACGATTTGCGGAGGCTGGTTGTTACCTGAAACCTTGATGCTCACCCTGCCCACAGACATCGAACTTGCACCGGATTTGTCAACCGCGGTGACAAGGAATGTTTCAAATGTTCCCGTCGAATTGTTCGGGGGCATCCAGAAAATCTTTTGGCCGGGGAGCAGAACGTTGTTGGCGGAATCAACGAGAGTCGCCGTCGCACTGGTTGAACCGACGCGCAGTGTTTGTCCGTTGAGAATTTGCTCGATACGGAACTTCATGTTGTTGTAACCGCTGTTGGCATCCATGTCGGCGGCATCCTGATCCTGAACACCCAAACGGAATGCAAGATCGGCAAAGTCGACGGGGAATTCCAGATTTCGCGTGCCTGTGTCGTAAAGAACATTGGTGGTCGCAATTGTCGGGGCATGGTTGACCGACGAAATGTTCACGGTCAAAATTCCGGTCGATGCCGAATATGACGCACCGTCGTATGCCATCACACGAAGAACTTCTTTGCCGTTGCCGCTCAAACCCAAAGTCGGATAGTAGAGCAGTGACTCGCCGGGGGCCAAAACCGCTGTTGCCGGCGGGGCAGAAACTCCCGCACCGGGGAATGTGACCAGCGTTGTCGAGCTCTTTTTGAAAGTACCGCTGGACAATGATGTAAAGACAAATGTCACCCAAGGGCTGTCCGAATCATTCAGACCGAAGACCGTCTTCAAGTCGTTGTAGCTGATGTTATATGGCGTATTTTCGGTCACTGCACTCGGCAGGGTTGAATAAACCATCGTTGCCGAACTGGTTTGACCGGTTGTCTGATATGTTGCGCTCGAGGCCATGACCGGTGCCAGATTCAGACCCGATACATCCATCTTAATCTTGCCTGTCGTACTGCTCGGCAATGAATTGTTGTCGATCACCGTTACAGTGAATGCATCAAACACACCGACCGTGTTTGAGGGCGGAATCCAGTAGAGTTTTTGTCCGGGAATAAAGAGGTTGTTGACACTGTCAACGATCAGCGCGGTGTTGAAGCTTGAGCCGACCCGCAGTCCCTGCCCGCCCAAAATCTGCTCAATTCTGAATTTAATCTTGCTGTAATCGCTTCCCGACACGTCTTCGGGATCTGCAACAGCAAGGCTGGCCGCCAGCGATTCAAATGAAATTTCCTGATACGGTGCGTTTCGCTGAACACCCTCAACAGTATAGGACTGATTCAACGTCGGCGGCTGATTGATGGGAGCAACGTTTACCTTTACCGCGGCGATTTGTGTCGACGAATCGACCATATCAAAGGCTTTAATACTGAAAGCCGACACTGCAAGGTTGTCAATTCCTGAAACAGAATTCGGCGGCGTCCATGTGAATTTTTCGCCGGGGCCGACTACCGCAGGCGGGTTCAATTCGGCGGTTGTCAAATACATCTTGCCGGCAACCAGCACGGAACCGTTTTGCAGACTGACAATCTGGAAGCGGACCGGCGTTTGGTCATTGTCGCGCGCCTGTGTCTGGCTCAAAAGA
>RFOM01000070.1 GCA_009926615.1 Pseudomonadota bacterium
TTCAGGCTCATCTGACACGCTGGTTGAATGAATACGTGCTCAACATGGCGCGTGATGCAAAAGCCCGCTGGTCAACGGCGGATGTGGTCAATCTTGCCCAGACGGATGCGCGGCATATTGCCGAGTACTATGCACACGCTGCGGTGGACTTTCCGGTTTTGTTTGTCAGTTCTTCGTTGATCGTATTTATTATGTGGACAATGCTCGGGCCGGCCGCATTTGTCGCATTGCTGATATTGCTGCTGCAGATTCCGGTTTCGCTGTTTTTTTCGTGGCTGGGCCGGCGATTTCACCGTGAACTGATGAGACGCAGTGATCTGCGTTTGTCACTGGTCACCGAGTGGATTCAGGCAGCACGGCTTGTCCGTTATTTCGGATGGTCAGGCAAATTCGTCAATGACATCAGTTCAGCGGCGCGTCGCGAATTTCGGCAGGATTTAAAAATCAAGGCCCATTACAGTTCTTCGTTTGCGCTTTCGACGTCGTGGTGGATGCTCGTTGCACTCGGGGTGTTTGCCGGTTTTCTTTGGTTCCATTCGGGTCGTTCCGCCACACAGGTTTTTGCCGCGATATGGCTGTCTTCAATTCTCGGGCAGCAGCTCAATCCGCTGCCATGGTTTGTGCGCATTCTGTCGGAGGCGCGGGTTGGAGGCGAGCGCATGGAAAAGATCTTCAGGCAGCCGCTTCAGACAGAGCAGTTCAAAGATGAAGGCGAAGAACAAAAAAAATCATTCCCGTTCGCTGCCGTTGATGTCATTGATGCCGAAAATATTTCTTTTGTTCTTGAAGGGCTTTGGGTGGAGTGGCCGGAACACGCAGCGCCGGTGCTGAAGGATATCAGCTGCCGTATTCCGGCGGCGTGTCTTACGGCTATTGTCGGTCCGGTGGGAGCCGGAAAGTCAGTTCTGATACAAACCCTGATGGGCGAAATTACCCCGACGCGCGGCAGGGTAGAACTTCATGCTGACGTTTTGCTGAAGGACGGCCGCAGGGAATCTGTCCGCAGGACAGTTCATTGCCGCGAAACACTCGAACTTCTTCGCCGGATTCAGACGTTCGTTCCGCAGGAGGCCTTTGTGGCAGCAGCAACGGTCCGCGAAAATATTCCGCTGCGTTATTTTTCGGAAGAAGATTTGTCGGGAATGTCCGATTCGCGGGTGGTCAGTGCGCTTGAAAAGGCACAGCTGGCCGAAGATGTTTTTGCACTGCCGTCGGGGCTTTCAACCGAACTGGGCGAACGGGGTGTGAATCTTTCAGGCGGTCAAAAACAGCGTCTGAGTTTGGCCCGTGCGGAGTTTGCAGCACGAAAATTGATACTGCTGGACGATCCTTTGAGTGCAGTTGATACGCGCACCGAAGATATTCTTTTTGATGACCTGTTGTCTGCGGAGTGGGGCGCTCCTGCAACTCTGATTTGGGCGACTCACCGGCTTGCGCACTTGAAAAGAGCCGGCTTCATTATCGTTCTGGACGGCGGACAAATAGCAGAATCAGGAACGTGGGAAACACTGAATCAAAAGGGCACAAGGCTCTCTAAAATACTTGCGCGGGGCGGTGCATGAACGAAGCGTCCGGTACCGGCTTTATCGCTGCGGAGAAACGTGCGTCCGGCGAATTGGGCGTCGGGTTTTACTCGAGGTACCTTTCTTCCGTTCAGGGCATTTTTTGGATGGCTCCCGTTCTGATCTTTCTCATTGTCACCGAGAATTTTTTCGCCAACGGATTTCGCTGGCTCGTATCGCTGTGGGTCGAGGGCTGTACACCTTCGACCTGTTCTCCGGCGACCGGATTCGAAGGCCGGTTTCGTGTTTTTTTTACGGAAGTTTCGCCGCAGCGCGGGCTATCTTTTCTTTCAATATTTATTCTTTTTGCGGTTTTTTACCGCGCAATGACGTGGACGGTCGTCACCGGATTTCTTGCGCGCGGAGGACGCGCCCTGCACGACAAGGTGGTTGCCAATCTGGCCTGCGTTCCGGTCACTTTTTACGACGAAAATCCGACCGGCCGCATCGTCCGCAGGTTCAGCGGTGATTATTCAAATCTGCTGACTGAAATTCCAAACTACATCAATGATATTTTCGGTTGCATTGCCGAGATTATCTGGATTTTTGTGCTTGTTGCGCTGCAGGCGCCGCTCGCCTGTATTTCAAGTTTGCCGTGCGCACTTGTGTATATGAGGATCCAGTTTCTTTTCCGGCCGGCGAGCCGTGAAATCCAGCGGCTGAGCAAAGTTCTTGAAACTCCGTTCTGGTCGCTTTTTACGGAGTGTGTTGCCGGCATGCAGACCATCCGCAGTTACGGTCGGGTTGCAGAATTTCAGCAGCGCCTCAAAGTTCTCCAAACGGACTATGCGCTTGCGTTTCTGACTCAAAACAGACTCACCCGCTGGCTGAATGTCCGCCTGAAGCTGACGTCGGAATTATTTGGTCTGGTGGTGACTGTTTTTGTGATTTGGGCTCTTGCCGACGGACGGATGGGAGTCGGGGTTGCCGGATTTCTCATGAGTCTGTCGATTGGTCTGGACAGCACGATGCAATGGCTGACGCGCAGCTTTTCGATGATTGAGTCAACCATGGTTTCTTTGGAACGCATTCTTGAATACCGCACTCTGCCGGTGGAACACGGATCCGGTTCGCTCATGACGCGAGGTAGTGGCAGCCGAAGTTCGGGCGCAGAAATTGTGTTTGAGAACTACAGCGCCCGATACCGGCCGAACCTTCCGCCTGTGTTGAGCAATGTATCCGTCACAATTCCCTCAGGCTGCCGTGTCGGCATTATCGGTCGCACCGGTGCCGGCAAGTCGACTCTTTTTCAGGCGCTTTATCAGATGATTCAAATTGATTCGGGTTCAATTTTTGTCGGCGGACAGCCTCTGGACGGTATGTCCCTGCCCGAAGCCCGAAGTCTGTTTGCCATCGTTCCGCAGGAACCGCATCTCTTCGCAGGGACACTGCGTCACAACCTTGATCGTCTGGGAATTCACTCGGATGAGCGGCTTTGGCAGGTTCTTGAGGCCGTCCGGATGGCGGCTTTCGTAAGGTCCATGTGGCCCGCCGGACTGGACAGCCCTGTGCTCGAACGGGGAGCGAATATTTCGGTCGGCCAGAGGCAGTTGATTTGTTTTGCCAGAGCTTTGCTTCTTGATGCACCAATCGTGCTGATGGACGAGCCGACGGCGAGTGTTGATCCCGAGACGGATGCAGCCATTCAGTCTGCGGTAAAAGAGCTTTTCACGGGCAAAACCATTCTCATAATTGCCCATCGGCTGGAAACAGTACAAGATTGTCAATTAGTCCTGATGATGGATCAGGGACGGACGGTTGCTCAGGGAACGCCTGAGCAAATCCTTCCGCAATGGATGCCGGCAGCTGAACGGGAGTCTCTGCTCGTTTAGTGACCGGTAAAATACAAGAGGAGTTTTCCATGTTGCGTCAGACTTCAGGCGGACAGGTTCCACAGAAGATTAAAATACTCATCACCGGTAAACTTCACGACGTGGCCTTGCAGCTCCTGACCTCGCCGCCGTCGGAACTTTCGCTCTCACTGCCCACTGAAATCGCCTATTTTCCTGACTGTTCGAGGGCTCAGCTGCTTGCGCAGGTCGCCGACGCACACGTTCTTATTTCCCGTTCGGAAACTGATGTCGACAAAGAAGTTTTGCAGGCCGGAAAGCAATTGAGTGTGGTTGCACGCGCAGCAGTCGGCTACGGGAATATTGACCTTGAGGCTGCCACTGAAGCCGGAGTGCTCGTTCTTAACACCCCCGGCAAAAATACAAATTCGGCGGCTGAGCTGACGCTCGGACTTTTGCTTTCTGTCATCCGCAATATTCCGCGTGCACATGCTTCAACGTCGGCGGGCGGCTGGAACAGACATGAATTTACGGGAACGGAACTGCTCGAAAAGACCATCGGGATCGTCGGACTCGGAAATGTCGGCCATCGTGTTGCCAAGTTCTGCCGTTCGTTTGATATGCGGGTTCTTGCCTACGATCCCTATATTTCCGAAGACGTTTTTCGCCGCAACGGCGCCGAAAGAAGAGCAACTCTCGAAGAGCTGCTGGCTGACTGTGACATTCTGACTGTTCACACTCCCCTCAACAAAGAAACCAAGGGGATGATCGGTGAAATTGAACTGCGCAAAATGCGCAAGGGTGCAATTGTTCTGAACGCGGCGCGCGGCGGAATCATCAACGAGAAGGCACTCCTCAAATTGCTCAACGAAGGGTATGTGTCCGGCGCAGGCATCGATACCTTTGACAACGAACCCAAACCCATGCCGGAGCTTGTCGGCCACAGGAATGTCGTGGTCACGCCGCACATCGGTGCAAGCACGCAGGAAGCACAGTTCCGCATCGGTGAAATGGTCGCGCTGCAAACTCTCAAAGCGCTGCGCGGCGAGATTGTCGATACTCCGGTCAACCTGCCGCATGTTTCTGTTTTGGGAACCGAGGCATCACGCCGCTATGCAGTGCTTGCCGAAAAAGTCGGACGTGTTGCGGCGCAAATTTGTGATTTCAATCCGCGCCAGTTGCGTTTGCGGGTCAATGCGGACCTCAAGCCCGATGACTTTCAGCTCCTGCGGTTGTCCGCTGTAAAGGGATTTGTTTCGCCGAGCAGCGACGAATACGTCAGTTACGTTAATGCGGAAAGGCTTTTGGCAAAGCGCGGACTCGAACTTGCGGTTGAGTTTGTTTCTTCGGAGACAGCCGTCCGGCGCAACGGAATTGAACTGCGCGTCGAAGGCGGCGCCGCACACGAGGTGACCTCCGTCGGTGCCGTGCTGTTCGGCAACGAACATCCGCGTCTGTGTTCAATCAATGATTTTCTTTTCGAAATCGAGCCCGAGGGCGAAATGCTGGTGCTTCAGAACCATGACCGGCCGGGGGTGATTGGCGACATTGGTTCTTATTTGGCAAAAAACCAAATCAACATTGCCCAGTTTGAGCTTTCAAGAAACAGGCGCGGAGGGATGGCGATGTCACTCATCCGCATTGACGGCACTCTGGAACAGGAACTTCTTGCCGGAATGCGCAAATTGCCCAACGTGATTGGTGTCAAGATGGTGAGCGGTCTGTAGAAACAGGATGTTCCAATTTCACCCGCCGGACTGGTAAGATAGCGGGAAGTGCAGTTTTCGGGGCGGGAGTTGATGGCCGACGATAAACCAAATGATGACAAGACTGTTGTTGCGTCTTCAACACAGTCACTGACCGGCAGTCAGAACAGATCGGCCTCACCCGTTCTGTTGCAGTACGACGGAGGCGCTGCCGGAAAGCGTTTCATGTTGCAGAATCCCGTTGTGCTGCTTGGCCGGCGGGCGGACAAAGTGCAAGTCTGGATCGATTTTATGGGCAGCAAGGCGGTTGTCACCGACCTCGGCAGTCTGAATCACACCTTCGTCAATGACGTCAGGGTTATGCAGAGTGCAGAACTTGCGCACGGTGACATGTTGCGCGTCGGAAACGTCCGTTTGCGTTACTTTACCCACGGCAGTGCAGATCAGCTGCTTTTCGACAGAATTTACCGCATGGCGGTGCAGGACAGAATGCTCGATGTTTTTCGTCGCGAATATGCGATGGAAAGGCTGGAAGAGGAATTCCGGCACGTCAGAACCAGCCAGACCGAATTGTCATTTATCATGCTTGATCTTGACCGGTTTAAGGCCGTCAATGACACCTACGGTCACGATGCCGGTGATATTGTCCTCAAAGATGTCTGCGCTGCAATCAAGCCTCTGCTGGGTTCGGCAGATACCTTGGCCCGTTTCGGCGGAGAGGAATTTTGTGTTTTGACTTCGTCCCCTCTTCACGACGCCGTTGCGTTGGCAGAGCGTATAAGACGTGCTGTTGAGCTGATTTCAATTGAGTATGAGGGCCATGCAATTCCCGTAACTGTCAGCTTGGGAGTTGCAAATGCAAACGAAAAGTCAGGCGGCGAACTCCTTGCAAACGCGCAGGAGCTCATCCGCTTGGCCGACTCAAGACTCTATCAGTCGAAACAGGGGGGAAGAAATCGTGTTACAGCTGCCTAGCATCCAACCTCCGGCTGTGCGGACATCAGCGACCGCCCTGTGTGCTGTTGTTTTTTCTCTCTTTGCCCAAGCAGGCTGCGTAAGTTCGCGCGATGCATCCGTTCCTCCGGTTGCCGGAGAGGATGCACTTTATGCCCCCGTGCTCGAACGCTGGACACGCAAGATGACAGTATTTTCGCAGTTTCAGAATAAAATTGAAATTTCTGCGGTTCTTTTGAACGACCGGATGCGCAAAGCTGTCGGCGAGCGTCTGGCCCGCCTGCGCGGCGGAGCCGAAGGAATGTCGATTTTTTCCGATTCGCAGGGCAACAACCGGCTGGGTATGCTTGTGAGTGTCTACACCCCCGAGTCAACCTATTTGAATTTTGATGACAAGCTGCTTTGGTCACTGTCACTGAGAGTCGGACCGTCCCAACAGGCGCCGCTGTTTATCCGGCGGGTGTACGATAAAACCACTCTTGAACCGTTCTTTTCGGATATCCATCGGTGGTCGCAGGATTATCTTCTTGTTTTTGACTTTCCTGAAAATGCAGTTTCGCAGGATTCAAAATCCTCGGCGCCTTCCTCGGAAGTCGAGTTTTCCGCCCAGTCTGCCCTCGCGCGTGTGACCTTACGCTGGCCCTGATTTTTTGACACGTCAATCTTCATAAGTGCTGACCGATACCTCTGAGGTCGGATCAGGTGGCCCGCTGTGGGTCCCGTCTGACACAGGCAAAGGGTCAGCATGGCAACGGGCCAACCTAAATACATACTGACAGAGCGCATCGCGCAAGGCGGTATGGCAGAAATCCACCTCGGAAAGAGCGTGGGGTTGGACGGTTTTGCGCGCGTTTGCGCCTTCAAACGTATTCTTCCGCACTTTGCGCAGGACAACGAGTTCGTTGAAATGTTCCGCAATGAAGCGCAGGTTGCCAAGCAACTCCAGAACAAAAATATCGTGCAGGTTTTTGATTTCGTCTCTGACGGCAGCAGCTACATGCTGGTCATGGAGTTTGTTGACGGTCAGGATCTGAGGGCCGTTCTTTCGGCGGCCGAGCAAAAGAAAAACAGAATTCCGATTGAGATAGCCTGCTATATTGCGATGGAGACTCTCGCCGGACTGTCATACGCTCATTCGGCCGTCGACGTCAGCGGCAAGTCGATGGGTATCATCCACCGTGATGTCAGCCCGCAAAATATTCTCATCAGCTATGACGGAGATGTTAAGATCACCGACTTTGGTATCGCCAAGGCCGAGAATCAGGCTTCAAACACACGCGTCGGAGTGCTCAAGGGCAAATTCCGCTACATGAGCCCCGAACAGGCCAGCGGATACAACATTGATACGCGGACCGATTTGTTTGCGGTTGGAATTATTCTCTTTGAAATGCTCACCATGACAAGGCTGTTCAAGGGTGAAGATCTCGCCGTGCTGGAAGCCGTCCGCGCCTGCCAGATACGGCCGCCGAGTCAGGTGAACAACAGCGGTGTACCGCCGGATCTGGATGCCATCGTTATGCGGCTTCTGGCCCGCGATCCGCTGCAAAGGTACCAGACGGGGAGGGAAGCCGTCCGTGACCTCAGCAGGTTCCTTTACAAGTTCCGGCCGGACTTTTTTGTCGGCGAGATGTCCGATTTCATGCAGAATATATTTTCCGAAAAACTTGAAGCTGCCCGCGAAAGATTGCGTTCGACTCTTGCTCTGCCCGTGGGTTCATTCGACACCGCTCTGCGCAACCAGAATTCATACGGGCAGCGCAATGAAATGAGTGATTCGGCTCAGGTCGTCGATTTGAGCAACAACATGACCAATGCCCGCAACCAGCTGAAAAATTCGGGCGGCTCAATTCGCAGCGGTTCTGCATTTGCACTTGGAAATTCAGGACGCAAAAAAGAACTTGAGCTTGAGGAAAACACCGCGTCGCTGGAAATCAACAAAAGCAGTATGCCGCACACCCGTAGCCAATTTATCGGAGCGCCAAATCAGCGCAGTCAGGCGGGCTCCATTCCGGCCGTCCGCGGCCGATCGGCTGCCATGCCCTCAAGAATCGAAATGCCGCCGTCGGTTCCCTTTGAGCCGCCGGTGCGGCGAAATCAAAAGTCGCTCGGCTATGTATTGCCGGTCATTGTAATAGTTGTTGTCGCGGCACTTTGGTTTGGCATCATGTTCCAGATGAAGAACAAAACAGCCGAAGTGTCGCAGGTCGTGACGATCACCTCCAGTCCGGGAGACATCAAGGTCCTCGCAACGCTGGACGGTCAGATACTCAACAAGGGCAAACCGTTGTCCATGCCGTTGCAGCTCAACCTGACCTCAGGAAAGCACATTGTCGACCTGAGCCGGCCGGGACTTTCGACTCAAAGGGTTGAATTCAACATCGGTGCGATTGGAGCTCAAACGTCACAGCATGTGGTTTTCGGCAAGGATCCCGCGGTCCCCACGGCACAACTGCGGATTCTTTCAGAACCGGCGGGGGCGCAAATCAGTCTCGCCGACGGCTGGGACGGGGGGCTCACCCCTTATGTTTTCAAGTATATTCCGGTCGGAGTTGCGCAACGCTTCAAGGTGACTCATCCCAAATGCAGGGCAGGCAGTTTTGAAGAAATTATTCCTTCGTCCGAAGCCGGCAGAATTCGCCACCGCAAGCTTGAATTGCGCGACTGCAAAACCAAGTGACAATGCAGGGTCGCCTGCAGATGGTGTGTGGACAGGCCATTTCGGTTGCTTTATGGCTTTCCCGTTGAACGATCCAAATTCAGAAAACGATTGAGGGAGCGGCAGGGTTTTCATGGCCGATGATGATCTCCAAAACCGGCGGACGGGTGTCGCACAGCAGGAAAAAAGTTCGGCCGGCGGGGACTCGGAGGCTGCTTCATTGCGGCAAATTGCCGATGAATTCAGAGCATGGGTCATCCGCGACCTCAGGGCTCTGCCGTCAGCCGAGCGGCTGGGCTTTCGCGGTGATTATTTGTTTGTCATTGACGGTGAACCGCTTTTCCTTGTTGCCGTGACTCCTGAAACAGTCTCGGCTGCGCGCTGGAATTCAGGTGCCGCGGCAGATTCCGGCCGGACACTGGTTGCCGACATGGGAGACTCGCTGCACCTTGATGCCGATGCAGTAAAAGCAATTGCCGAGGGGCAGGTGCGCGTCTGCGTCATGACCGACAGCCTGACGCTCCGCCGGCTTTTGCAAGGGACCCTGCGGGCGAAAGTGGCGTATCTTGGCGGTAAGGTAAAAATCAGCGGCGATTTGCCCTGTTTTATGCGTCTGGTGGCTGTTCTTAAAGGGCGGGGAGTCGCTCCCAAATCCAAGTCAGCCCCAATGACGGAGTAAAGTTTTTCAGCCCGTCCGGTTTCGTGCGAAGCTTCAGGTCGATTGCGTCACTGCCACCGAAGGAGACTGCGCCCTGCGCAGCAGGACTTCGCGTTCGTCGCTGCTGACGCTGATCCGTTTTCTGGGGAGCTTTAAGTCGGGGATTTCTTCATTTTGCGGAGCAACCTGCGGCAGTGCGTCGGCGCGCGAGCGTTTTTCCAAGTGACTGAAGTCATAGATTTCCGATGCGGCTTTGGTGCGCGGAACTGAAACGCGATCCTCTTCCCAGCGACCGCTCTTCAGGGCTTGCGGGGCGTTCGGGTTTGCGGGGGTGTCGCGCCGCGATTCTGCCAAGCCTCCGCCTCCGACTTGTGCCCGCAGGTTGAGAGTCATTTCAAAAAGGTCAACGACCCTTGTGCAGATCGCATCAATGTCGGCATCTGTCAGGCTTAATCCGAAGCGGTTGGCCGTTCCATGGTCGGCAATGATGTCACGAATCGCCTGAGTTGTTGCAGTCCGGAACACATTCATGGAAAAGTCTCCTCAGTCTTGGCCCGAGCGGGCCGGAAAGCATTTGACCTGCATTGCAATAGTTTCACGGAGCAGCTCAGTTTTCTTTGATTTGATGCTGCTTTTGTCATGGGAAAGAATGGCGCATGAATGACAACCGACAAAGCCCGCAGTTGCCTCTGAAAATCGAGGGTGCTTGCACTTCTCCCGACTGGTCGAAGGCAATTTCGTTTGCACCGGAACAGCCGCCGGTCCTGCCCATGATCTGTCAGGACAAGGACACGGCGCAGGTCCTGATGTTGGGCTACGTGTCCAAGGAAACACTGACTGAAACGCTCAATTCGGGGCTTGCCGTTTTCTGGTCACGCAGCCGCGCAAGCCGCTGGCAAAAAGGCGAGACATCAGGAAACGTTCTGCGTATCAGCAGAATTCTGACCGACTGTGATGCTGACTGTCTGCTCGCCATAGTCGAGCCTCAGGGGCCTGCCTGTCACAGAAATTCGGTGACCTGCTTTGACGGTCAACAGACACAAGGCGAGTTTTCCGAGACTGATGTCGGCTGGTCGGCTTTGGCGCGGCTGCAAAGAACATTGGAATCAAGGGCAGGCGGCGCAGACCCCGAAAGTTATACTTACAAACTGCTGAACGCGGGCATTGACAGAGTGTTGCGCAAGCTTGGCGAAGAATGCACGGAAACGATTCTCGCGGCCAAGAACAGCACCATAACCGGTAATGCAGATGAGTTTCTTTCCGAGTCGGCGGACCTATTGTACCACTGGCTTGTTGCGGTGAACGCACTCAAAAGGCATCCTGCCGAGATTTTGGAGGTTTTACGCTCAAGGGAGGGTGGGCCAAGACGCGTTCCGGCGCAAAAGATTTAACGTCGGCGAAGAGTCCATCCAAATCAGGTTTCCGTAAAAATTTCCGCCCGCTTCATCCATATATTTTATCGAAACATGCAAGTCGTTGGCTTTTGTTTCAGTCACCAGCGCGCTTCGGCCGCGATGAAACAATGCATCGCCGACTTCCCAGACAGGACGTGCAAGCCAGATTCCGAATTCCGCGGTCGGTACGCTTTTCGGCACCCGCTGCGGAGCCGACCCTGCCGCTTCATCTTCGTCGTCGTCATCCCAAAGAGCGGTAAACGGAGAAAGTACAGTCTCCTGAGCGCCGATTGAGACCACAATGGCGAGTTTGTAAAAAAAACCGCCGGAATCCGGCTGTTCGGCAGTTTTGCCCCGATAAACCAGCACTTCTCCTGCTTTGATATTTTCTTTGTTTACAAGCCCGAGTTTCATGCGCCAAAAATCCCGAATCAAGTCGTGCAAAATTGTTCCGATCCTCCCCTCAAGGAGGCCGCCTTGTATGGCATCGGCTGAAATCAGTTTTTCTCAAGACTATCTGAACATTCAGCGCGGCGCGTTAAGGCTGCAGAAGTTACCCGTTTTTTCTTCACTTTCGCTTGCCGAGCTTGAAAGAATATATTCCCTTGGAGAAATAAGGGTTTACCGCGAAGGAACGAACATCGTCATTGAGGGCGAGTCCAGCATAGGGATGTTCATGGTTCTCGATGGTCAGGTCGGTGTCTACAAGTCAGGCAAATCCGGCGTGCTCGAAGGCCATCTTCTGACGCAGCTCGGGCCGGGGAGTTGTTTTGGTGAAATGAGTTTTATAGATAGTCTCCCAAGGAGCGCCACTGTGACGGCGCAGACACCGCTGGTTGCTTATTATCTGGACGGCGAATCTCTTCAGAAGGAACTTTCGGCGGACGCACAATTTGCTCACAGATTTTATGCGAATTTCGCGAAGGTCCTGAGCACGCGGCTGAGAGAACTGGACGAATTGTTTATCGTCAGTCAAAAACAACTGTGGAAGCACGCGCTCATGCGCAGAGGAGATGATTCCGAATGCCAGAACTCCCGGAAGTCGAGTCCTTCGCCCTCGCGCTGAAGCGCGAGTATGCCGGCAAACGCCTTTCGGAGTTTCGCCTCCACCGCAAAGATCTGAGATTTCCCTTCGACAAGCCGGTCCTTGAACGCATTTTCTCGCGGGGAAGTGTGCTTCTTGAACCGTACAGGATTGCCAAACAGCTGGTCCTGTCCACCGAAAACGGAATGGTCGCCGTGAGTCTCGGAATGAGCGGCTCATTTATACCGTCTTCGTTTCCGAAAATCGCTTTGCATGAGCATGTCACGCTGATTTTTGAAGACGGATCCGCGCTTGCCTACGTCGACCCGCGAAGATTCGGTTTCTGGAAGCCTTTTGTTGCGGCAAGCGAAATATCCACCGCTGCTGATCCGCTGCAGGAAGAAAGTCTGCTTGAGATTTTCAGTTGCAAAAAATTTACAGATTCGGAACGTTCGGTCAAAGATGCTCTGATGGACCAAAATCTGATCGGCGGAATTGGCAATATCTACGCAGTTGAGGCTCTTTTTCGGGCGGGTGTTTCGCCTTTGCGCAAATGCTCGCGTGTAAAACACAACGAGTACCGCAAGCTCTCTGAAATTATTCCGCGAATGCTGACACAGGCGATAGATGCCGGCGGCTCGACCGTTTCAACTTACCGCCGTCTTCACGGAGAGTCCGGCGGCTTTCAGGAACTGCATCTGGTTTATGATCGCGAAGGCGAAAGGTGTTCAAATCAGCGCTGCAAGGGTATAATCCGTCGTGCAACACAGACAGGCCGCAGCAGCTGGTGGTGTCCGCGCTGTCAGAAATAGGAAAAAATATATGCAAACGGAAAGCCGAATCTGGTCTGTCGACCTCGATACGCAGTGGAACGGTGCGGGGCTTCCAAAAATAGTGATCGAAAAAGAGATTTCATCCGGCGGAGAGCGTAGAGCGCGCACGGCATTATCGCGCGCCGAACTTCCGGCGCAGGGGTGGTTTGATCTGGACGAACCTGTTGTTCTTCTCACGCACCGCGAGCCCAAACCTTGGGGTGCTGAAGTCTGGTTCACGGGTATTGAAAAAAGAGGGATCTGCCGCGTCGAGAACGGTATGCGGCAAAGTTTGTCTTTACCCGCTTATCTCGCACTGCAGGCAATGGAAGGTTCAACCATTGCGACGCCTCCGTTGTTAAAAATTCTTGATCCCTTTGCAGATCGTTCGCGCGGCAGTCTTTACATTGAGGTTCACGAAAAGAAGTGGGAAACCTATATTGTAACGGGAATTGATTCTTCATTGTACCCCGACGGCAAGGGAGAGCTTCTGTTCGGCTTTTCCAAAAACAAACTGGCCGAATTCGGAGGAGATCAGCAAAAGTTCAAGTCAGCGCTGCTTGCCGAGGTCCGGCGTTATGAAGTTTACCGCCGCGCGCTCGACGGTGAATGCGGTGAACAGTCTCCGGCGGCAATAGCCGAAGCCGCCGCACAGGCCGAATCCTCATGGCAGCGCGTGCAAAGCTATTTCAACATGCTCAAAGTCGGGTTGGGTGATGTTGTTCAGGTGCCGCCCTTCACGCCGCACAGCCTGCAGGCGGGTGTGTGCGTTGTAGAATTTCAGACGCCGGTCTACGAGAGGCTGATTCTCGCGTTCAATCAAAAAGTATTGACTCAAGGGCATTGGGATTCCGAAAAAGCCGTTGAGTCGGCTTCGTTCGGGACTCCCGATGTGTCTTTGCCTGAGCCGCAGACCGGATGGCAGCAAATTGTGAGTTTTCCTGAATTCGATGTTGAACGATGCCGGTTGGACAGTTCAGCCGCCGTCTCCGTGCAGCCTTCCAAAAGTAACGG
Organism: Pseudomonadota bacterium; assembly: GCA_009926615.1. Lineage (GTDB taxonomy): Bacteria > Bdellovibrionota_B > Oligoflexia > Silvanigrellales > Silvanigrellaceae > RFOM01. Next base: position 13,571 of record RFOM01000070.1, read on the forward strand.
GCATCGTGTGCTGTTTGTGATTTCAGGGAATGTTGAAGTTCATTTTGCAGGCGGTGTGCGTTCGATGAAAGTCATGCAGGGGCAGGCAGTGCTGTTGCCTGCGACCGCAGTGTTGAACGGGATTTCGCTTGGAAATGCAGGAACCGCCGCAGCGGGCTGTCTGCTGGTGTAGCATCTGCGGTATTGTCTGAATGGAGCCAAATAATGCAAACGCCGGCAGTTCTTGCTTTGCTTCTTGTGCAGTTGTTGTTCGGTGCACTTCCCGTGGCATCCAAATTCGTCCTTGCGCATGCACATCCGCTTTTTGTCGTCACTCTGAGAAGTTTGTTTGCGACAGTTTTTTTTGTGTTGCTCAGCGCTTTATTTTCAGGATCAAAATATTCTGCCGGTCACGATGCACAGCCGGAAAGTCAGATAACAAAGTCGGGTATACCTTTCTCCGTTCACATGCGGATTCTTGTTCTTGCGTTCTTTGGAATTACCTTTAACCAGATGGCCCTGTTTATAGCACTGCCAAGTTCGTCGGCTGCCGTGACCTCTATTATTTCACCGTCTATTGCACTGTTCACATTGGTCTTTTCTGTTCTATTGGGGCGTGAATCATTCCGGCTTATCTCGTTTTTCTCCATCCTGCTCGGCGGGGCCGGAGTTTTTATGGTTGTAAACCCTTATTCTCAGACTGCTCATTCAATGGCGGGATCGGGCGAACACTGGGCTGATTTGCTGAATGTTCTGAGCGCTGCGAGTTATGCATTTTATCTTGCGCTCGTCAGCAAGCCGCCTGCAAGGCTTGGAACATTGCGATTCAGTGCATGGTTCTTTGTTTACGGATTATTCATGAATTTGATGGTCATGGCTGTGTATGCAAAAATTTCGGAGTTTGGCTGGATTGCATCACCGGTATCACTGACACTGAGCCGACCTGTTGCCGATTTGCCTTTGAGCTTTTGGAACGGGTTGCTTTTTCTTTTGCTGGGCGCAACAGCGATGACATACTTTTTGAATATGTGGGCGATTCAGAGGGTCAAACCAAGTCTTGTCGGCGGATTCGTTTGCCTTCAAACCATCTTTGGCTTGTTTTTGTCAGGAAAAATCCTCAACGAACCACTGACCCGAAATATGATTCACGGTTCTGCTCTTATACTTTGCGGGGTGCTTCTTTTGGCCTTTCAACATTACAGGGACTCCAAACCAGAGGCTCAGGTCCGGCTTTAGGCTGAGTCTGATTTCGATACGCAAAGTAACTCATGTTTATTTTGAATCAGGCGTGCGGCATCTGGTCATTGTCGTTAAATTTCCGATGATCCAGACTTTCTTTTCCGACAGGCTGCCCTTTTTTGGAATCACCTGCATCGCAGTGAGATTTTCTGCGTTTTTAATCAGCGGTGAGTTGATTGGTTTTGTGAGCAGCCTTACATGCCAAAAGCCGAAGGTCCTTGATGTCTTCGGCACTGAGCTTAAGGAACTGACTGAAATATCCGCCGGCTTTGACACACGCATCCGAAGTTGTCTCAACGTCATCTTCCGCAGGGCACGTGCTGTGCGATATTTTGATTCTACCCTTTTTTCAAAAGATGCTTGTTCACACGTGTTGCAATTATTTGGACGAGTCGTGTGATGGACTCCGCGGTGGGAGCTTTGGCAGTGTAGAACTTGAGACGGCGCTTACGGCCTGCCAGTTCACCTGTCTAGCTTCAAGTCACTTGTTGCCTCCTGACCTGCAAGACTCGGGGATGTGATCCCTGAGGTTTGGGTTTTACATGAGGGACTTTCACCTCCGTACATACTTGCGCCTCGTGGCGCACAGGCGTTTAAAGCGCGTTCCTTAAATTTCCAATGGCCAACATTCTGGAGTTTGCTGGCCGGGCAGTGGTAAGGCTATGGCAATTGTCCGACAGACTGTGATGTTTATGTTGGTTTTCTGAACAAATCGCCTCAGCAGCTTGAATCTTTTGTGCCTGTTTTGCAGGGAACTACACTCTTTCAATTGAAAATGACAAATATCCGCTGTCTGGACTTCTCACCTGAGTCTGGTTCTTTTGGCAGGGGCAATGGGCAGCTTATCGCTCTGCCTCCAGGATTTTGCAAACATGTCGTAATAATTTGTCAGGTGCAACCTGGACAGCGGCACAAGGGCAATCAGTTTAGATAGTTTCAATCCGATGTTTCTCGATATTGGCCTTGCTCAGCGTCTTTGTGGGAGAAATTCAGCCAATATTTTGAGCCGGAAAGATCTGGTTTCGGCGATTGATGGACAACTTGCCGAACAATTTGTCGGTCAACAGCTGGTTGCAAACTATGAGGGAAGCGAATTGGGCGCACTTTATTTCTGGAAACGGCGCACGTAGAGTTCATCGTCGGAAGGGTGAATGAGTCTCCGCGGCTATTGCGGAACATATGACTGTCGATGAGCTGTTCAAGAAAATATTTCTTTGAGGCCCTTTTGCCAGGGAAGGCAGCGCACCCCTTCAACTTCCTGTGGCACCTTGCACTTGGAAAGATAGTAGCATTGAGTCGCGACGTTTTTCCCAATGGCTTTCAGTTTTCTCACTTCGGTCGGGTCAATTTGCTCCGAGGATTTGATTTCAACAAAGATCACCTCTTTTCCACGGCTCAGAACCAGATCAACTTCAGCGCCTTCCTTGGTTGCGAAAAAACTCAGGCGGAAATCGGCGTCATGATACAGATTCAATCTATAAAATTCCAAGATGATGAAATGTTCGAAGACCTCGCCGTAGTATGAAGTACCGGGGGCGAGGCCGGCGTGAAGAGACTGCTCAAGCGCCCGCTTCACGCCAACATCGAAATAGTAGAACTTCGGCGAGAGGATCTGTGATTTCCTGATGGAATGGTGAAAGCTTGGCAGCCTGAATCCAAGATAGGTTTCTTCGAGAATGAGATAGTAAAGCTGAACCGTTTTGACATCGACACCAACGTCACGCGCTATTCGAGTGAAGTTTAGAATCTTGCCGTTCATCTGTGCCGAAACATCGAGAAACTCGCGAAACGGATCGAGTTTGCGCAGCAGTTGCTCGATTTGAATCTCCATCTTTACATAAGACCTGACATAACTGCGTAGAAACTTGCCCTTGTCCTCATTCGCTGAAAACGAAAACACCGCCGGAAGTGAGCCAAAATTCAGCACATCATCCAGGTGAAACGAGTCACCGAGTTCAATCGAGGTCAGTGGCATGAGCGAGTACTCAAAAGCGCGACCTCCCAATAGGTTGGCGCCTTCTTTTTTGAGCTTTCGTGCGCTGGAACCTGAGAGTATAAACTTGATTTTTTGCTTTTCGATCAGTGAATGAACGACATCAAGGAGACGCGGGATCTTCTGTACCTCGTCGATGATCACCCACTTTGGCTTTTCTTTGAGTGCGGCCAGTTCCCGCTTCAGCATCTCTGGATCTTTGGCCAACGCTTCCTCGACCTCGTCGTCGAGGAGGTCGAAGTACATCACGTTTTCAAAACTCCACTTTCCTTTGAGCAAAAGTTCAGGGGGAACGGTTACGCCCCAGGATGGCAGCAGTTGGTGCTCGATGAAGGTTGATTTGCCGGTACCACGGGCACCAAAGATAAAGAAACTGGATTGAGTTGAAGGCTTGACTGTTCTATAAAACATCGTAATTATGGCCTGTTGTTCGTTTTATGGAGCTAACTCCATAATAGTCGATGTTTTATGGAGTGTCAACCACGACTCTTTCTTCAGGTCGCGCAATACCTTTGAAATCCAAAAAAACTACCCAACGGATCACGCAGCTGATATTCTGGATCACATTTTTGTTGCAGTATAATTGATCTTTTGTCCCCTGATGTCGCTGCAGCTTCCCGAATGATTTTCAAACTTGAAAGCATCAAAAATTGTGAAGGAACCCTGCTCGCCAAGCGCCACGTTCATCTTCCA